>JAVBSG010000018.1:0-8184 GCA_031547245.1 Propionivibrio sp.
CTGTACATCAACCGGGAAAAACTCTCGGCCACCTACCGGGTGGACACCTGGGAAATGGTCAACCAGTCGGCCAACGGATTTCGCCTGATCCGCAGCGTCAGCGGCCGAAAAATGGTTCATGGCCAGTTGCTGGCGCTTTGCCCGCACGACAGCCAGCGTTTCCTGCTGGCGCAAACGGTCTGGCTGATGCAGGAACACAAGGGCGGGCTCATCGCCGGAATCAAGGCGCTGCCGGGGCTTCCTACCGCTATTTGCGCCCGAACGACGGAACAAAGGGGGGAACCGTACCAGCGGGCGTTCCTGCTTGCCTCGCCAAAATCCGTTCAGATGGAACAATCATTGATCTTGCCGCCCGGATGGTATCGGCCCGGCAGAATCATCGAGATATTCGATAAAAATGCCCAAAGCGTCCAGCTGAAAGGATTGCTGGATTCGGGACCAGGATTCGAACGGTTCAAGTTCGAGCCCTGCTGAGCGTCTTTCGCCTGCCGTTGCGTTGCCGCAGAGAGTACGGCAACGCGCTAAGGCGTGTTCACAGCAGGCGCGATGTGGGAAAGCGCGCACTGAACCGGCTGCCCCGGCCGGATTCGCTTTCGATTTCCAGTGTTGCCTGGTGGCGCGTCAACACGTGCTTGACGATGGCCAGCCCCAGGCCGGTTCCCCCCGTGTCGCGGGACCGGCTACGGTCCACGCGGTAAAAGCGTTCGGTGAGGCGGGGCAGATGCTGCGCGGGAATGCCGATGCCGGTGTCGGTCACGACGAGTTCCGCGCCATCCGGCCGGAGGCGCCACGCCAGCGTGATGCTTCCGCCCTGCGGCGTGTAGCGCACGGCATTGCCGATCAGATTGCCGAAAGCGCTACGCAGCTCGTTGGCGCAGCCTTTCAACGCCGACGGCGTTTCGACGGCCAGCGAGATTTCGTGCTTGCCGCCGGATAGGGCTTCCGCCTCGGCCAGCAGGCTGCGCAGCATCGGTTCGACCTCGACACGCTCCTCGCTAGGCCCCGCCCCCGACTCCAGCGCCGACAGCGTCAGCAGATCCTGGATCAGCCGCTGCATGCGCCGGTTCTGCTCATGGATCAGCGTCAGGTAATGCTTGACCTCGGCCACCTCGTAGTCCTCGTAGCCGTCGGCCAGCATTTCGGAAAACCCGGCGACCACCGTGAGCGGTGTCTTGAGTTCGTGGGAAATGTTGGCGATGAAATCGCGGCGCATGTTTTCCATGCGCTCGATCTGGCTGATGTCACGCGAGACCAGCAGGCGGTGATCGTTGTCGTACGGAATGATCTGCACCAGCAGGACCAGATCCTTGACGCGCCCGCCGCGATAAACGAGCGGCTCGGCGAAGTCGCCGCCGGCCAGATAGGCGACGAATTCGGGCTGGCGGATCAGATTGGTCAATGCCTGCCCGCGGTCCGCCGTGGCGGACAGCGCGAAATGGCTGGCAGCCCGTTCGTTGATCCATTCGATCTGCTGCAGATGGTTGAAGGCGATGACACCGTCCGGCAGCGCCTGGACCGCACGCATGAAGCGATCCAGGGTCTCCGCGAGCGACTGCTGCTGGCCGAGGCGCAGACGCACCCGGCGCTGTAGTCCGGCAAAGGCGATTTCCCAGACTCCCCGTCCGCGCGGCAGCGGATTGTCCAGGCTCCCGGCCTGCCAGTTCATCAACTGTCCCAGGAAAAACACATGCCAGCCCAGCATGAGCAGCAGACAGACCAGCAAGGCGCCAAGCCCCCAGGAGAGGCCAAACGCCAGCGACACCGGCGCGAACACGAGGCATACGCTGGCCAGCAGCAGCCAGCCCGTACGGATCCACAGCGTTTTCATGCGCCGGGCATCAGTCTTGCGGAGCCGAAAAGCGGTAGCCGCTGCCGCGCACCGTCTGAACCAGACGGTCGTGCCCCGTCGCCTCGAGGCAGGCGCGCAGGCGGCGGATATGCACATCGACCGTGCGCTCCTCGACGAAAACATGGTCTCCCCACACCCGATCGAGCAGCATGGCTCGGTCGAATACCCTTTCCGGATGCGTCATGAAAAAATGCAGCAGTCGGAATTCGGTCGGCCCCAGATCCAGCGGCTGGCCGTTGCCCGTCACACGATGCGCCGACGGATCGATGCGCAGTCCCGCCGCCTCGACGCAGTCCTCCGTCATCTGCGGCGCCCGCCGTCGCAGTACGGCCTTGATGCGCGCCGCCAGCTCGCGTGGCGAAAAAGGCTTCGTCAGATAATCGTCGGCGCCGGCCTCGAGCCCCGCCACTTTGTCCTCCTCCTCGCCGCGCGCGGTCAGCATGATGATCGGCAATGCGCGCGTCCGCTCGTCGCCGCGCAGGCGCCGCGCCAATTGCACGCCGCTCGCCCCCGGCAGCATCCAGTCGAGCAACAGCACATCCGGCAGCGCCTCGTTGATCAGCGGCGCGGCCTCTTCGGCGGAATAGGCGCGCACCACCCGGTGCCCGTTGCGTTGCAGGGTGGCGGCTATCAATTCCTGAATGGCCGGCTCGTCTTCGACGACAAGGATCGTAAGGGACATATCTGCGTAAATCTTCGAAAAACCAAATGTTTCCAGTTTATCAAGGAAAAATGACCGTTTGATGACAAGAAGCGGCTCAGACGTCTGCCGCCATGCGCGGATCGCCTAAAGCAGCTATACAATGACGGCCGCTTTCCGTTTCCCGCTTCGCGCCACTCCATGAAAAATCAGCTCGCTTCCCTGGCAGATATCGGCCGTTTCAATTGCATCATCGACGTGCGCACACCGCTCGAATTCGCCGAAGACCACCTGCCTGGCGCACTCAATGCGCCGGTGCTTACCAACGAAGAGCGCGTGACTGTCGGCACCATGTACAAGCAGGTATCGCCGTTCGAGGCTACAAAATACGGAGCGGCGCTGGTAGCGAAAAACATCGCGCATCACCTGCAAACGGCTTTTGCCGACAAGCCGCTCAACTGGAAGCCCCTGATCTACTGCTGGCGCGGCGGCAAGCGCTCCGGCGCGATGACGGCATGGTTCAATCTGATCGGCTGGAAAGCCTGCCAGTTGCAGGGAGGCTACAAGGCGTACCGCCACCACGTGCTGGAACAGCTGGCTGAATTGCCCCGCCGTTTCAGCTATCGCGTGCTGGCCGGCCTGACCGGCAGCGGCAAAACCCGCTTGTTGCGTGCGCTGGGCGAACAGGGCGCGCAGATACTCGACCTTGAAGAGCTGGCGCAGCATCGGGGCTCGCTGCTCGGCTCGCTGCCGGGCCAGGAGCAACCGAGCCAGAAGGCTTTCGACACACGCCTGGCACTGGCGCTGGAACGACTCGATCCGGCGCGGCCGGTGTTTGTCGAATCGGAAAGCCGCAAGATCGGCCAGGTGCAATTGCCGGACGCCTTAATGCAGATGATGGCAGAAGCCGCCTGCGTCCGCATCGAGGCTGCCGTCGACGACCGGGTGGAATTTCTGTGTGAAGACTATGCGGCGCTGTTCGATGCGCCGGAGCGCTTCAAGGAGCTGCTCTCCTGCCTCGTCGAATTGCATGGCTGGCAGGTCATCGCCCGCTGGCACGATATGGTGGATGCCGGGTCGAAACCCGAGCTGTTCCGCGAATTGATCGAGCAGCACTACGACCCCGCCTATCGCCGCAGCAGCCGGCATTTGTTCCGCCAATTGCCCCAGGCAGCGACTTTCGCGTTCCGGCCGAACGCGCGGAACATGGCCGCGGAAGCGGCAAGGCTGCTGGAGCAGCTGGCGGCCTGAACGGACAAATTTTTACGTGGAGAATGGACGATGGATAACACAGCGATCAAAAGCATCGAGGCACAGCTCTTCGCAGTGCCGCTGGCGGAAGTGCTCGCCGATGCGAAGCACGGAGACCACACGCACTTTGAACTGGTAACGGTCACCATCACCCGGCAGGACGGGCAGCAAGGCACCGGCTATACCTACACCGGAGGAAAGGGGGGGCATGCCATCCTGGCGATGATCACGCATGACCTGGCGCCTGTGCTGATCGGCAAGGGCGCCTCGGAAATCGACCGGATTGCCGATTTCATGGAATGGCATGTGCATTACGTGGGGCGTGGAGGCATCGCTTCTTTTGCGACCTCGGCTATCGACATCGCTCTGTGGGATATCCGCTGCAAATCCCTTGGGCAGCCGCTGTGGAAGGTTGCCGGCGGCGTAGCCGACCGCACGAGAGCCTATTGCGGCGGCATCGACCTGGGATTTTCGCAGGAAAAACTGCTGGGCAGCATCCAGGGTTATCTGGATCGCGGCTTCAACGGCGTTAAGATCAAGGTGGGACGCGGCCTGGCAGACGACACCGCCCGCGTTCGCGCCGTGCGCGAACTGATCGGCAAGGATGTCACCTTCATGGTCGACGCCAACTACTCGCTAAGCGTCGAGCAAGCGATCGACACCGCCAGGGCTTTCATGCCATACGACATTTACTGGTTCGAGGAACCCACCCTGCCCGACGACTACCTGGGTTATGCGCAAATAGCCGACGCAACGGGCATGCCGCTGGCGATGGGCGAGAATCTGCACACGATCCACGAATTCGGCTACGCCTTCGCCCAAGCTAAACTCTCGTTCATTCAGCCCGACGCCTCGAACTGCTGCGGCATCACCGGCTGGCTGCGCGTGGCGGAACTGTCGCGCAAGCACGGCATTCCGGTGTGCACGCACGGCATGCAGGAGTTGCACGTCAGCCTGCTGTCGGCGCAGTCCAATGCCGGGTGGCTGGAGGTGCATAGTTTCCCGATCGACGCCTACACGACACGCCCGCTGGTCGTCGAGAATTGCCTGGCGGTCGCCCCGGATACACCGGGAACCGGCGTGACGTTCGACTGGGACAAATTGAAAGCGCACCGGATTGCTTGAAAGCCGCGCCGGCGGCGTTTGACGTTATCGGCGAACGATTCCCCGGCTGGTTTGGGGAATCGTCTGGTTATTGCCGTGGTTTCGCTGCCGGAGTGCTACGTGAAGCAGCGTTCCGGCAGCGCCGTTTTCCGTATCAGAGAACCATTACGGCATCAGCCTCGACCAGCCCGCCGCGTGGCAGCGCCGACACCTGCACTGCGGCGCGGGCGGGGTAAGGGCTGGAGATGTACTCGCCCATGATCTTGTTCAATTCGGCGAAATTGCCAAGGTCCGTCACGAAGATGGTCAGTTTGACGATGTTCTGCAGATCGCCCCCGGCCGCCTCGCAGATGGCGCGGAGGTTGCGAAACATCTGGTGGCATTGCAGAGCAAACCCCTCCGCCAGATCGTTGGCAGGAGGCACCAGCCCGAGCTGGCCTGAAATATAAACGGTCTGCCCTACGGCAACGGCTTGTGAATAAGTGCCGATAGCCGCGGGGGCTTTATCGGTATTAATGATTTTTTTGTCCATGCGATTTCCTTTCCTGTGCCGCATCATTGAAAATGGGCGATCGGAACTCCGATCGCCCAGTGAAATGGTAATACCCGTGGCGATCTTACCGGATCAGGCCGCGGCTTTGTTCTTGAGCGTCATCGTCACGAAAGCCGAAGCAACCAGTGCGATAATCATGAAAATGAATGCACTGTTATAGCTTCCGCCGCTGCTCTGGATCAGGAAGCCCATGATCGGAGGCGAAACGACGCCGGCCATCTGTCCGCCGAAGTTAACGATGCCCGATGCGCGGCCCATGATTTTCGTGGGGATTTGATCCATCAGAATTCCCCAGAACATGGCCATGGCAAAGAACATGAAGAACGACGAAATGCACTGGTACATAACGGCGGAATTGGCATCCGCTACCGAGTAGGTCAAGTACAGGAAGCCGGCGCTGATTGCCGAGGCGATCACGTACAGCCACTTGCGCTGGCTCTTGATCTTGTCGGAAAAATAGCCGCCCAGCAGCGTCCCGACGGTACCGAACAGGAAAGGAATAGCCGCCATGACGCCGGTCTTGGCGAGCGAGAACTCGCGCACCTTCATCAGGTAGCTGGGCAGCCACGACGAGAATCCCCAGAAGGTGATGTCGAACAGGAACCAGATCGCGGCCATCTGCCACAGCACGGGCTGCGAGAGGACGCTCATGAAAGACACGGGAGCTTCCTGCGCTGCCGCGGGAGCGGAACCGGCACTGGCCGCCTTGTCTTCAGCCAGTTCATCCAGTTCCTGTTGGGTGATGGACGGGTGATCCTTCGGGTCGTTGCGGCAGTACCAGTACATCCCGAATGCGACCAGCAGGCCGGGGAATCCCAGTGCGATGAATACGGCCTTCCAGCCGAATGCGCCGATGATGCTGGCGGCGACGACTGCCGCCAGTGCCGGTCCCAGAGTATTGACCGACGACTGAATCGCCGTCGCGCGGCCGCGCTCCTTGGAAGGGAAGTACGTGGCAATGGTCTTCCAGGAAGCAGCGGGGAAGCATCCTTCGCCGATGCCGAACAGGAAACGCACGACCATCATGATGGGCAGGGTCAGCGCCAGGCCGGTCAGGCTAGTGAAGATCGACCACCAGGTGATGGCAATGGCCATGACCTTGCGCGGTCCGAATTTATCGGCGAAAAAGCCGCCGGGAATCTGGAATGCCGCGTAGCCGATGAAAAAAGCGCTGATGATCCAGCCCTGAGCCGTCGTATCGATATTCAGATCCTTGCCGACGAAGGGCAGCGACACGCTCATGACCATGCGGTCGAGAAACGAAAACAGCCAACCCAGCCAGATGAGCGTCAGCATGCCATAACGCACCTTCCAGGTTTTTCCCTGGCCGGCGGCATAGGCACTGTTAGCAACGTCGTTTGCATTCACGTTCATATTGATTCTCCCCTTGAAAATCTTGTATCTCCACGCCCGGGCGACGTGTTCACCCGGGCTGGAATGCATTACTTGACGGCGGCTTTGAGCACCTTGCCGCTACGGGCATAGCTCTCGATGCCGTTGATGAGCGCAAAGCTGCCATTGACCATGACGGCGTCGATCCCCTCCGGGTACTGGTTCGGATCGATGAACGTTCCCTTGTCGATGATGGTTTGCGGATTCAGCACGACGATGTCTGCGGCATAACCGGCGCAGATCATTCCGCGATCGGCAAGACGCATGACTTCGGCAGGCTTGGCGGTCATCTTGCGGATGGCGGCTTCCCAGGTCAGGCACTTTTCTTCGCGCACATATTTGCCCAGTACGCGCGGGAAGGCGCCATAGACACGCGGATGCGGCTTGCCTTTACCCATCAGCCCGTCCGTGCAGACGTTTTGTTCCGGCCGGCAAAGGAACTTGATGACGTGTTCCTCGGTGCCGTAGAAGTCGAACATGCCGACGGCGTTCTCTTCCTCGTACAGCAGATCGAACGTGGCGTTGTACGGATCCTTGCCGCGCATCTGGCCGATTTCGATCAGATTCTTGCCGATGGCATCGACGTTCTTTTCCGTCTTGACGCTGGTGACGAAGATCTGGTCGAGCCCCGCGAAATCGATGAAATTATCCCAGCCGGGAATACCCTTTTCGATATCCTCGATCATCTTCTTGCGCAATTCCGGATCCGCCAGACGTTCGAGCAATTTGTCGGTACCGCCGGCGTGAACCCACGGCGGCAAAATGACGCCGAGCATGGTGCTGCCGGCAACGTACGGGTATTGATCGAAGGAAATTCGAATGCCGTTTTTCTGAGCCTTCTCGAGCAGGCCGAGCATCTCGTCGATGAGCCCCCAGTTCTTCTTGCCGCACACCTTCATGTGCGATATGTGCAGCCAGACACCCGATTCCTGCGCGATGTTGAGGAGTTCCTGCGTCGAATTGATGATGTCGTCGGCCTCGCTGCGCTGATGTACAACGAAAATGCCATCGTATTTTGCCGTGACTTTGCACAGTTCGATCATCTCGTGGGTGTCGGCAAAGGCACACGGCATGTAGATGAGCCCGGTCGACAAGCCGAAAGCGCCGGCTTTGAGTTCCCGCTCCAGGATTTCGCACATGAGAGCGACTTCTTCCTTGGTCGCCTTGCGCCCATCCAGCCCCATGGCCTCCATGCGAACGTTGCCGTGCGGGACCAGGTAGGCCAGGTTGGTGGCGGGCCGGTGCTCCTCAAGAAGCTGCAAATATCCCTCTGTATTCTTGTATTTCCAATCGATCTTGTCGGTGTCGCCATCCAGGCCGGCGATATTCTTGCGCCAGGCGGGAATGTATTTTTCGGGAAGGGGCGCGAGTGCAACGCCGTCCTGGCCAAGCAGC
>JAVBSG010000012.1:0-46746 GCA_031547245.1 Propionivibrio sp.
CTCGGTCGCCATCGTTTCTCCACCAATTTCTCTGAGGTTTTATTACCCGTTATTTTAATTTCTCGGAGATTTCAACGCAGAAAAAATAGCTTCAAACCCAGAAAATTTAAGGCATCCAGGATTTTTGCAGGGACGACTAAGTGACGTTTTCGCGGCAAGTGTTTTCTGTGGTTCTTGGTGGTTTTTCTTCGGCAGGGGGGAGCGGCGCGCCTGACGAGATGGGCGCGGGTCTTTTATTGCTACGATATTACCGCCGGATCGCCGGCAAGGCCGGCTTGATGGAACGGATGATGTGCTTGGCGATCAATCAGAAAAGATTACGGCCACCCCTATTGAGGGGAAAAAATAGACGCGAAGTGTCTAATTGGAGTTTGGCGCAAGTAATAAAAACAAGGCGTTAGACCAGATGTTCTGCCTAATTTATTAGACATTTAAATGGTTATAACGCCTTGATTTTACTGCGCAATCTATTGGTGGGCAGTACTGGGATCGAACCAGTGACCCCTGCCGTGTGAAGGCAGTGCTCTACCGCTGAGCTAACTGCCCGATAGAGGGGCGAGATTAGACCATATCCTTACTTTCCGGTCAAATCATCCTTTTGAAAAGGGGTTTTCTCCGCGCTGGTTTCTTTCACAAGCCGGTATGGATCGAGGCAGGGCGTTCTGAAATAATTTTTTACAAATGAATACCTTTGGGAACGGTTCGTTTCATGGAATGGGGCCAGAATGTTGGCTATCCTTGGTATGTAGTCCTTTGCTGGGGATTTTTTGGTGAGGAGGCGAAAGGGGCCGATGAAAAAGCTATTTTTGGCTGCCGCCATACTGTTTCTCGCTGGCATGCTGGGGATAGGCGATGCCTCGGCGCATGGCAGAGGCGGCGGGTATCGCCGCGTGGATGTCGGCATCGGCGTGGGTTTTGGCCCTTATTGGGGGTGGGGGGGCTGGAGTCCTTGGTACTATCCGCCGCCCTATTATTATCCGTACTACTATCCGCCCGTCGTCATCGAGCGGCCTGACCCTCCCGTCTATATCGAACAGCCGCAGCCGGCGCCTGCCGTCGGCTATTGGTATTACTGCCGGTCGCCCGGTGGTTATTATCCGAATGTCAGGGAGTGTCCGGGCGGCTGGCTGAAAGTATTGCCGCGTCCATAAGCCGGGGAGGGATTGGGAGAAAATGATGATTAGACCCATGTATGCCGCTATCGGATTGGCGGCGTTGCTGCTTGTAGGCGGTTGCGCCAGCATACCGACGGGGCCGAGCGTTATGGCGTTGCCCGGTTCCAGCAAGACTTTCGACCAGTTCCGTTACGACGACGGCAACTGCCAGCGCTATGCATTCCAGCAGATCGGCGGTACGACGGCGGAGCAGTCGGCGAATGACGCCGCAGTGCGCAGCGCGGCGGTCGGCACGTTGATCGGCGCCGCGGCCGGCGCCGCCATCGACGGCAGCAGCGGGGCGGGTGTCGGAGCGGGCGCGGGCCTGCTTTTCGGCTCGCTGATGGGCGCCGATGCCGGGCAGCGTTCGGCTTACGGTTCGCAGAAGCGGTTCGACAACGCCTACGTCCAATGCATGTATTCGAGAGGACACAAGGTGCCGGTGTCGGCGTCGATGGCGCAGATGATGCAGCAGCAGGCGCCAACCTCTTCGGTTTATTCGCCGCCGGCGACCAGCGACGGGAAGGGTATTCCGCCGCCGCCGGCGGGAACTCCGCCTCCGCCGCCGCCCGGTTATTGAGTTGTCGATGGCGTTCCGCCCTGGCGTTAACCTATGCCGCCAGGGCGTGTGCCATTCCCAACTTCCTTTACAATACGGTCTTTTGCCTTCTGGCCTAAAGACCATGATCCGCACACGCTTTGCTCCTTCCCCGACGGGGTTCCTGCACATCGGCGGCGCACGCACCGCGCTTTTTGCGTGGGCTTTCGCCCGCCACCATCTCGGCAACTTCATTCTGCGCGTTGAGGATACGGATGTGGCCCGTTCGACGCCCGAGGCGGTACAGGCGATCATCGACGGCATGGACTGGCTGGGGCTGGCGCCCGATGAAGGGCCGTTTTACCAGATGCAGCGCATGGATCGCTATAAGGAGGTGATCCAACAGATGCTGGCGAGCGGCGAAGCCTACTACTGCTACACAACGCCGGAAGAACTCGAACAGATGCGCGAGGCGCAGCGGGCCAAGGGGGAGAAGCCCCGTTACGACGGCACCTGGCGACCGGAACCGGGCAAGACGCTACCGATGCCGCCGACGGGTTTGCAGCCAGTCGTGCGCTTCAGGAATCCGACGGAAGGCGCAGTGGCTTGGGACGATCTTGTCAAGGGGCACATCGAAATCGCCAACATCGAACTCGACGATCTGATCATCGCCCGCCAGGATGGCACGCCGACGTACAACTTCTGCGTCGTCGTCGATGACTGGGACATGAAGGTCACGCACGTCATCCGCGGCGACGACCATGTGAACAACACGCCGCGCCAGATCAACATTCTGAACGCGCTGGGCGCGGAGGTTCCGGTTTACGCCCACCTTTCGATGATTCTCGGCGACGATGGGCAAAAGCTGTCCAAGCGCCACGGTGCGGTCAGCGTCATGCAGTACCACGAGGACGGCTATCTGCCGGAAGCCGTGCTTAACTACCTGGCGCGCCTGGGCTGGTCGCACGGCGACGATGAGATCTTCACCATGGAGCAGTTCTGTGCGTGGTTCGATCTGAACCATATCACGCCTTCGGCAGCGCAGTTCAACACCGAGAAACTGAATTGGCTCAACGCGTACTACATCAAACAGACCGATAACCGGCGCCTGGCGGAACTCGTCAAGCCGCGCTTGGAGGCGCGCGGTGTCACCGTGGGCGATTCACCGTCGCTCGAGACGATCATCGCGCTGTACAAGGACCGCATCGTCAATCTGAACGAGCTGGCGGACGCCGCCGAGGTTTTTTACATCGAACTGACGCCGCATGCCGAAACGCTGGCGCATCATCTGACGGCGGAGGCCAAGCCGGCGCTGGCCGATTTTGTCGCTGGGCTTGAGGGCGTGGCGTGGGACGCGCCTTCAATCAACGCGCTGATCAAGGCATGCATCGGCGCGCATGGCTTGAAAATGCCCAAGCTGGCCATGCCGCTGCGCGTGCTGCTGACCGGTCAGGCGCAAACGCCGTCGGTCGATGCGGTCATTGCGTTGTTCCCGCGCGAGTTGGCGTTGAAGCGGCTGCGGGCAGGCCTGGATATGTCCTGAAATCTGGCGGCGGAAAAACAAAACCCGGAATTCCTTGAGGGAGTTCCGGGTTTTTCTTTTGGGGTGGCGCCAGTCGCCTCAATGGCAATCCAAGGTGAATGTTCAGCGGTTCGCGTTGATCAGCGCGGCCAGCCGCTTGACTCCTTCTTCGATGCGCGGCGGCGGCACGGTGACGAAGGCCAGGCGCAGGGCTTCGATCGACGGGTTCTCGGCGAAGAAGGGCATGCCCGGCACGAACGCCACGCACTCTTCCACGGCTTTCGCCAGCAGCGCCGAGGCGTCCATGCCCTTGGGCAGTTCGGCCCACAGGAACATGCCGCCCTTGGGTTCGTTCCAGCGCACGCCCTCGGGCATGTGCCGCGACAGGGCGGAGAGCATGGCCTGGCATTGGTCGCCGTACAGCTTGCGGATGGTCGGGATGTGCGAATCCAGGAAACCGTTCTTGATGACTTCGTAGGCGGCCATCTGCGACAGCGTGGACGTATGCAGGTCGGTAGCCTGCTTGGCCTGCACGAGCTTGGCGCGCAACGCCTCGGGGGCGATCACGTAACCGAGGCGGATGCCGGGGGACAGGACCTTGGAGAAGGAGCCCATGTAGACGGTGCGTTCGGGCGCCAGCGAACGGATCGAGCACGGCGTGTCGCCCGCGTAGGAAAGCTCGCCGTAGGGGTCGTCCTCTAGGATCAGCAGGTCCAGTTCGCGCGCCTTTTCGGCCAGGCGGTAGCGGCGCTCCTCGGCCAGCAGGCGGCCGGTCGGGTTCTGGAAATTCGGCAGGCAGTACAGGAACTTCGCGCCGCGCAGGGATTCACCCATCGTTTCGGGCCGCAGGCCGTTCTCATCAGACGGGATCGACACGTACTTCGGCTCGAACAGCGAAAAAGCCTGCAAGGCGCCTAGATAGGTCGGCGTTTCGACGAGCACGGTGTCGCCCGGATCGACCAGCACTTTGGACAGCAGATCCAGACCCTGCTGCGAACCGGAAACCATCAGCACCTGATCGGGGTGCACCGGCGCGCCCGGCCGGCTGTTGCGCGCGGCGATCCATTCGCGCAGCGGCGCATAGCCTTCGGTCGTGCTGTACTGCAAGGCGCCCTTGCCGTTGGTGGTCAGCACTTTTTCCAGCGCGGCCAGCGTTTCCTTGACGGGGAAGGTTTCCGGCGCGGGTAGGCCGCCGGCGAAGGAGATCACCTCGGGGCGTTCCGTTACCTTGAGGATTTCGCGGATGGCGGAGCTTTGAATCGCTTTGGCCCGTCCGGAAAAGAGCGCATTGAAATCCGGATGTTTGACGGGTCGGGCCGATTCTGCAGCGGCTGTTTTCAGCGTAGTGGTGGTATCCATTGGGTCGTCGGTCGTTATCGGTGAAGTTGGTAATCAGGGTGTCGGCTGCAGCTCTGGCAAGTCGAACGGAATGGTCCAGTCTACGCTTTTTTCTGCCGTTCCAAAAGAAACCTATTATTTAAGTCAACTATTGCCCGATGCCAGTGGTGGCCTTGAGTGGGAGAAGCCGTGACCCGGGGAGATAACACCCGGTAAGCATTTGCCGCTTGCCGGCGAATCCGGCGCGCTTTTCCACGGAAAAACCCGCAGCGATCAAGGCTTGCCTCACATGGCCGGCAACCGACCAGGTGGCCAGCGTCGCGTCCGGGCCGGCCAGGTCCGCCATGGCGCGGCAGATTTCCGCCGACCAGAGTTCGGGGTTCTTTGCGGGGGAGAATCCGTCGAGATAAAACGCGTCGACCGCCGCGCCTCCTGCTGCAGCCAGCGCCGGCAGCCATTCCACAGCATCGCCGAAGATTAGCCGGAGGACGATCTGCCCGTCAGCCAGTTCGACACGGTGTTCGCCTCCGTTCAACGGTGGCCAGGCGCGGCAAAGGGGCGGGGAGATTTCGGCGAATTCGGGCCAAGCGGCGTGGGCCTGTATCAGGTCGGTAGCGGCGAAAGGATGTTTTTCGACGGAGACGAAGTGCAGGGTCCGGCAACGCTGCGGATCGGCCAGCCAGGCGAGCCAAGTAGCCATGAAGTTCACGCCCAGGCCGAAACCGGTCTCGAGAATGGTGAAGGAATTCTTGCCCCGCCAACGCTCAGGCAATCCGTTGCCGGCCAGGAACACGTGCCTGGCTTGGGCGTGCCCGCCGGCAGCCGAGTGGTAAACGTCGCCGTAGGTTTCGGAGTAAGGGGTTCCGTCGGGTGCGAACGATAATCGCGCCGGTTCGATCTGGCTGCTCATGGCGCCATTTTAACAGCGGCGGCGGGACGCTCTGGACAGGTCCCGGGCAGCGCCGTGGCGCAATCCGGGCGAGGCCCAAGACACAAGGTTTGAGGCGAGTCGGAATAAAGGGTTTTTACGCGAGGGGATTCCTAATACAATGGCGGGCTCGTGTCTCGTATCCACGTGATCGGGGTTACGCCGGTTCAGGGACCGGCCCTTATCGGTTTTGCATTCTGTCGGTCATAGGCGCCGCCGCTTCCGGCGGTATTCTTTTATCCATTTTCGGACAAACAACATGAAACTTCTGAAAAAAATCCTGCTGCCGCTTGGTTTGGCTGCTCTCGTCGCGGGAAGCGTCCATGCCCAGAACAAGGAACTCGTCGTCGGTTCGAGCGCCACTTACCGGCCGTTTGCCTACGAGAGCCCGACCAAGGAGATCGTCGGCTACGACATCGATATCGTCAAGGCCGTGGCCCAGAAGGCCGGCCTGTCGATCAAGATCGTCAACACGCCGTGGACCGGCATTTTCGCCGCGCTGAACAACGGCGACGTCGACCTGGTCATTTCCGGCGTGACGATCAACGAAAAGCGCAAACAGTCCTATGACTTTACCGCCCCGTACTTCGAGGCACGCCAGCTCATCGCCGTGCCGAAGGAGAGCAACGTCAAGAGCCTGAAGG
Source organism: Propionivibrio sp. (assembly GCA_031547245.1). GTDB lineage: Bacteria > Pseudomonadota > Gammaproteobacteria > Burkholderiales > Rhodocyclaceae > Propionivibrio. The sequence goes on from JAVBSG010000012.1 coordinate 6,125, forward strand.
ATCTGGCCGGCAAGAAAGTCGGCGTGGTGACCGGCAGCACGGGCGACGATATTTCCTCGCGCGAATTCGGCAAGACCAGTTCCGACATCAAGCGCTTCGAAAGCACGCCGGTGGCCGTTTCCGAGCTGGCCAACAGCGGTGTGGACGCGGTGATCGGCGACAATGGCGTCATCGCCTACCGGGTCCAGGAGCACAAGCAACTGAAGACCGTGAACGACCCGAATTTCCCGAAGGAGTACTTCGGCATCGTCGTCAAGCAGGGCAACAAGGCGTTGCTCGACAAGCTCAACGCCGCGTTGGCGGAAGTCAAGGCCGACGGCACCTACGCCAAGATCTACAAGACCTGGTTCCAGTCCGACGCCCCGACGCTGCCCGCGCAATAACCTTAAGACCGCTATAGCCCATGGAACCAACGCTCTGGTTCGGATGGTTCCGTGCCGACATCATCGCCGAGTATTCGGCGATGTTCTGGCACGGTCTGCAAATGACCATCCTCGTTACTGTCATATGTATTCTGCTTGGCACCGTGCTGGGTCTGTGCCTGGGCCTGGCGCGCCTCGCCGAGGCGCGCCATTCGCCGGCGCGCCAGCTCTGCCAATACCTGCTGCGCTGGCCATCGACGGTCTATGTCAGTTTTTTCCGCGGTACGCCGCTGTTCGTGCAGATCCTGCTTATCCATTTCGCCGTGTTGCCTCTGTTCGTCAACCCGTCGGACGGGCTGCTGATTTCGGGCGAACTGGCGCGTAACCTCAAGCAGAACTACGGCGCGTTCATCTCCGGCGTGATTGCCCTTACGCTCAATTCCGGCGCCTATATCTCCGAGGTTTTCCGGGCCGGGATACAGTCGATCGACCGCGGGCAGATCGAGGCCTCGCGCTCGCTCGGTTTGTCGTTTGCGCGCACGATGTACCACATCATACTGCCGCAGGCCTTCCGGCGGATGCTGCCGCCCCTGGGAAACAACGCCATCGCGCTGCTCAAGGATTCGTCGCTGATTTCCGCCATCGGCCTCGCCGAACTGGCCTACACGGCGCGGACGGTGGCCGGCGCGTACTCGCGCTACTGGGAACCGTATCTGACGATTTCATTCATGTATTGGCTGTTGACGCTGGGCCTCGCCTGGGCGATCACGAGATTGGAGGCTCGCTATGGACGAGGTGATACGCGTTGAAGGGCTGACCAAGAATTTCGGAGACCTGCGCGTTCTGCGCGGCATCGACTGTTCGGTCAATGCCTCCGAAGTGGTTTGCATTATCGGCCCGTCGGGTTCCGGGAAGAGTACTTTCCTGCGCTGCCTGAACGGATTGGAGGAAGCCACGGGCGGGCGGGTGCTGGTGCGTGGCGTTTCCGTGCATGACAACAATACGGATATCGATACGCTGCGCTCGGAGATCGGCATGGTCTTCCAGCGCTTCAACCTTTTTCCGCACAAAACCGTGCTGGAAAACATCACGCTGGCGCCTATGAAAGTGCGCGGACTGACCCGCGACCAGGCCATCGAGCGGGCGCGCAATCTGCTAATCAAGGTGGGGCTGCTCGAAAAGATCGACGCTTACCCCAACCAACTGTCCGGTGGGCAGCAGCAGCGGGTGGCCATCGCGCGCGCCCTGGCCATGCAGCCGGCCATCATGCTGTTCGACGAGCCGACCTCGGCGCTCGATCCTGAGATGGTCGGCGAGGTTCTCAGCGTCATGCAGACACTGGCCGAAGAGGGCATGACCATGATCGTGGTGTCGCACGAAATGGGTTTTGCCCAACGCGTGGCCGACCGCGTGATGTTCATGGACGAGGGCGTCATTGTCGAGGAAGGCAGCCCGGCGGAAATTTTCGACATCCCGCGCGAAGAACGTACCCGGCGCTTTCTGAGCAACGTCCTGTAGTCCCGCGGGGAAACGCCGGCCAGACCGGTGTTTTCTCCACCAAGCTGGGCCGGGCTGGTAAAGACGGCTGCGGCGGCGCAGAATATCCCTTCTCGGCAAGTGTGTTCAAAGTGTGATTGATTGGAAAGGCCGTTTTGAAAAACTGTTTGAAACTGGCATTCGTTCTCATGTTCTTTGGTCTGTGGCAGCCGTGCATGGCCGGGGAGAAGATCACGATCATGGTTGGCGGCGCCGACAAGCTGATTTACCTGCCGGCGACGCTCGCGCAGGAACTGGGCTATCTCAAGGAAACGGGACTCGATATCGAGCTGCTCAGCGAGCCAACTGGCAGCAACGCGGAGACGGAAATGCTCTCGGGCGTGGCGCAGGGCGTCATCGGCTTCTACGACCATACGATCAGCCTGCAGGCGCGCGGCAAGCTCGTTCAATCGGTGGTGCAGTTCTCGCACGTTCCGGGCGAAGTCATCCTGGTTTCCCGGGCGGATGAAGCTACAATCCGGTCGCCTGCCGACTTCCGGAACAAAACGCTTGGCGTCACCGGCATCGGTTCCTCGACCTTTCACCTGACGCGATATATCGCCGCCAAGGCGGGGTTGAAGGCCTCCGAGTACAAAATGGTGCCGGTCGGCGCGGGGACCTCTTTCATTTCCGCGATGGCGAAAGGCGAGTTCGATGCCGGGATGACCACGGAGCCGACGATTTCCAGGCTTCTGGCCACCGGTTCGGCCAGCATTCTCGTCGATCTGCGCACCGCGGAGAGCACTGAAGCCGTGTTGGGCGGGCCTTACCCTGGGGCCTGCCTGTACATGCCGACCATCTGGGTCAACAAGCACAAGGAGCAGGTGCGCAAGATCGCCAACGCCTTTGCCAAGGCACTGCGCTACATCAACACCCATAGCGCCGAGGATATCGCCGACAAGATGCCGCCGGATTTTGTCGGGCATGATAAAAAGCTTTACATCCAGGCCATCCGGGATAGCAAACCGATGTTCACGGCCGACGGCATCATGCCCGAGAACGGACCGGCGACGGTGCTCAAGGTGCTCAGCGAATCGGACAAAGGCCTGCAGGGGCGATCCATCAACCTGTCCAATACCTATACGACCGAGTTCCTTGCCAGCGAGAAACCGTAATACACACTCGGCAAGGACTATAAAACAAACCGAAAAGGAGAACGAGCCATGAAATCCATTGTTATGCCCCTGCTGTTTGCCGTGGCGGTTCCCGCCTATGCCGACCTGACCTACGACAAACCCGTCACGGACAAGATTGCCGGCGGCAGTATCGAATACTTCATCCAGGGCAAGAACGGCGCCGGGGAAAAGGGCAACCAGACCTGCGAGGACGGCCTTTATTACAGCGACAATTTCGTCGCGGTCTTTGACGGCGCGACAGACAAATCGGGCAAGAGCTACGATGGCAAAAAGGGCGGCCGCGTCAGCCGCGACATCATCGAGAACGTGTTCAAGAGTCTGCCGCCGGATGCCGGCAAGGAATACATCCTGGCGGAAATCAACAAGGCCTATCAGGTGTTTTACAAGGCCAATCCGGATATCGATTTCGCCAAGAATCCGCTGTTCCGGCCGACGGCGACGCTGATCTGGTACAGCTTCCCGCGCAAAGAACTAGTGGCCATCGGCGATTCGAAGGCGCGGATCGACGGCAAGGAATACAACAACACCAGCAAAATGGTCGATATCCTGAACAGCGACCTGCGCGTCAAGGTCATCAAGGAACTGAATCTTTCGGACGAGGATATTGCCCGCGACGATATCGGCCGTTTCTACATCATGCCGCTGCTGCAGAAACAGTCGGATTTCCAGAACAATCCGAAAGCGCCGAAAGCTTTCCAGTACTGGGCGATCGACGGTTTCGAAATCCCCGCCGACCAATTGCGTGTGTGGAAATTCGATCAACAGCCCGCCGTGATCGAGTTGAGTTCTGACGGCTACGAATCCTATCCCGGAAAGAGTTCGCCCCAGGCTTACGAGGATGAACTCGCCAAGCTGCTCAAGGAAGATCCGCAACGTATCAAGAATCCGTCGACGAAGGGTCTGCAGCAAGGCAATGCCAGCTTCGACGATCGCGCCGTGCTGATTTACAAAGCAAAATAAGGCGAAGAAATTTCCGCTGCCAAAAGTTAGCAGATGAGCATTTTTTCTCATGATTGGTGCATGAGGGAACGCTAGAATCCCGACTATCTCGTACGCGAGCCATCGGGAGTTCTTCATGCCGTTCATCGGTCTTGGCCTGCATGTTCTGGTCGCGCTTTGCTTCGGCATTCATGCCATCCGGCGCGGCCACAACATGTACTGGCTCATCGTCCTGTTTTCGTTTCCGCTGCTGGGCAGCATCGTTTATTTTTTCGCGGCGTATCTGCCGGAGGTCCGCCAGAGCCGAAGCATGCGCGCGGCCAAGACCGCCCTGGTCAATATCGTCGATCCTTCGCGCGAACTGCGGGAGGCCAGAAACGCTTTCGACCTGACCCCCACGGTCGGCAACCGCATGCGGTTGGCGGCTGCCTTGCTGCACGCCGGTTCATCACGGGAAGCGCTGGAGCATTATCAACTGGCGGCGCAGGGGCCGTTTGAAAACGATCCCGACCTGCTGGCAGGCCTCGCGCAGGCGCAGATGGTAACCGGGGCGCCTGAAGCCGCCGCCGGCACGCTGGAAAAACTGTTCGGCGTTCATACGCAGCGGCGCAGCCAGTCCGCCCTGGCGCTTCTATACGCCCAAAGCCTGGCCGGCAGCGGATCGTTCGACGCGCGCAAGGCGTTCGAAGAAGCCATGCGGGTCGCCAGCGGCCCGGATACGAAATGCTGTTATGCCGAGTGGCTTGTCAGCCGCAATACTGCCGAGGACAGAAAAAAAGCGCACGCCTTCTATGAGGAAATCGTCCGCGACAGTAAGCAATGGCATAGCCATGCGCGCAGTGTGAACCACGAATGGTTGCAGCGAGCACAGGCAGGGTTGGCCGCTCTGTAATTCCATTTCTAAACCGCGAGTGACTTTGTCGTCTTCGCCTTGCCGTGCTACAGCACTGTCTGCGGCTCGCCTTCGTGTCACTCACGATTTATAAATGGAATAATAGGCGTCGTTTCTATTGGATGCTTTCGCCCGCGGAGACCTTCACCAGGTTTATCGGGCCATGATGCATCATGATGAGGAAATACCCGCTACGGGCGACGAAGCTGCCTTGTGAAAACTCGGTTCCGGGGTCGACGCGGCACAGCATGAGGAAAGTGTCGGCGGTGCAGGCCAGTCCGTGCTGGCGGCGCGCCGATGCGAGGTCGGGATCGCCCTCGTAAAAACCGTCTTCGAGGCGCTCGAAGCGGATCAACCGGCTTTCGTCCGTGCGTTGCCCGGAATTGAACGCTTCTCCGATCCATTCCAGCCGGCGGCGCTGCTTTTCCGTCAAACGCGCATCCAGGTCGGGCCGGTCGCCTTCACGGTAGGGCGCAACGCGCAGCCCGATAATTGTTTCCCGGCCGTCCCGGTCCTCCGCGTAGTCGCCGGAAAAATCGACTTCCTGTCCGAAGACGGCAAGGCTGGGCAGTGCCATGGCCAACAGGCATAACATGAACCGAAGGCGCCGTCCCTTGTTGCCTCCGATACGACCGGGAGCGATCTGCCGGCCGTGAAGGATGGAATCTGCGGCACCTCTCACTCGGCCTCGGCTGCCGCGGCGATTTCTCTGCCCTGTGCGCCGGATTGCGAGACGAAGTAACCCGCGCCCAGCAAAATGAACCAGATCGGCGTCACGTACAGCGCCATGCGCGTATCTTCCTGGAAGGTAAGCAGAACGAGGACGAACACGAAGAAGGCGAGGCAAGCCCAGCACATGAAGACGCCGCCCGGCATCTTGTATTTCGACGCCTGATGCAGCGCCGGGCGACTCTTGCGATAGGCGATGTAGGAGAACATGATGAGCGACCAGACGAACATGAAACAGATGGCCGAAACGGTCGTCACCAGCGTGAAAGCCGTCATCACGTCGGGTATCAGGTAGATCAGCACGACCCCGCCGAGCAGGCAGAAGCAGGAGAACATCAAGCCGGTCGCGGGCACGGCGCGCCCGGAAAGGCGGGCAAAGCTCTTTGGCGCGTCGCCACCGAGCGCCAATCCGTAGAGCATGCGGCTGGTGGAGAACACGCCACTGTTGGCCGAAGAGGTTGCCGAGGTCAGCACCACGAAATTGATGATGCTGGCTGCCGCCGGCAAACCGGCCAGCATGAACAGTTCGACGAACGGACTCTTGTGCGGGTTGACCTGCGTCCACGGCGTGACGGCCATGATCGTGATGAGCGCCAGTACGTAGAACATGATGATGCGGATCGGAATCGAGTTGATGGCTTTGGGCAGATTCTTTTCCGGATCGCGCGTTTCGGCAGCCGCCGTGCCGACCAGTTCGATGCCGACGAAAGCGAATACGGCGATCTGGAAACCGGCGAAAAATCCCATGACGCCTTTCGGGAACATGCCGCCGTCGGTCCAGAGATGGGCCAGTGAAGCAGTGACGCCGGCCGGCGACTTGAATCCCGTGGCGACCATGTAGATGCCGATGCCGATCAGCGCGACGATGGCGACGATCTTGATCATGGCGAACCAGAATTCCATCTCGCCGAACATTTTCACGGTGGCAAGATTCAGGCTCAGCATCAGCAGGATACACAACAGCGCCGGAATCCATTGCGCCAGGTTGGGAAACCAGAACTGCGTGTAGCCGGCGATGGCGACAACGTCGGCAATCCCGGTGACGACCCAGCAGAACCAGTAGGTCCAGCCGGTGAAAAAGCCCGCCCAGGGTCCCAGCAGGTCGGCGGAAAAATCGATGAACGACTTGTATTCGAGATTCGACAGCAGCAGTTCGCCCATGGCGCGCATGACGAAGAACAGCATGATGCCGATGATCATGTAAACAAAGATGATCGACGGCCCGGCCAGGCTGATGGTTTTACCCGACCCCATGAACAGCCCGGTGCCTATGGCGCCGCCGATGGCGATCAACTGGATGTGGCGGTTGCTGAGATTGCGGCGGAGGTGTTCCTCCGGTTTTTCGGTGAGTTGTTTTTCTTGCATGGCGTATGTTTGACCTGTGAAATTACTTTGTGCGAAAACGGGAAAAACGCCAATTTACCGCTTTCTGACGGCGCCGGATATACGCGGCGAAGAAAAAATGATCGATCGAATTTCTTCAGGCGCGCTATATTTCCCAGCGGAAATCGCAGTGCATATGCAGGGAGCGTTTGCCGCTGGTCGCCGATGGATCTGCGGCGGTGACGAGCGCATCGAAGCGGGCGCGCAGGTAACCGCTCTTTTGCTCGGAGGTGAAGCTGCCGCGGTCGGCTCGCAACTGGAGCAGGGGGGTGTCGACCGGCGGAATGCCATCGTTCGGCTCGCCGAGAGACACGGGGTCGAGGCGGAGGGCGTATTTTTTCTTCCGGACATTCGGTTCGCCGTCGGCAATGGCGTTGCTATCGTCATAGACGGTCGTTTTCCCGCCGGCGATGAGGGTCAGCGCGAGCGCATATTCGCCATAAGGGACGCGGCCGCTCAACGAAGCCTTTCCGTCGATCGAACGGCACGCCAGTTTTCCCGGCGCGGATCCGGCCAGGGCGGATAGGTGGATGGCGGAGAGGCATAAGGCGACAAAAAATCGGATCATGGGTATTCTTCCTGAGTTGCCGGCCCGATCGACATGTCGCCCGTTCCGTACCGACGCAATGATATCGGGTTTGGTACAATTCCTTGGAAGCGGCAGTGTCCGTGCTTGGCACCGGTTAGTGAAAGTCCGCTCTGTTTCCCCGCATTGAACAGCCAGTCCCCTGTTTTACGTTTCGCTATGTTTCCTGCAAAAAAACGGCTATTCCGTTACCGGATGTTGTTGATTTCCGTCATAACGATGCTGCTCGGCATGCTCGCCGGCTGTGCGTCCACGACGGCTCCGCATAACGTGCCGCTGGAATCGTCTCCGCCCGAATTGGGCTATCGCATCGGCGAGGTACGGCGCGAGCGCTCGCCGGAGAGCCTGATGCTCAACGTGAGTTTTTCCGGCGGCGGAACGCGCGCGGCGGCGCTTTCCTACGGCGTGCTGGAAGAGTTGGCGAAAACGCCGGTGGCCATCAATGGCAAATCCGTCCGTATGCTCGATCTGGTGGAGAACATTTCGGCCGTATCCGGCGGCAGCTTCACGGCGGCCTACTACGGGCTCTTCGGCGATCGCCTGTTCGAGGATTTCGAAACGAAATTCCTCAAACGGGACATGGAGGGCGAGATCACCACGATGATGCTGTATACGTCCAACTTATTCCGGATGACCTCTCCCTATTTCGGGCGTTCGGATCTGTTGTCCGAGTATTTCGATGAGATCCTGTTCGACGGAAAAACCTTCAGCGACCTTGACGAAGCGGTACACAGGGAAAAGCGGCCGTTCGTGCTGATCAATGCCACCGACATATCGCGCGCCAGCCGTTTCGAGTTCACCCAGAACCAGTTCGACCTGCTTTGCTCGGATATCGGTCCGTACAAGATCGCGCGCGCCGTCACCGCCTCGAGCGCTTCGCCGCTCTATTTCAGCCCGCTCACCTTGTCGAACTATGCGGGCAGTTGCGATTACCGCCGTCCCGAATGGCTGGTGAATGCCCTGAACGGCGACCGGCACCAGGCAATCCGCCGCTACAGCCTGGCGGCCGACATGCAAACCTACCTGGATGCCGGCAAGCGCAAGTACATCCATCTGCTCGACGGCGGCCTGGCCGACAACCTGGGGCTGCGCCCCATCCTCGACCGGCTCACGCTCATGGGGCCGGACGGGGTGGCCGACGAACTCCGGTTCCGCACTATCCGGCGGCTGGTACACATCGTCGTCAACGCACAGACGCGGCGCGACAATCCCGCGCTGGATCAGTACGCCGGCGTGCCGAACCTGGGGGTGACGGCCTTTGCCATCGGCAACACCACGAAACGCTACAATGTGGAGACGCTGGCATACGCCCGCCATATGCTTGGCGAAGCGGCGGACTTCTTCGCCGAGAAACAAAAGAAGGACGGAGTGTCCGAGGGAGAGGACGTGCAGGCCATGCTGATCGAGCTCAATTTCGATGATCTCGAAAGCGAGGCGGAGCGCGCCTATTTCAACTCCCTGCCGACAAGTTTCAGCCTGCCAGCCGAAGCCGTCGATCGTCTACGCGAAGTCGGTGCGCGTCTGTTGCGCACTTCGCCGGATTATCAGCGTTTGCTGCGCGAACTGCCGCAACTGCGCTAGGGATGGCGCACGGCTTCGTTCGATTATGCATTTGTAATGTTCGGCCACAGTCGGGCCAATCTGGAGGGAAAGAAAGATGCTCAAGCGTATTCCGGCATTCATGGATGCCGAACTATTATGGGTGCTGGCGGCCATGGGACACGGCGACGAACTGGCCGTGGTCGACCGGAATTTTCCGGCACGTTCCGTGGCCAATGAAACCGCGACGGGAAAGCTGGTCACGCTTGGCGGCATGGATGCCTCGCAAACGATTGCCGGCCTGCTGGAACTCTTGCCGCTGGACGATTTCGTCGATGAGCCCCTGGCCTGGATGGATCCCTGCGATCAGCCGGGGGCGGTGTTGCCGGTTCATGGCGATGTGCTGGAAATATGCCAGCAGGCCGAGCAGCGCAATATCGGCCATGCAGCGCTCGAACGGCAGGCGTTCTACGAACGCGCCAGGCGTTGTTTCGCCGTCGTGCAGAACAGCGAGGACAGGCCCTATGGTTGCTTCATTTTGAAGAAGGGTGTGGTTTTCGGTTCGTGATTTTTGCCTTGGCCGCCTGTGACGCTTTCTTCAGGTTGCCGAGCAGGGCGTTGACCGCTACGGAGGGTTCGAAGCGGCGGTATACCACGATCAGGTCGGAAGTGGCCTCCACGCCTTCCAGCGGGCGGTAGCATATGCCGGGCAGGCGCAAATGGCAGACGTTTTCCGGCACCATGCCGATGCCGAATTCGGCGGCGGTCAGGCTGATCAGCGTGGCGATATCGGAGACATACTGCGTGATCTTCGGTTCGAAGCCGGCGTTCCGGCATTGATCGAGCAGGGATTGGCCGATGCACATGCCCGCCGGGTCGTTGAACGACAAAAAAGCGCTGTCCGCCAGATCGCCGAGCCTGACCGACGGTTTGGCGGCCAAGGGGTGTTTTTCCGGCAGGACGAGGACGAGCCGCTGCGTGGAAAAGACGAAATGCTCGACTTCGGCCAGTGCATGGGTTGGAATGGGGCAGCGGACAATCGCGACGTCGAGCTGTTGCGTGCGTAGCGCATCGATCTGTTCCTGGATTCGCATTTCATGCAGCAGGATCTGCACCTCCGGGAATTTCTCGCGATAGCGTTTCAATTGCTGTGCGAACGACGTTTCGTACGCCACCGACCCGACAAACCCGATGTCGATCTGGCCCGCTTCCCCTCTGGCCATGTTGCGCGCAACGCGGGCGGCTTTTTCCGCATGCGCCAGGGCGTAGCGCACTTCCTGCAGAAAGGTGCGGCCGATGTCGGTCAACTCGACCCGCCGTTTCGTGCGGAGAAACAATTGGGCGCCCAAGTGGCTTTCGAGAGACTTGATCTGCTGCGTCAGGGCCGGTTGCGCAATTCCCAGCTTTTCGGCGGCGCGGGCAAAATGCAGTTCCTCGGCCGCGGTGATGAAGTAACGGAATTGTCGAAAATCCATGGCGAGATCCGATGGCGAGATTAATAATAAAAACTTATCGTTTTCATTGTATCAATATAATTGACGGATTCTTTCAGGTCCGGATAATGGCGCCTGGTTTTTCTGTTTTGCCCAGTTTTTGGACTTTTTTTCCGCCGTGCCGCCATCCTCCTGGCGGCACGGATGGTTTTTTTCATATGCGCGAGGACGATGCGGCCTTCACGCCGGTTTGAAATTTGAATTATGTCGCCGAATCAACACCCTGTTTTTTCCAACCGCCGTGTCGTCATCCTGGTGGCATCGTTCTGCTGCCTGCTTTGGGGAAGCGCCTATCCGGGCATCAAGCTCGGTTATTCGATGTTCAATATCGCGGCCGCCGACATCCCCTCGAAACTGGTGTTCGCCGGCTACCGTTTCGCATTCGCCGGCCTGCTGTTGCTCGTCGTGGCCATGGCGACCCGGCGCAGCATTTTCGTTCTGAATCGCGGGAACGTCTTTTCCACCTTCCTGCTGGGGCTGACGCAGACCTTTCTGAATTACATCTTTTTCTACATCGGCCTGGCTTACACGACCGGCGTGAAGGGCTCGATCATGAACGCGACGGGAACCTTCTTCAGCGTGCTTCTGGCGCATTTCCTGTACCGCAACGATCGCCTGAGCGTGAACAAGATCATCGGCTGCCTGATCGGCTTTGCCGGCGTCAGGGTGGTGAACTTCACGCCCGATCTGCTGGACTTCGATTTCACGCTGCTGGGCGAGGGCTTCGTGGTGATTGCCACGTTCATCGTTTCCGCCGCCTCGATCTACGGCAAAAAACTCTCGCAGAAGATGGATTCCATCGTGCTGACCGGGTATCAGCTCGGTATCGGCGGCGTCGCCCTGACGCTCGTCGGCTTCGTGAGCGGCGGCACGCTGACCGGCTTCAACTGGCTGTCTTCCTCGCTGCTCGCCTACATGGTGATCGTGTCCTCCGCGTCGTTCGGCTTGTGGACGATCCTGCTCAAATACAACCGGGTCGGCCTCGTCACGGTGTTTTACTTCCTGATTCCCATTTTCGGGGTCATCCTGTCGGCGATATTCCTGGGCGAGAACATTTTCGAGTGGAAGAACGTCATTGCGCTGGTGCTGGTGAGCGGCGGCATCTGGCTGGCTACCCGCGAACGGAATCCGGATTCGCCCGCGAAGTAACGGCTGGCCGCAAATCGGCGCTCCTCTCGCATCCGCGCCGGTACGGGAGCATAATGCCTGGCGATGCCAGCGAAATGCTCTATTCGACCGATCAATGCTAATGGGGAAAACATGAAGATCGTCATCGCATCCGATTTTTCCGGGTTCAATCTCAAGCAGGCCGTCAAAAAACATCTGACCGACAGCCAATACGACGTTACCGACGTCGGCCAGACCGATCCGGACAACAAGGTCCTGTACTTCGAGGCGGCCAGCCGGCTGGCCGAAGCCATGCAATCCGGCGCCTATACGCGGGGCATCGTCATTTGCGGCACGGGTGCGGGCGTCAGCCTGATCGTCAATAAATTCAGGGGAATCTACTGCGTGGCCTGCGAAAGCGTGTTTACGGCGGAGAAAACGTCGCTGACCAATAACGCGAACGTCCTGGCGATGGGGGAGAAGGTCGTCAGCTACGACATGGGTTGCGAAATGGCCAAGGCGTGGTTGAACGGCAAATGGTGCGAAGGCTTCGAGGAACAGCGGCGCAAAAACAATGAGCGTGGTTTCGAAGTGCTGCAGGAAATCGAGCGGAAGAACTTCAAGTAAGCCGCCGATAGCCATGCATATTGACACCCTCGAACAGCTCCGTGCTTTGTACCCGCTTCCTACCGAGCGGATCGTAAAGAAGCAGCTTTCAGTGCTGGACGGCCATTGCCGGCGCTTCATCCAGCTTGCCCCCTTTGCCGTCATCGCCAGCGGCAGCGCCACGCACGCCATGGATGCCTCGCCCAGGGGCGGTTCTCCCGGTTTCGTAAGGATTCTCGACGAGCGGACGCTGCTCATACCCGATGCGCCGGGCAACAATCGGCTGGACAGCTTTGAAAACATTCTCGCCACCAAGCAGGTCGGCCTGCTTTTCATGATCCCCGGCGTGGAAGAAACCCTGCGGGTCAACGGCGCGGCGCGTCTTTCCTGCGCGGAGGAATACCTCAAGCTTTTTGCCGGAGAAAAGCGTGCCCCGAAGCTGATTGTCGAAGTCACGGTCGAGGCTGCCTATCTCCATTGCCCCAAGGCGCTGATGCGTTCGCGACTCTGGGACGAAGCCGCCAAAGTGGATCGCTCGATGCTGCCGACAGTCATAGAAATGATCAACGACCAGACGGGAATCGTGTTGCCGGTGAAGTCGCAGGAGGCGACCCGGGAAGGGTTTGCGGCGGACTTATAGCCTGTCGTTTCCGTTGAACACCGAAAAAGCAGGAGTTCAACGGTCGTCTGCGCCGACCGATCTGAGGAAGCCGTTCAAGGATCGTTCCGGGCTTTCGACGAAAGACCGGTCGAGAATTTCGACCTGCTGGCAGCGGTCCAACCGGAAACAGCGGTAATCGCGGCGTTTTTCGCACCAGGCGCCCAGCAGCCAGACCTGTCCCCAGAAAAACAATCCAAGGGGCTGGACGTTGCGCCGGCTGTGGCGGGACTGCTCATCGGCGTAGTCTATGCGCAGGACATGACGCTTGATGATGGCGGTATGCATTTGATCAAAGAAGGCGCGGACGGCATCGCGGCCGCCGAAATCGGGGGCAAAAATACGGGAAGTCTCGGCGGTGATGCGCCTTTCATGCGGCAAGGCGGCAATCAGTTTCTCCTGCGCGGATTCGGCGGCGCCGGCAAGGGCGCCGCCGCCCCAGGTCTTGAGCAGACGCATGCCGGCAATGAGCGCTTCGACTTCATGGGCGCTGAACATCAGCGGCGGCGCATCGAAATGCGCGTCGAGCCGGTAGCCGATACCCGCTTCGCCTTCGACCGGAATTCCCGAAAGCGACAGGTCGCGAATATCCCGATAGATGGTGCGTTCGGAAACGCCGAGCCGTTCGGCAAGCATGGCGGCCGTCGCCAGGCGGCGTCCGCGCAGCATCTGGACGATCTGGAAAAGGCGGTCAGCGCGGCGTGTCATGATATGGAAAGCTTGATTGGCGAAATGGCGGTGGCAGGGGGCAATTATTCACGGGAAAAGGTAAGACTCACGGCAGTCCGGTTGCATTCCCGCAGGCCGCGCAGTATCGCATTATCGGCATCGATGCCGCTACTGCCATGGCGGCAGTAGCGCAACCCAGTGTTCCGTGGTAGTTCTTTACTTCACCGGTTCCTCATGCAGGCCGATGCGGTTGCCTTCGCTGTCGATGATCAGTGCGATGCGGCCAATGTCGTCCGGCAACACATACGGCCCGAAAACGGCCTGTCCTCCGGCCTTTTGGGCGCGTTCGAGCGCTGCTTCCATTTGCGGGGTGTCCAGATAGATGATCGTGCCGTCGGCGGAGGGTTTGTAATGCTCGAACTGGGCCAATCCGCCGCCGGTGTGGCCGTCTTCATAAGGGAAAACGGCCATCTTCATGTCGCCGTTGTCTTCGCGGGTCAGCGTGGTGGCAAAGACCGTCTCGTAAAAACGAGTGGCTCGCTCGATGTCGGTTACCGGGATTTCAAACCAGTTGATGACGCGCTTCATGGTGCTTCCTTTCTGTGTTGAAGAAAGGAAGGATTTTAGAAAGGGGTTCCTGACAGCGTGGTGTCAGGAGTCCTTATTTTCCACAGGCGGCAGTTCTCCGTTGCGGCGGTCCTGGAACAACCCGGCGCGCGACAGCAGCATCGCGGTGACCGGCGCGGTGACGACGAGGAAGACGCAAATCAGCAGCTCATGCAGGATCGGCCGCTCCATGAGCACGGAAAACACCAGCATCGAAGAGAGCAGGATGCAGCCGGTTCCCATGGTGTTGCCCAGCGTCGGGCCGTGCATGCGCGCGTAAAAATTGGGCAGCCGCAGGAGGCCGAGCGAGCCGATCAGGGTGAGCAGGCTGCCTATGCACAATAGCAGGGCAGCGGGAATGGCAGCCCAGAGAGGGAGTGAGTTCATGGTTCGATGACCTCGCCGCGCAGCAGAAATTTCGCCATGGCGGCCGTGCTGACGAAACCGAACAGTGCGAACAGCAGCGCCACGTCAAAATAGACCGCTATACCGGAACGGATGGCGAGCACCAGCATGATCAGCATGCCGTTGACGTACATGGCATCGAAAGCCAGGATACGGTCTTTCGCCCTGGGGCCGGCGAGCAGGCGGACGGCGGCGCAGACGACCGCCAGCGCAAGGCATAGCAGGGAAAAATAGACCGCGTAATCGATCAGTTTCGCGCTCATTCGAAAATCTCCATCAAAGGGGATTCATAACGTTGCTTGATGGTGCGTACCCATGCCGCCTCGTCCTTCAGTTCCAGCACATGCAGCGTCAGCATGGAGTGATCCGATGAAATTTCCGCCCATACCGTGCCGGGAGTCGCGGTGATGATCATCGACAGCACTGCCAGGCCGTGAGGATCGCGCATGTCCAGGGGGATGTGCATGAACCCCGGATACTTCCTGCGTTCCGGGGAGCCGAGGATGATGCCGGCGACGGCGATGTTGGAACGGACGATGTCGCAGAATACATGCCAGGCGAGAACGACGGCCTTGCCGAACTTTTTCGGCCTGGCGCGCAGTGGCCTGACCCGCGGCATGATCAGGGCGAGGAAAGCCGCCAGCGCAAGGCCGATGGCGATCTGTCCGCTTTCGATGCTGTCGTTGAGCAGCAGCCACAGCAAGAAAGCCGCGATCGGCAGCACTGGCCAGGACAGGCGCGGCATCATGGCCCCCCTCCGGCCGGCGGCGACATGACGGCGTCGATGTAGGCCTGTGGAACGTGCAGCGTCCTGGCGGTGGCGTCCATATAGTTCATTACCGGCCCGGCGTAGATGGCCATCAGCATACAAATGAACACCAGGACGGCGGCCGGGGCGGCTTCGATGACCCGCAGGCGCGGCGGGATGCGCCTTTCCGTGCCCCAGAAAATCCTCATCCCCAGGCGCGACAACGTAATGAGACAGGCCAGGCCCGACACGAGAAGCGATCCCATCAGCAGCCATACGGAAAGCGGCACATCCGGGGCGGTGCCGTCCATGGCGGCGACCAGCAGCGAGAACTTGGCGACGAAACCGGACATCGGCGGCAGCCCAGCGATGATCAGCGAGCAGGCGAAGAAGGCCATGCCGAGAAAGGCCATCGGGCCCGGGATAGCGAAGCCGACCACATCGTCGCTGTGCTGGGCGTCTTCCGGGTCGTCCAGGCCGAAAGCTTCCAGGGTCACGGCCAGAAGGTCGGCGCCGAAAACCCGGCTGCGTTCGGTCATCTCGATCAGCAGGTAGAACGCGCCCATCACCAGCACGGAACTGCACATATAGAACAGGAGCGGTGCGGTAACGCCGTTGATGCTCAGCCCCATGGTGGCGATCAGCGTGCCCGACGAAGCCATGACGCTGTAGCCGGCCAGGCGGTCGAGCTTCTGTTCGCCAAGCACGCCGGCGATGCTGTAGATCAGCGTCGCCAGACCGATGAAGAACAGCCAGTTGTCGGCGAGCGGCAGCTGAATGCCCGCCGGGGCGAGCACGCCGCCGAGGCGCAGGAGGGCGTAGATGCCGACCTTGGTCATGATCGAAAACATCGCCGACACCGGGGCGCTGGCAGCGGTATAGGCCGGCGTCAGCCAGAAACTCAGCGGCCAGGCGGCCGCCTTGATGAGAAAAACCGTGCCCAGGAGGGCGACGCCCGCGGAGAACAGCGCGTGGTCGCCCGGTTTCAGCAGGGGTTCTTTCAGCGCCAGGTCGGCCATGTTCAGCGTGCCGGTGATGCCGTAGATGAGCGCGGCGCCGATCAGGAACAGCAGGGACGCCAGCAGATTGACGGCGATGTAGGCCAGTCCGGACTTGACCCGGGCCGCGCCGGAACCGTGCAGCAGCAGGCCGTACGAAGCAGCCAGAAGTATCTCGAAAAAGACGAAGAGGTTGAAAATGTCGCCGGTGAGGAATGCGCCGTTCAGCCCCATCAGCATGAACTGGAACAGCGAGTGGAAGTGCACGCCGATGCGGTCCCAGCGCGCTATGGCATACACCAGCGAAGCGCTGGCCAGTGTCGCGCACAGCAGCAGCATCAGCGCCGACAGCCGGTCGACCACCAGGACGATGCCGAAAGGCGCCTCCCAGCCGCCGAGCCTGTACACCAGGATATTCGGTATCGACGTGAAAAAATCCGAGGACGCCTGCAGCATCAGGACGACGGCAGTCGCCAACTGCGCCAGCGTGGACAATAGCGAAATCGTCGGCCGGCTGTAGTGGCGGGCGTCGTCGAACAGCAGCATTGCCGCGCCCGCCAGCAGCGGGATGACGATCGGGAAAATGGGCAGATGCGAAAGCCAGCCGCTCATCATTCGCTTCCGCTCTCCTTGCCGTCGACGTGGTCGGTGCCGGTCAGGCCGCGCGAAGCCAGCAATACCACCAGAAACAGCGCCGTCGTGGCAAAGCCGATGACGATGGCGGTCAGCACCAGCGCTTGCGGCACTGGATCGGCGTATTGCGCCGGATCGATCGGCTGGGAGACGTCGATGATCGGATTGCGGTCGATGTTCAGGCTGCCCATGCTGAAGATGAACAGATTGACGGCGTACGACAGCAGCGACAGCCCCATGATGACCTGAAAGGTGCGCGGGCGCAGCACCAGCCACACGCCTGATCCCGTCAGCACACCGATGGCCAGGGCGTAGATGATCTCCATCAGGCCGCCTTTTCCGTCATGGACTGCCCGGCTGCCGCGCCTTCGGCGGTTCTCGGCCGCTGCGGGTGTTCGGCGCGCAACGACTGGTGCGCCAGCGCGACGAGGATCAGCGTGGTCGCGCCGACAACCAGCATATATACGCCCAGGTCGAACAGCAGCACGCTGGACAGGTGTATTTCACCGATCAGCGGCAGCGTGCCGTGCCAGTTCAGCGCCGACAGAAAGGGTTTCGAGGCCGGCCAGGCGCAGATCCCGGTCAGGCCCGCCGTCATCAGTCCGAAGGAAATCCAGTATTGCGGCAGGATGCGCATGCGCGTTTCGACCCAGACCACGCCGCTGACGATATATTGGAGGATGAATACCGTTGCCAGGATCAGGCCGCCGACGAAACCTCCGCCCGGCGCATTGTGGCCGCGCAGCAGAAAATATACCGACATCAGAAATGCCACGGGCAGCATCAGCCGCACCAGCACGGCGGGCAGCATCAGAAAGCCGGTCGGCAACTGTCTCTGTGCGCTGGGCGGATCGGAGGGGGGCTGTTCCAATTGTTGACGAGGCGGTTCCATGCTTTCCGGAGCGGGGCGGAAACGGCGCAGCAGGGCATAAACCGTCAGCGCGACGATTCCCAGCACGGTAATTTCGCCGAAGGTATCAAAGCCGCGAAAATCCACGAGAATGACGTTGACGACGTTGAGGCCGCCGCCCTGCGGCAGGGCCTCGCGCACGAAAAACGGCGAAAGCCCCTCCGCCACCGGCCGCGTCAGCATGACATACGACAGGACAGCCATGCCGCCGCCGGCAACGATGGCGACGACGAAATCGCGGGCGCGCCGCAGGCGGACGCGGAATCTCGGGAGAGGGGCCACACGGCCCTGTTCCTGGACGTCGATGCGGCTGGGCAGCCAGCGCAGTCCGAGCAGGATCAGCAGGGTCGTGACGACCTCCACCACGGCTTGCGTCAACGCCAGGTCGGGCGCGGAAAACCAGACGAAGGTCAGGCAAGTGGCCAATCCGGCTGCTCCAACCAGAATCAGCGCCACCAGACGGTGATATTTGGCCTTGTAAGCCGCCCATACCGCGCAGGACGCGCCGACCAGCCACAACAGGGCGAATGCCGCATCGGCGGGCGAACGCGGCAGGCTGCCCCACGGGACGCCGACATCCGCGAGCGGCATCAGGGCGGCAGCCATGGCAGCGCAGACCAGCAGCAGCAATTGCACCTGCAGATGCGGCGACGATATGCCCCCCACCAGCTTCGCGCATACCGACGAGGCGCCGGACATGAGCCATTCGAACGCTTTTTTGCCGTCGAACCGCTGCGACAGGATGTCCTCCGTAGTCTGCCGCCACTGCAGGAAAAAATACAGTCCGATGCCGCCGGCCAGAGCCAGGGCGCTCATCAGCAGCGGCAGATTGAAGCCGTGCCAGATCGCCAGGCTGAATTCCGGCAGGCGGTCGCCGAGAATGGATTGCGTGGCGATCGTCAGCGCCGAATCCACCGTCAGGCCGGGCAGCATGCCGACCAGCAGGCAGGCAAGCACCAGCAGGGCGCTCGGTACCAGCATCCAGCGCGGCGGTTCATGCGGCGCGCGCGGCAGATCCGCGGCAGACGGCGAGCCGAAAAACACTTGCAGGATGAAGCGCAGCGAATACGCCACGCTGAACATCCCGGCCAATACGGCTACCAGCGGCAGAACGATGTGGGAAGGATCGCTACGGTCGAGAAAAACCGTTTCAGCGAAGAACATCTCTTTCGACAGAAAGCCGTTGAGCAATGGCACGCCGGCCATTGCCGCCGCCGCTACCGCGGCCAGCGTCGCGGTGACCGGCATGGCGTGCCGCAGACCGGACAGGCGGGTCAGATCGCGCGTCCCCGTTTCGTGGTCGACAATGCCGGCGGCCATGAACAGCGATGCCTTGAAAGTCGCGTGATTGATCACATGGAATATCGCCGCCACCAGCGCCAGCGGGCTGTTCAGGCCCAGCAGCAGCGTAATCAGGCCGAGGTGGCTGATCGTCGAATAGGCCAGCACGCCCTTCATGTCGCGCTGGAACATCGCGGCATGGGCGCCCATTACGAGGGAGCACAGCCCCGAACCGCCGACGATGATGAACCACGGCTCGGTGCCGCCGAGTACCGGCCACAGGCGCGCCAGCAGGAAAACTCCGGCCTTGACCATCGTCGCCGAATGCAGGTAGGCGGAAACCGGCGTTGGCGCGGCCATGGCGTGGGGCAGCCAGAAATGGAAAGGGAACTGCGCGCTTTTCGTCAATGCGCCCAGCGCGATCAGCGCCAGTGCCGCCGGGTACCAGGGATGGGCGCGGACGGCGTCTCCCGCCGCCAGCACCTGGTCGAGATCGTAACCGCCGGCCATCTGGCCGAGCAGCAATACGCCGCCCAGCAGGCACAGCCCGCCCGTGCCGGTGACGATCAGCGCCATGCGCGCCCCGCGGCGGGCGTCGAGGCGATGGGTCCAGTAGGCGATCAGCATGAACGAGGCGAGGCTGGTCAATTCCCAGAACATGGCCATCTGGATCAGGTTGCCCGATAACACCACGCCCAGCATCGATCCCATGAAGGCCAGGAAAAACGAGAAAAAACGGGTGACCGGATCGGCGGGCGACATGTAGTAGTGCGCATAGAGCACCACCAGCGCTCCCATGGCCGACACCAGCATGGCGAACAGCCAGGCGTAGCCGTCCATGCGCAGCGAAAAATCTATTCCGCGCACCCACGGCAGGTTGTAGCGGATTACTTCGCCGTCGACCACCTGAGGATAGACGCTACCCAGCAAAACGACGCATACGAGCGCAACCAGCCCGGCAAGCCAAGCCCCGCCGCGGTGTGCGCCTGCCGGTAAAAATGAGGCGCACAGGCTGCCGACAAAAGGCAGCAAAATAATCAGGATCAACGTCACGCTGTTCCTATCTGCATGGTAAAACCGGCAATTCAACGCACTGGGGCGAAAATTCCGTACGCTGTCGATTTGCCTGATCGAACATGGCACAAAACCTGCGGGAACCCCCCTTTGCCGGGGAAGAGTTTCTTTTTTGGAAAGCCGCAGGCCTGCCGTATTTTGCCATGATTAAGCGACATTCTCAGGCCATGATGAAAAGTTTTCCGGATTTGGCCGGAGAGTTCCGTCTCCGGAAAGCCGGCCCGGAGCAGCAGGAAGGCGGTTTTTGCCGCCGGTTTGCTGCCGGAACGGGATGAACCGATCGGAATAATATGGCCGCGCAAAGGAGCAAGCGCCGGCTTTGCCGTGCTTTCTCCACGCGTAATGGTTTTATCGATTCAAAATCGCTGGTCCAGCATTACAACTTGTGCCGGGCTTTGTCAGCAGCATGCATGCATGCCTGCCCGGGCCGAAGCCGGACGGGAGAATAGGGGGGCTCT
This sequence comes from Propionivibrio sp., assembly GCA_031547245.1. Classification (GTDB taxonomy): domain Bacteria; phylum Pseudomonadota; class Gammaproteobacteria; order Burkholderiales; family Rhodocyclaceae; genus Propionivibrio. The sequence continues at coordinate 26,873 of JAVBSG010000012.1, forward strand.
ATTCGCGCACAGCTCCAAGCCCGTACGGCGCGGGCGTCAGGTTGACTATTTTTCGGAAGAGATCGCCGAATTCGCCTGCCTCTCCGGTGTAGGGGTTGAAGTTGGCAGAGAACTCCGCGTCGAGCTCCTCCCAGTCTTCCTCGCTGAGGACCTCGCGGGCCAGCGGCAGCAGTTCCCTCTCTTCCTGGTTGAGGTGCTGCCAGTTGAAATCGAGGTATTCCGTCGTCATTGCATCGAATTGGGCGAAGCCGGCGGCGCCGACGCTCTGATAGTGGATCAGCGTTTGCAGCAGGGAGATCGTCATGCGATACCCTTCGGTATGCTGTTTTTCCAGCGTATCGATGAGTTCGGCGGCTTTTTCCGACCGGCTGCGCAGTTTCGGAAAGAAGTAATCGTCCTCTTTGGGGTGGTGCACTTTTTCCGGCACCTGGGTGATGTAGTCGACCATCGCTGCCAGCAGCCGGAAATCGGGCTGCATTTTTCCGTTGCGTATCTGTTCGACGACGAAGCGCAAGCCTTGCAGCACGGAGGCCAGGGCGCGGTGTTCATTGTGAATGATGTCGATGGTTTTCATGGTGTGCCCTCCGTCGCGGAATTTGTCAGTGCGATCCGACGCCAAGCCATTTGTCGAGCATGCTTCTGTCCTTGCGCAATACCTGGCTTTCTCCGGAAAAGACGGCGCGTCCGCGTTCCAGAACAAGGGCATGGCGTGTCAATGGCAGGATCTGGTGTGCGTGCTGCTCGACGAGAATGACCGCCATGTCGCCGGATCCGGCCATGCGCCCGATGATGTTCAGGAGATCCTGGACGATCAGGGGCGCCAGCCCCTCCAGCGGCTCGTCGAGCAGCAGCAGCCGGGGGTTCAGCATCAGCGCGCGGGCCATGGCGAGCATCTGCTGTTCGCCGCCGGAGAGCTGGTTGCCCATGTTGCTCCTGCGTTCCTGCAGGCGGGGGAACATCTCGTAAATGCGCGCGAGATCCCACGGGCCGGGGCGGGCGACGACGGTGAGGTTTTCCTCGACGGACAGCGACGGAAAAATATCGCGTTCCTGCGGCACCCAGCCGAGCCCCATGTGCGCGCGGCCGTAGCCCGGTACGGCGGTGAGGTCGCGCCCGAGGAAACTCATGCGCCCGGACTTGAAGCGCGTGGCCCCCATCAGCGTCGAGATCAGCGTCGTCTTGCCCATGCCGTTGCGCCCGAGCAGCGCCAGGCTGCCGCCTTCCTCGAGCGTAAACGAGATGTCTTCGAGAACGATGGAATCGCCGTAGCCGGCCCATACGTTTTCAACCGCGAGAAGTTCAGCCATGAATCGCCTCCCCCAAGTAGACTTCCTTGACGCGCTTGTCCTTGGCGATGGCTTCCGGCGTATCCTCAGTCAGCAGAGTGCCGTTGACCAGGACCGTGATGCGGTCCGCGAAACGGAAGACGAGATCCATGTCATGCTCGATCAGCAGAATCGTCATGTCGGAGGGCAGTTGCGCGATGGTTTCGAACAGTTCGCGGCTTTCACCGGTAGGCACACCGGCGGCAGGTTCGTCGAGCAGCAATACCTGCGGCCTGGCGGCAAGCGCCAGCGCAATCTCGATCAGCCGTTGTTTGCCGTAGGCGAGATTACGCGTTTTTTCGTTGGCCACGCTGCATAGGCGCAGGGTGGCCAGTAGTTCGGCGGCTTCGTTCACGGCTGCCTCGTAGCTGCCGATGGATCGCCACAGCCCCCAGCCGAAGCCCAGGCGTTCGCAGACCGCGAGCGTGACCGATTCCAGGACGGTCAATTCCGCGAACAGGCGATTGATCTGGAAAGTCCGCACCAATCCGCGCTTGACCCGCTGATGCTGCGGCAGCCGGGTAACGTTGTCGCCCTTGAGGAAAACCTCGCCGGCGCTAGGGTCGAGAAAACCGGTCAGCAAATTGATCAACGTCGTTTTCCCCGCGCCGTTCGGCCCGATCAGGGCGTGGCGCGCGCCATGTTCGATGTTCAGCGTCACATCGTTGGTAGCGACGAAACCGCCGAATTTCTTGATAAGGTGGCGGGTCTGCAAAACGGCGGTCATGGCGATGTCCTTTTCCCCAATACCGACGACAGGCGCAGCGCCAATCCCATGATGCCGTCCCGGGCGAAGAGCACGATTATCACCAGCACGGCGCCCAGCCAGAATTGCCAGTACTGCGGATTGAGGCCGGAAAGAAAATGGTGTGCCGCCATGAAGACCACGGCGCCGATCAGCGCGCCGTAGAGATGGCCGGTGCCTCCCAGAACGAGGATCAGCAGCAGTTCGGCCGAGCGATTGAAGGCCAGCACGTCGAGAGACACGAATTGCGTGGTCTGCGTCAGCAGTGCGCCGGCTACTCCGGCGTAGGCCGCACCGAGGGTGTAGATGGCCACCAGGCGGCTGTGCACCGGGGCGCCGATGGCCGGCATGCGGCCCACATTCTGCTTGATGCCGCGCAGCGACATGCCGAAGGGGCTGTGCACGATTCGCCGGGCCAGCCAGAACAGGACGAACAGCACCGCCACGCTGTACCAATAAGCCGTTTTGCTGTACAAATCGAAACTAAAGAGTCCGAGAACGTCGCCCATCACGACGCCTTGCAGGCCGTCGACGCCGCCGGTGAATTCCGTCAGTTTGTTGGCTGCCTCGTAGAGCATCATGGCCACGCCGAGGGTGACCATCAGGCGCGTCATGTCCGTGCCCCGCAATACCAGGAAGCTGGAAACGAAACCGACGCCTGCCGCGACCAGCGCACCAAAGGCCAGACCGAGCAGGGGGTCGCCGTAGCCGTATTTCGCCAGCAGCCCCGCCGCATAGGCGCCGAGGCCGAAAAAGGCGGCATGGCCAAGAGAAACGATGCCGGCATAGCCGAGGATCATGTCGAGCGACAGCGCGAACAGCGCGGTAATGGCCATCTGCGACAGCAAGGCGAGGCTCGTCGGAAAGAGAAAATAGGCGGCTACCGGAATCAGCCAGAAGATGTATTCCGGGGTCCGCCATAGCGCTGCGCGGCGCAGGGGCGAGAGATCGAGGTTGCCCAAAGGGTTGAATTCCGTACTCAGACGCTCTTGCATCATTTCCGCCCCCTCATTTTGCCTGTGGCCGGCCAAAGAGACCCTGCGGCCGGAAGATCAGCATGACCATCATCACCGCATAGATTACGAAGGCCCCCATCTGCGGCACATAGTATTTTCCGGCAACATCGAAAATGCCGAGCATCAGCGAGGCCAGCAACGATCCCTTGATGTTGCCGCTGCCGCCGATCGCCACGACGATCAGGAAGTAGACGATGTATTTGAGCGGAAAGCCCGGGTCGAGGCCGAGCATCTCGATGCCGAGTGCGCCGCCCAGCCCGGCCAGTGCCGATCCCAGGGCGAACGCCAGCGTGAACACCCGGTCGACATTGACGCCGAGTCCGCGTGCGGCCCGCGGATTGTCGACGGCGGCGCGCAGTTGCGCGCCGAAGCGTGTGTTGCCGACCAGCCAATGCAGGCCGAAAGTCAGAACGATGCCGACTGCGATGAGAAACAGGCGGTATATGCCAACATCAAGTCCAGGAAGGTTTATCTGACCCTGCAGGAAAGCGGGCAGCACAAACGGTTGCTGCTGCGCGCCGAAAAAGTAGTGCGCCGTGCTGATGGCCATGAAATTCAGACCGATGGAAAACAACACCTGGTCGAGGTGCGACGCCGCATACAGACGTCGGTATAGCGTGCGTTCCAGAATGACGCCGGCGGCGGCGGCCATGACAGCCGCTACTGGAACAGCCAGAAGAAAAGGAAATCCGGCGCGTGAGAGCAATAGTGCGCAGACATAGCCGCCGAGCATGGCGAAAGCGCCATGGGCAAGGTTGACGAAGTTCATCAGTCCCAGCGTCACCGACAATCCGACGCTGATGAGAAACAGCAGCATGCCGGCGGCAAGTCCGTCGAAAATGATGGTCATGGCGTAGGTTCCGGATGAGTCATGAAAAGTCCTGTGCAATGAACATGGTGAAAATCAAAAGTTCCAATGCGGTTCCAGCTCATCTACTCGTAATTCCCGCGTCATTGACGTTTTCGCCGTAATGACGCGGGAATTACCGAAACGCGGTTACTGCTTTCCCGGATCCTTGAAGTCGGGAATATGGTCGAACTCGATGTTCTGCAGCTTGTTGCCGACCCTCTCCACTTTGCGGATGTAGATCGTTTGCACGATGTCGCGCGTGGCGGGGTCGATCACGATCGGGCCGCGCGGACTCGTCCATTTCATTCCCTTGGCGGCGGCGACGAAGGCATCGCCATCGGCGTTGCCATTGGTCTTCTTCAAAACCTCGGCAATCAGGTGCATGCCGTCATATCCGCCGACCGCCATGAAGTTGGGCCGGTCCTTGGGATAGGCCTTGGCATAGGCCGCCGTGAACGCTTCGTTTTCCGGCGACTTATGCGCTTCTGCATAGTGGAAGGAGTTGATGATGCCGATGGCCGGATCGCCGATGGCGTCGATGATGTCCTCGTCGGTCAGGTCGCCGGTGGCGATCAGCTTGATTCCGGCTTCGGCCAATCCCCGTTCCTGGAACCCCTTCATGAAGGAGATGCTAAGTTCTCCGGGCGGAACGAACAGGAACACCGCATCCGGCTTGGTGTCCTTGACGCGCTGCAAATAGGGCGCGAAATCGGGACTCCTTACCGGCGCGCGCACTTCGCCGACGATCTCGCCGCCCGCCGCGGTGAAGGTTTTCTTGAACTGCGCTTCGGCATCGTGGCCGGGCCCATAGTCGGCCACCACGGTAAACACCTTCTTGATGCCGTTCTTGGCCGCCCATGTGGCGATCGGCGCGGTGATCTGCGGCAGCGTCATCGATGTGCGGACGATGTAGTCGGATTTTGTCGTTACCGCCGATGTCGCGGCATTCATCACGATCATTGGTTTCTTCGCGGATGTGGCGATCGGCGCGACGGCAAAGGCCGAAGGCGTCAGGCCGAAACCGGCCAGAATATCGACCTTGTCCTGAATGACCAGCTCCTGCGCCAGACGCCTGCTCACGTCGCCCGCTGTGCCTGGTGCATCGTCCTTGACGATCAGCTTCACCTTGCGGCCGGCGATGGTGTCGCCGTTCTGAGCGAGGTAAATCTTCACGCCGTTCTGGATCTGTTTGCCGTAAGCCGCGAAGGGGCCTGTCATCGGCACTACCAGGCCAATCTTGAGATCGTCGGCCGCTACGGCGAACGGCGTCATCCATGCCGCCGAGGCGAGACACGCCGCGGTGATGATTTTCTTCAGATGCATCATGACTTTTCCTCCTTGAATCTCTGCTATACATAGAACCGAACCGCAACTATGATGAAAAATAGAAGCCGGAGTTCGATCAGGCGCGACTGTCCTGCCCTTATGACAAATAATGCGGCGTATCGTGCCGGGGAACAACCGGACTTCTATACTAGTAGCTATAGTTTTCTGTTATAGGCGGAGAAGCGGCCGGTGAGCAGGCCAGGGGGGTTCCCCGTGAATCTAAAGCAACTGGAATACTTCGTGCGCGTTGCCGAGCTCGGCAGTTTCAGCAAGGCGGCGCTGATACTGAATATCGCCCAACCGGCATTGTCCAAGCAGGTGCGCCTGCTCGAAACGGACCTGCACGCGACATTATTGACGCGCACCGGCCGGGGCGTTGTGCTGACCGAACAGGGCAAGCGCCTTTTTGACCATGGCGTAGGCATATTGCAGCTGGTTTCCCACGCGACCGAGGATATCGAGGCGGCGCGCGATGAACCGACCGGCCGCCTGGCCATCGGACTGCCGCCCAGCATCGGACGCGTGCTGGCATTGCCGTTGGTCGACTATTTTCGCCATACGCTTCCCAAGGCGCGTCTGTCCATCGTCGAAGGGCTTTCCACGCACCTGATGGAATGGATCGCCACGGGGCGTATCGATCTTGGCCTGGTTCTCAATCCCGATCCGAATCCCGCCATCGAGGTTTTTCCCGTCGGTGACGAACCGCTCGGGCTGGTGGGGCCAGTGCAGGGCCGGGGCAAAAAAAACGTGCCCATCGCCTTCGCCGAAGCCATGAAATATCCGTTGATCATGCCGGAGCGCAATCATGCGCTGCGCAAACTGCTGGAAAGGCAGGCCGCCTTGTCCGGGCAGAAGCCGAACGTATGTCTCGATGTGTCGAGCGTTCAGTCGATCCTCGACCTGGTGGCCGCCGGACACGGCTATGCCGTGCTGTCGCGAACGGCGCTGATTGCCTTCAGCCAGCTCGATGCGTTCGAATTCCGCCCGTTGGTGAAACCGGAACTGATCAGCATGTTTTTCCTCGCCATGTCGGCGCATAAACCGATGACGCCCCTGGGCCGGCAGGTTTACCGGATGCTGCAGGAACTCGTCGCTTCCCGCCTGAATCAGAACGCGTAGCCATAGCAAAACGCGATAGCTAGTAGTGCGCTCGCCTGCTTGGCCGGTATGCATGTCCGGTCCAGAATGACACCGTCGATTTCATAGGTGCGAGGGTGCCGCAATGCAAACACCGATTCCCTGCCTCTTCATGCGTGGCGGCACGTCACGGGGGCCGTTCTTTCTCGAAAGCGATCTGCCGGGCGACACCGAAACACGCGACCGCGTATTGCTTGCCGTGATGGGGTCTCCCGACCGGCGTCAGATCGACGGCCTGGGCGGTGCGCACCCGCTGACCAGCAAGGTCGGCATCGTCAGGCGCAGCAGGACGGCCGGCGTCGACCTCGATTTTCTCTTTGCCCAGGTCGTGGTCGACCAGGCCATCGTCGACACCACTCCCAATTGCGGCAACATGCTGGCGGCGGTCGTTCCCTTCGCCCTCGAAACCGGCTTGCTCGAAGCGCGGGGCGAAACCACCACGCTGCGCGTGCTGACGCTCAACACCGGCATGCAATGCGACATCACGGTGCAAACGCCGGGAGGGAAGATCGATTACGAGGGAACAGCGCGGATCGACGGCGTACCCGGCTGCGCGGCTCCTATCGGCATCAATTTTCTGGATACCGCGGGTTCTGTTTGCTCAGGATTGCTGCCGACCGGCCGCGTCATCGACGAAATATGCGTCGATGAAAACTGGCCGATTAATGTCACATGCATTGACAACGGGATGCCCATGGTCATCCTGCGTGCGGACGATCTAGGGCGCAGCGGCTACGAGGGCGTGGCCGAGATGAATGCCGACGTGGAGCTGAAAACGAAAATCGAAGCCTTGCGCCTGCAGGCCGGCAGATTGATGGGCCTGGGCGACGTTACGCAAAAGACCTATCCGAAGATGTGCCTCGTCGCTGCGCCGCGGCAAGGCGGAAGCATCGCCACCCGCTGTTTCATTCCGCACGTCTGCCACGATGCCATCGGCGTGCTCGCGGCAGTGACGGTCGCCACCGCCTGCGTGCTCGAAGGCTCCGTAACGGCGGGACTCGCTGCCGTTCCCAACGGGAACCGCAAGGCGATCGCCGTGGAGCACCCGAGCGGCGAATTCACCGTCGAGCTGGAAGTCGATCCCGCCGCGCCACAGAACGTCACCCGCGCCGCATTGCTGCGCACGGCGCGCCTGCTGATGCGCGGTGAAGTCATGGTTCCCGCTTCGATCTGGAAAGGAAAAACAGAATGATCATCGATTGCCACGGCCATTACACGACCGCTCCCAAGGCGCTGGAAGACTGGCGCAACCGGCAGATCGCCGGCCTTAAGGAAGCGGCGCTTGCACCCAAGGCCAGCGAGCTGAAAATCAGCGACGACGAATTGCGCGAAACGATCGTCAACAACCAGCTCAAGAAAATGCAGGAGCGCGGCAGCGATCTGACGATTTTTTCGCCGCGCGCCAGCTTCATGGCCCATCACATCGGCGACTTCAGGACCAGTTCCGCCTGGGCGGCCATCTGCAACGAGTTGTGCCACCGGGTTGCGCAGCTTTTTCCGGACCATTTCATCGGCGCCGCCATGCTGCCGCAGTCGCCCGGCGTCGATCCGTCCAGCTGTATTCCGGAGCTGGAGAAATGCGTCAAGGAGTACGGCTTCGTCGGCATCAACCTCAACCCCGATCCATCGGGCGGACACTGGACCTCGCCGCCGCTCTCCGACCGGCACTGGTATCCGCTTTACGAAAAGATGATCGAGTACGATATCCCGGCGATGATCCACGTCAGCACGAGCTGCAATGCCTGTTTCCATACCACGGGCGCGCATTACCTCAACGCCGACACGACGGCCTTCATGCAGTGCCTGACCGCCGATCTGTTCAAGGATTTTCCGTCCCTGCGCTTTGTCATTCCGCACGGCGGCGGCGCCGTTCCCTATCATTGGGGTCGTTTCCGCGGCCTCGCACAGGAACTGAAAAAACCGCTGCTCGAAGAGCATCTGCTGAACAACATCTTCTTCGATACCTGCGTTTATCACCAGCCGGGGATCGACCTGCTGACGCGCGTCATCCCGGTCGGCAACGTGCTGTTCGCTTCCGAAATGATCGGCGCCGTGCGCGGCATCGATCCGGAGACTGGACACTATTTCGACGATACCAAACGTTATATCGAAGCCGCAGCGCTCAGCGCCGAAGAGCGCTACCTGATTTACGAAGGCAATGCGCGGCGGGTCTATCCGCGCCTCGACGCAGCTTTGAAAGCCAAGGGGAAATAACATGAGCATGAACGACATCGGTATTGTCAGGAGAAACATCGAGAGGGCCGACGGGGCGGCGGTGGAAAAGCTCTCCCATTTCGGCGTGGCTACCATTCACGAGGCGATGGGACGCGTCGGCCTGATGAAACCCTGCATGCGGCCGATCTACCCGGGCGCCTCGCTCTGCGGCACGGCCGTGACGGTGCTGCTGCAACCGGGCGACAACTGGATGCTGCATGTGGCCGCCGAACAGCTGCGCGAGGGCGATGTCGTCGTTGCCGCCTGCACCGGCGATTGCACCGACGGGTTCTTCGGCGAATTGCTGGCCACCTCGTTCCGGGCGCGCGGCTGCAAGGGCCTCGTCATCGATGGCGGCGTGCGCGACGTGAAGGATCTGACGGCCATGGACTTTCCCGTGTTCTCGCGGGCCATCCACGCCAGGGGCACGGTCAAGGCCACGCTCGGCTCCGTGAACATTCCGGTGGTATGCGCCGGGGCCTTGGTCAACCCGGGTGACGTCGTCGTCGCCGACGATGACGGCGTCGTCGTCGTGCCGCGCCAGGTTGCCGTAGAGGCCGCCGATGCCGCCGCCGCCCGCGAAGCCGGCGAGGCCGGGAAGCGCCAACGCTTTGCCGCGGGGGAACTGGGGCTCGACATCTACAACATGCGCGAGACGCTGGCCAAGGCCGGACTGAAATACATCGACTGACATCAGGAAAACCATGGACTTCCAAAAGACTCCCGGCTGGCTGGATTGGTACCACAATCCTTCGAAGCCGCACTTTCAGCTGCCGGCAGGCGCCGTGGATGCGCACTGCCACGTGTTCGGTCCGGGCGGGGAATTCCCCTATGCTCTCGAGCGCAAGTACACTCCGTGCGATGCCGGCAAGCGCGAGCTTTTTGCGCTACGCGACCATCTCGGATTCGCGCGCAACGTCATCGTGCAGGCAACATGCCACGGCGCCGACAACCGCGCCATGGTCGACGCGCTGACGCATTCCGATGGTATGGCCCGCGGCGTAGCCACGGTTCGCCGTGATGTCTCGGACACCGAGCTGAACGCGCTTCATGCCGCCGGCGTGCGCGGCGTGCGCTTCAACTTCGTCAAACGCCTGGTGGACTTCACGCCGCGGGACGAACTGCTGGAGGTCGCCGGGCGTATCGCGCCCCTTGGCTGGCATGTCGTGGTCTATTTCGAGGCTGCCGATCTGCCGGAGCTGTGGGAATTCTTCACCGCGCTGCCGACGACGGTGGTCGTCGACCACATGGGGCGGCCGAACGTCGCCCAGCCGGTCGACAGTCCCGAGTTCGGCCTGTTCCTCAAGCTGATGCGCGATCACGGCAACGTCTGGTCCAAGGTGACCTGCCCGGAACGCTTGTCCGCCATCGGCCCGCCGGCCCTGAACGGCGAGCGCAACGCCTATCGGGACGTGGTGCCGTTCGCGCGCCGCCTGGTCGAGGAGTTTCCCGACCGCGTATTGTGGGGGACCGACTGGCCGCATCCGAATCTCAAGGACCACATGCCGGACGACGGCCTGCTCGTCGATTTCATCCCGCATATCGCGCCGACGGCCGAACTGCAGCAGAAGCTGCTGGTCGACAACCCGATGCGCCTTTACTGGAGTTGATGCGATGACGGACTACAACGAAGCGTTCAAGGACATTCCCGGCACGGTCGTCTTCGATGCAACCCAATCGCGTCGGGGGTTTCATCTTAATCAGTTCTGCATGTCGCTGATGAAGGAGGCGAACCGCAAGGAATTCAAGGCGGACGAAGCCGCCTACCTGCAGAAATTCCCGATGAGCGGGGCGCAGCGACGGGCGGTACTCGACCGTGATTACAACCGCATGATCGCGCTCGGCGGCAACATTTACTTTCTGGCCAAGATCGGCGCCGCCGACGGACATTCCTTCCAGTTTCTCGCCGCCAAAATGACCGGGGTATCGGAAGAAGAATACCGCGCCATGATGATCGCCGGCGGCCGCTCACCGGAAGGAAACCGCAGCAAGCAGGAACAATCGCCGAATTGCCCGAAAGGAGGCTCTCATGGCTAGGATCACCGCCGGCGTAGCCACCTCCCACGTACCGGCCATTGGCGCCGCGCTCGATCTGGGCAAGGCGCAGGATATCTACTGGCAGCCGCTATTCGCCGGCTACGAATTTTCCAAACGCTGGATCGCCGAAAACAGGCCGGACGTCGTCATCCTGGTTTACAACGACCATGCCTCGGCCTTTTCGCTCGAACTGATCCCGACCTTCGCCATCGGCTGCGCCGAATCCTTCACGCCGGCCGACGAAGGCTGGGGGCCGCGCCCGGTTCCCGTCGTCGAGGGGCATCCGGAATTGGCCTGGCATATCGCGCAATCGACGATTCTTGACGAATTCGACATGACCATCGTCAACAAGATGGATGTCGATCACGGCCTCACCGTTCCCCTGTCGCTGATGTTCGGGCAGCCTGCGGCATGGCCATGCAAAGTGATTCCGCTGGCCGTCAACGTCGTGCAATACCCGCCGCCCACCGGCAATCGCTGCTATCAGCTCGGCAAGGCCATCCGCAAGGCGGTCGAATCCTTCGACGCCGACCTCAAGGTGATGGTCTGGGGCACGGGCGGCATGTCGCACCAGCTGCAGGGGCCTCGCGCCGGCCTGATCAACCGCGAATTCGACACGGCGTTTCTCGACGGGCTTACCCGCGACCCGCAGGCCCTGGCCATGATGCCGCACATCGATTACGTGCGCGAGGCCGGTTCGGAAGGCATTGAACTGGTCATGTGGCTGATCATGCGCGGCGCCCTGGCCGACGACGCCAGGGAAATCTACCGCTTCTATCACGTGCCGGCCTCGAACACCGCCGTCGGCCACATCATTCTGGAGAACCCATGAAAATCGCCCTCGCCGGTGCTGGCGCCTTCGGTACCAAGCACCTTGAAGCCTTGCAGAAAATCGATGGGGTCGAAGTCGTTTCGCTGATCGGCGCCCGTCCGGACGGTCTGCGGGAAACCGCGCAGCGCTTCGGTATCGGCCATGTCGCCACCGATCTGTCGGTGAGCCTGGCCTTCCCGGAAATCGACGCCGTCATCCTGGCGACGCCGACGCAGATGCATGCGGAGCAAGCCATCCAGTGTCTACGCGCCGGCAAGCACGTGATGGTGGAAATTCCGCTTGCCGACAGGTGGGACGATGCGCAGGAGGTCATGCGCGTGCAAAAGGAAACCGGTCTGGTCGGCATGGTCGGCCACACGCGGCGATTCAACCCCAGCCATCAATACGTCCACAAAAAAATCGTCGCGGGCGAACTGGCCATTCAGCAGATGGACGTGCAGACCTATTTCTTCCGCCGCAGCAATATCAACGCGGCGGGGCAGCCGCGCAGCTGGACCGACCATCTGCTGTGGCACCACGCCGCGCATACCGTCGATCTCTTCGCTTACCAGACGGGAAGCGAGATCGTCGCGGCCAATGCGCTGCAAGGGCCGATCCATCCGACCCTCGGCATTGCCATGGACATGTCGATCCAGCTCAAGACCCGTAGCGGCGCAATCTGCACGCTCTCGCTGTCGTTCAACAACGAGGGGCCGCTGGGCAGCTTTTTCCGCTACATCGGCGACAACGGCACGTATATCGCCCGCTATGACGATCTGTTCAACGGCAAGGAAGAAAAGATCGACGTCTCGCAGGTCGACGTGTCAATGAACGGCATCGAGCTGCAGGACCGCGAGTTCGTCGCCGCCATTCGCGAGGGCCGCGAACCGAATGCCGGCATCGCCAGCGTGCTGCCGTGCTATCGCACGCTGCACCAGCTCGAACAGCAACTGACTGCGCAAGGAGCCATCTGAAATGAAGCTGCCGCATCGCCGCCTCGGACCGTTCAGCATCCCGGCCATCGGCATGGGCTGCATGAGCCTGAGCGAGAACTACGGCGCGCCGCCGCCGCGGGAAGTCGCCGAATCCGTGCTGCTGCGCGCGCTGGATCTGGGCATCGGTTTTTTCGACACAGCCGCGCTCTACGGTTTTGGAGCCAACGAGGAACTGCTCGGCAGCGTGCTCAAACCCTTCCGCTCGCGCATCGTCATCGCCAGCAAATGCGGACTGGCCGGCGTGGACGGCAAACGCACGCTCGACGGCCGGCCGGAAACGCTCAAACGCACGTGCGAGGAATCCCTGCGGCGGCTGCAAACCGATGTCATCGATCTCTACTACCTGCACCGCATCGACAAAAAGGTGCCGGTGGAGGAAAGCGTCGGCGCACTGGCCGATCTTGTGCGGGAAGGGAAAATCCGCTGCATCGGCTTGTCCGAGGCTTCCGGAGCCACCGTGCGGCGTGCCCACGCGATCCACCCGTTGACTGCCGTGCAGAGCGAATACTCGTTATGGACGCGAGAGGCCGAGATCGGCGTATTCGATGCCTGCCGCGAACTCGGACTGACGCTCGTGGCCTTCAGCCCGACGGCGCGCAGTTTCCTGACCGGTACCTTGAGCGATCCGGCCGCACAGTTCGAAAAAGGCGATATCCGCCTGGCTATGCCGCGCTTCTCGCCCGACAACTACCGGAAGAACCTTGAACTGCTCGATCCCTACAAGGAAATCGCCGCGAAAGCCGGGTGCTCGATGGCGCAGCTCGCCCTGGCCTGGGTTCTAGCTCGGGAGCCATTCATCGTGCCGCTCACCGGCACCAAGAACCCGCAGCATCTTGAAGAGAACATAGCCGCCGTTTCGGTTGTGTTGACGCCGGAAATCACCGCGCAGCTCGACGGGCTGATCAACCGGCATACCGTGAGCGGTTCCCGCTACAGCGAGGCGGTGCAACGGGACATCGACACGGAAACCTTTGACGGGGCATAAGCGAAGGAGGTGTGCCATGAGGAAAAAGCGGGAAATTGTCGGTACGACGCTGTTTGACGGCGAGCAGGCGCGCAAGGGCTATGGCCTCAACAGGATGTGCTTCTCGTTCAACTCGGCGGAAAACCGCGCCGAATTCCTGAGGGACGAGGCGGCGTATTGCGCCAAATACGGTTTGAACGCCGAGCAATGCGCGGCCATTGCCGGCCGCGACGTGCTGCGGCTGCTCGCCGCGGGGGGCAACGTTTACTACCTGGCCAAGTTCACCGGCATTTTCGGTCTGGACATGCAAGATATCGGCGCCCAGCAAACGGGCATGAGCAAAGCGGCCTTTCAGGCCAGGCTGATCGAAGCGGGGAAATAATCATGGCCACTATCGTCGGCAGCATCACCACCTCGCATATCCCGGCCATCGGGCGCGCGATTGCCCGGAACCTGCAGGAGGATTCCTACTGGAAGCCTTTTTTCGACGGTTTTCCGCCGGTGCGAAACTGGCTGGCCAAGGTGAAACCTGACGTTGCCGTGGTCATCTACAACGATCACGGCCTGAATTTCTTTCTCGACAAGATGCCGACCTTCGCCGTGGGGGCCGCGCCGGAATACCGCAACTCCGACGAGGGCTGGGGAATTCCGGTCATGTCTCCCTACGCCGGTGATCAGGATCTTTCGTGGCATCTGATCGAATCGCTGGTCGCCGACGAGTTCGACATCACTACCTGCCAGGAGATGCTGGTCGATCACGCTTTCACGCTGCCCATGGAGCTGCTCTGGCCGAAACAGTCGCCGTGTCCGGTGCGTACCGTCCCGATATGCATCAACACCGTGCAGTTTCCATTGCCCACGGCGGCGCGCTGCTTCAAGTTCGGTTTGGCTATCGGCCGCGCCATCGAGTCCTGGAACAGCCGTGCGCGGGTGGTGGTGATCGGCACCGGGGGGCTTTCGCATCAGCTCGACGGGCAGCGCGCCGGCTTCATCAACAAGGAATTCGACTTGCTGTTCATGGAAAAGCTGGTCGACGACCCGATGTGGGTGACGCGCTATTCGATTGCCGATCTGGTCGAACTGACCGGAACGCAGGGCATCGAGCTGTTGATGTGGGTGGCCGCGCGCGGCGCCTTGCCAGGGGAGGTGGCGAAAGTGTATTCCAACTACCACATCCCGATTTCCAACACCGCTTCCGGGCTGATGGCCCTGGAAGCGATATGAACAGGGGAAATGCCATGAGAGTACAAGTTGCAATCATCGGTGCCGGACCTTCCGGACTGATTCTGGGGCAATTGCTGCACAAGGCGGGGATAGATGCGATCGTTCTCGAACTCCATACTCCGGAATACGTCCTCGGGCGCATCCGCGCCGGAGTGCTCGAACAGGTGGCGGTCGATCTCCTCGACGAAGCCGGCGTCGGCCAGCGGATGCATGCCGAGGGCCTCATGCACAAGGGCATCGGGCTGCTCATCGACGGCAAGCACCAGCGGATCGATCTGCACGGCCTGACCGGCGGCAAGCAGGTCATGGTCTATGGCCAGACGGAACTGACCAAGGACTTGATGGATGCCCGGACGCAAGCCGGCCTGAAGACGGTATACGAGGCCAAGGACGTCAGCGTGCACGATTTCGATACCGACCGGCCGCGTGTCCGCTACGTCAAGAACGGCCAGGCCCACGAGGTCGAGTGCGATTTCATCGCCGGTTGCGACGGTTTCCACGGCGTTTGCCGAGCCAGCGTTCCGCGCAATGCCATCGTCAACTACGAGCGCGTTTACCCGTTCGGCTGGCTGGGACTGCTTGCGGAAACGCCGCCGGTCGCCGACGAGCTCATCTACGTCAAGCACGAACGGGGGTTCGCCCTGTGCAGCATGCGTTCGCATACGCGCAGCCGCTATTACCTGCAATGTCCTTTGTCGGAGCAGGTGGAACACTGGTCCGACGAGCGTTTCTGGGAGGAACTTCGCCGCCGGCTCGACCCGCAAACCGCGGAATCGCTGATTACCGGGCCGTCGATCGAGAAAAGCATTGCGCCGCTGCGCAGCTTCGTTGCCGAGCCATTGCGCTTCGGACGCCTCCTGCTGGCGGGAGACGCGGCGCACATCGTGCCGCCGACCGGCGCCAAGGGGCTGAATCTGGCCGCCTCGGACGTGCGTTACCTGTCGCGGGCGCTTATCGAGTTCTATCACGGTAGCCACGCCGGCATCGACCATTACTCCGAACGCTGCCTGAAGCGCATCTGGAAAGCCGAGCGCTTCTCCTGGTGGATGACGATGCTGCTGCACCGCTTCCCGGACACCAATGCGTTCGACCAGAAAGCGCTTGAAGCCGAGCTGGATTACGTCATTCATTCCGTCGCCGGCAGGACGACGATGGCGGAAAATTACGTGGGACTGCCCTTCACCGACTGAGCGCCGCAAGCCTTGGATGGGTAAAAAACGGTCACCGGCTCTCCGAAGCCGGTGACATGTAGTACGGAACCAATATTTTGGGGAGTGAATCGCCTTAACCTTTCATTAACACCGGCTTTGTTACTTTCTCTTCCACATCAGGCCGTTCGCTGTGGACACCGCCTGGAATTGAGAGAAAACGATGCCGCTCCTGAACAAAAATACGCGAAAGCTTTTTTTCGTCCTGCTGGCCGTGCTGTGTTTTGCAACGGCCTGCAGCGTCTGGTCCCGCTTCAAAAAAGGCGATGAGCCGCTCTATCTTACGGAAGACGCGGCGACCGGGAACATCCGCCGAGTGGTCAGCGCCACGGGGGAAGTCGGGGCGGTGCAACTGGTCACGGTGGGCGCGCAGGTTTCCGGGCAGATTCTCAAGCTCCATGTGAAGGTGGGGCAGATGGTGAAGAAAGGGGATCTGATTGCGGAAATCGATTCCGTTCCCCAGGAAAACCAGCTGGCCACGGACAAGGCGCGCCTGCAGTCCTACCAGGCGCAGTTGGTCTCCAAGAAGGTCAGCCTGCGCGTGGCCGAGCAGCAGTTCAAGCGCGAGGAAGCCCTGCGCGGCCGCGACGCCACCTCGCAGGAATCGCTGGAAAACATGGAGAATACCTGGGCCCTGACCAAGGCCGAGGTGGCGGAGCTGGAAGCGCAGATCCGCCAGACGGAGCTTGCCGTGAGCACCGACAAGACCAACCTGGGCTACACACGGATTACCGCGCCGCTGGATGGAACCGTGGTTTCGGTGCCGGTGGATGAGGGCCAGACGGTCAACGCTGTCCAGTCGGCGCCCTCCATCGTCCAGATCGCCGATCTGAACCAGATGGAAATCCAGATCGAAATATCCGAGGGCGACGTCACCGCCGTCAAACCGGGAATGATCCTGTCCTACACCATCCTCGGCGAACCCGACGAAGTCCGCGAAACTACGCTGACGTCCATCGACCCCGGCCTGTCCACGCTGTCGGACGGTTCCTATAAAAACACTTCGTCGACGGGGGGCACGTCATCCAGTTCGTCTACGGACAAGGCAGTCTATTACTATGGCAAGGCGCATATCGATAATTCGGACGGCCGCCTGCGCATCGGCATGACCGCGCAGACCGACATCGTCGTTGCCCGGGCCGAGGGTGTCCTGCTCGTTCCGCTGCTGGCCGTGGGAAGCGATGAGCAGGGACAAAAAAACCTGCAGATTCTCGATGAAAGCGGCAAGGCTGAAACGCGCCTCGTCACCACGGGAATCAGCGACGGCGTGCGGGTGGAGATAAAGAACGGCCTGAAAGCGGGGGAAAAGGTGATCAGCGGCCGGCTCACCCAGGCGGAAATCGACGCGCAGGGGCGGAACCGGGGACCGGGAGGGCCGCGCTGATGGCTCTCATCGAGGTCGAGAAGGTCTGCAAATCCTACGGCAGCGGCGAAAGCCGCGTCCAGGTGCTGTTCGACGTCAGTTTTTCCATAGAAGACGGCGACTTTGTGGCCATCGTCGGGCAGTCGGGTTCGGGAAAATCCACGCTCATGAACATTCTGGGCTGCCTGGATACGCCGACTTCCGGCATATACCGCATCGACGGCAAAGAGGCGGCGTCGCTGGGCCCCGATCAGTTGTCCGGTTTGCGGGGTTCGCGCCTGGGGTTCATTTTCCAGCGCTACAACCTGCTGACCAAACTTTCCGCGCTGGAAAACGTCGCCCTGCCGGCCGTGTATACGGGGGAGAAGAGAGAGGAGCGCCTCGAGCGGGCGCGGAGCCTGCTGCACGATCTGGGGCTGGACGACAAGACGGCCAATCTGCCGACCGAGCTTTCCGGGGGGCAGCAGCAACGGGTCAGCATCGCCCGCGCCTTGATAAACGGCGGCCGCGTCATCCTGGCCGACGAACCCACCGGGGCGCTCGATTCGGCCAGCGGCGAGAACGTCATGGCCATCCTGGAGGACCTCAACCGGCGCGGGCATACGGTCATCGTCGTCACGCACGACGCCCAGGTGGCGAGCCATGCCGGGAGGATCATCCGCATCAGCGACGGGCGCATCGTATCCGACGAGCGCAGCCGGCCGATCGCATCGTCGGAGCAATGGCGGACATCGGAGAAGCCTTCCGCTCGCTCCAGAGTCGCCGAGCGCCTCGACCAGATGCGGGAAGCCCTGCGCATGTCCGTGCAGGCCATTCTGGCGCATAAAATGCGGTCGTGCCTGACCATGCTCGGCATCATCATCGGCATCGCCTCGGTGGTGTCCGTCGTGGCTCTGGGCCGGGGGTCGCAGGAAAAAATCATTGCCGACATCAGCGCCATGGGCACCAACACCATCGATATTTTCCCCGGCAAGGGGTTCGGCGATCGCTACGCGGCCAAAATCAAAACGCTGACCGTGGCCGATGCGGAGATTCTCGGGCGGCAGCCATACGTCGCCAGCAGCACGCCGAATTCCTCGGCCTCCGGCACGCTGACCTACCGCAATATCTCCGTCACCGCGCAGTTGAGCGGCGTCGGGGCGAACTATTTCGACGTCAAGGGGCTCGAGTCGGCCTCGGGGCGGTTCTTCAGCGCCGAAGACGTGCGCGACAGCGCGTCATACGTGGTCATCGACGACAACACCCGGCAACAGCTCTTTCCCAACGGGGAAGCACCCGTGGGCCAGGTCATTCTGTTCAACCGGCAGCCATTGCGCATCGTCGGCGTGAGCAAAAAGAAGGACATGGGGTTCGGTCCCTCGGATACGTTGAACCTCTGGGCGCCGTATACCACCGTGATGAACAAGATCACCGGCGCGCGCAACATTTCCTCCATCACCGTCAAGGTGAGCGACGACGTGATGCCCCTCATGGCGGAACGGAGCATCACCAAGCTTCTGACGGCGCGGCATGGATCGGAGGATTTTTTCACCTTCAGCACCGACAGCATCAAGAAAACCGTGGAAAGCGCCACCGGCACCCTGGCCTTGCTGGTCTCCGGCATCGCCCTCATCGCCCTCATCGTCGGCGGTATCGGCGTCATGAACATCATGCTGGTTTCCGTGACGGAGCGCACCCGGGAAATCGGCGTGCGCATGGCCGTCGGCGCCCGGAGGATCAACATCATGGAGCAGTTTCTTCTGGAAGCCGTGCTGATCTGCCTGACGGGCGGGCTGCTTGGCATCGGGCTGGCCGGCCTCATCGGCGTCGGGGTCGGTTTTTTCATTACCGATTTCAGCATGAGTCCGTCGCCGGCTTCCATGGCACTGGCGGCACTATGTTCTTCGGCCATCGGTATCGGTTTCGGTTTCGTGCCGGCCCGGAACGCTTCCCAACTCAACCCCATTGAAGCGCTGTCGAGGGAATGATGAACAATACTAATACGATCTTCCACCAACGGCTCCGCCTGCTCGTGCTCGTGTCGGCGCTGGCGCTGTGCGGATGCGCCAGCGTGCCTTATACCGACGAGGGCCTCACACGCGACGTGATTTCTTCGGAAGAAATCGCCCAGCGCTACCGCCTGAATACCTCCTGGTGGCTCGGCTACGACAGCGCGGCACTGGACCGCACCGTGGATCTCGCGCTCGAGCGGAACGTTGACCTCGCCCGCAGCGCCATCGCCGTCAACAAGGCGCTGTACCAGGCCCGCCTGCTGACTTCAGACCTGCTGCCGTCGTTTTCCGCCGATGCTTCCGCCTCCGCGACACGCGAGCTGAAATCGAGCCACGCCGGCCAGTCGGGAAAAACGTGGGATCAGAACTGGCAGGGCGCCGCCTCCGTCAGCTACGAGCTGGATTTGTGGCGGCGTTTGCGTGATGCTGCCGACGCCGGAGAATGGGAACACCGGGCGACGATGGAAGACTTGGCCAGCGCGCGGCTGGCCTTGATCAACAGCGTGGTCGACGGCTGGTTCCAGCTTCTGTACGCCGAGCAGAGCATCGCGGTCACGGAAAAGAGCATCGAAAGCCGCCAACGGATACTCTCTCTGGTGCAAAGCCGGTATAGCTTCGGCAAGGTGGCATCCGTCGAGCCCTTGCAGGCCGAACAGTCGCTGTTGTCC
>JAVBSG010000133.1:0-15136 GCA_031547245.1 Propionivibrio sp.
CGGCGAGCGCTTCGAATTCGATGTTCTGGTCGAGAAATTGCATGGCGTTCCGCTTTCCGTCCTTGCGCTCAGCCGACCATGTGGGCCGCCAGGCGGAACCACTCGCTCAGATACGGGGGAATCCACAGGCCGAGCATGAGCACCAGTCCCAGATGGATGAAGACCGGCAGCAGGGCCGGGTTGTGCACCAGCGGCTTCACCGTCGGTTCGCCGAAAGCCATGCCCTGCACCTTGTGAAACATCGAGGCGAAGGCGACACCCAGGGCCGTGAGCAGAATCGGCGTGGCCCAGGGATAGTGCTTGATGGCCGTGGTAAGGATCAGGAATTCGCTGGTGAACACGCCGAACGGGGGCATGCCGAGGATGGCCAGCGTGCCGATCATCAAGCCCCAGCCGATGGTCGGCGAGCGCTTGATCAGCCCCTTGATCTCGTCGATGGCCTGGGTGCCGGCCATTTGCGCGGCATGCCCGACGGCGAAGAAAATGGCCGACTTGGTCAGCGAGTGCACGGTCATGTGCAGCAGCCCGGCAAAACTGGCGACACCGCCGCCCATGCCGAAGGCGAAGGTGATGATTCCCATGTGCTCGATCGAGGAGAAGCCGAACAGGCGCTTGATGTCTTTCTGCCGCGACAGGTAGAACGCCGGGATGACGACGGTCAGCAGGCCGAATCCCATCATCAGGTTGCCGGCAAAATGCGTTCCCAGCGCGCCGTCGACGAGCACCTTGCAGCGGATGATGGCGTACAGCGCGACGTTGAGCAGCAATCCGGAAAGCACGGCTGAAACCGGCGTCGGGCCCTCGGCGTGGGCATCCGGCAGCCAGTTGTGCAAGGGTACGAGGCCGGTCTTGGTGCCGTAGCCGACGATCATGAAGACGAAAGCCAGCGAGAGCACCGTCGGTTCGAGTTCGGTGCGGTAGGCATAGAGGTGCGTCCACAGCATGGCGCCGGCCTCGTGGCTGAACACCTGCTCGGCCGCGAAGTAGATGAGGATGGTGCCGAACAGCGCCTGGGCGATGCCGACGCCGCACAGGATGAAGTATTTCCACGCCGCTTCGAGGCTTTCAGGCGTGCGGTAGAGCGCGACCAGCAGCACCGTCGACAGGGTGGCCGCTTCCATGGCCACCCACAGGATGCCGATGTTGTTCGTCGACAGCGCGACCAGCATGGTGAACATGAACATCTGGAACATGCTGTGATAGAGGCGCAGCCGGTTGGAAGAAAGGCGTCCGTGATCGTGTTCGACGCGCATGTAGGGGCGCGAGAACACCGAGGTGGTGAAACCGACCAGCGCGGTCAGGGCTATCAGGAAGACGTTTAGCGGATCGACGAAGAACTGCTCGTCGAGCATGTCCATGGGGCCGTCGCTGATGACGCGGATGGTCAGGACCGCGGCGGCGAACAGCGTGAGCAGGCTGGCGGCAATGTTGATCGACGCGGCGTACCAGCGATGCCCGGTCAAGGCCAGCACAATCGAGGCGAGAAACGGGATGCAGAGGACGAGGGCGAGTTCGTTCATTCTTCCCTGACCTTTTCCATCTGGCGGATGTCCAGACTGTCGAACTGCTGGCGGATCTGGAAGAAGAACACGCCGAAGATGACCACGCCGACCAGCAGGTCGAGCGCGATACCGAATTCGACGACCAACGGCATGCCGTAGGTGGCGCTGGTGGCGGCGAAAAACAGGCCGTTTTCCATGGCCAGGAAGGCGATCACCTGCGTCACGGCCTTGCTGCGCGTGATCATCATCAGGAATGAAAGCAGCACACAGGCAAGCGCGATGCCGATGGTGGCGCGCATGACGGTGCCAGAAAGCTGCGAGATCGGCTGCGCCACGTTGAAGGCGACGACGACCAGCACGATGCCGGCGAGCATGATGGTCGGAATATTGATCAGCGTCTCGACATCCCATTTGACGGAGAGCTTGCGGATCAGCCGGTGCAGGACATAGGGCAGGACCATGACCTTCAGGACCAGGGTCAGCCCGGCCGACGTGTACAGATGGGGTTGCTGCGTGCTGTACGCGACGATGGCCGTCGAGACGAAAAGCGTCAGGCCCTGCAGCGTGAACAGGTTGATCAGCGACAGGACGCGCCGTTGCGCCAGCATGGCGAAGCCGAGCAGCAGCATGACGGCGGCGCACAGGTCGATGAGTTGGCCGATCAGCTCGGCCGGCAGGACAAAGCCTTCCATTATCGGCCGACCTCCAGAAGCAGGTGCACCAGCATGGCCAGAACGGCGAGCAGGAAGGCCGTGCCGAGGAATTCCGGGGCGCGGAAAATGCGCATCTTGGCGCTCAATGTTTCGATCAGGGCCAGGATGAAGCCGCCGATGGCGAGCTTGATGATCATGTACACCGAGGCCACCAGCAGGGACAGCGGATCGGCCACGGCGGGAATGCCGAAGGGCACGAACAGGGCGATGCCGAGGCAGGAGTAGGCGAAGAGCTTGAGCGCGGCCGCCCATTCGATGAGCGCCAGATGACGGCCCGAATATTCGAGGATCATCGCCTCGTGGATCATCGTCAGCTCCAGGTGCGTCGTCGGATTGTCGATCGGGATGCGGGCGTTCTCGGCCAGGGAGACCATGACGAAGGCCGTGCCGGCGAAAGCCAGGCTCGGGTAGATGACGAAATCGGTCTGCGCCAGCGTCTGCACGATGGACGACATCGACGTCGAGTTGGAGATCAGCGAGGTGGTGAAAAAGATCATCAGCAGGGCCGGTTCGGCGAGGAAACCGATCAGCATTTCGCGCCGGGAACCGAGCGAGCCGAACGACGTGCCGACGTCCATGGCAGCCAGCGCAATGAAGATGCGCGCCAGGGCGAAGAGGCCGACGAAAGCGATGGCGTCGGCAGCGGGCGCCAGGATAAGATTCGTCGACAGCGTCGGCACGATCGCCGAGGCCAGCGCCATGCATGCAAAAATGGCATAGGGCGCGGCGCGGAAAAACGGCGAGGCGTTGTGCGCCAGCAGGACTTCCTTGTAGAACAGCTTGCGCAGCGTGTAGTAGGTCTGCAGCAGCGGCGGCGCCGAACGGTTCTGCAGCCAGGCGCGGCACTGATTCACCCAGCCGACGAGCAGCGGCGCCAGCAGCAGCGCGGCCAGCAGCTCGGTCAATTGGGCGAGGAAAGCGAAGAAGGTAATCATCCGCGTGTCAGCACGAGAAGAATGATCAGGGTCAGGAAACTGTAGGTCAGGTAAACGGCGATCCGTCCGCGCTGCAGGAAGTCCACGGCGCGCGTGCAGCGTTCGACGACCCATGCGATTGGCAGGTAGATCCAGTACCAGAGCGGGTCCTCGACGATGCTGATGTATTTCGGCTTGGCGTCGAAAGGCGAAGGGTGCTGGCGCGTGCGCTTGAAGAACGGCGAAAAGATGCGGCGGATCGGCTGCCCGTAGCCTTCGGCGGTATCCTGCATGCGGCCGGTCTGCAGCGGAAAGCCGCAATCCCAGGGCGGCACGCGCCGGAATGTGCCCTTGAAGCGGCGGCGCACGATGTGCAGCGCGAGCAGGGTAAGAACGACGATGCCGCAGAAGAAGATGATCGGGCTGTAGCTTGCGCGTTCGGCGTAGAACGGCGCCAGGAACAGCCAGTTGTCGATGCGCGCGTCGAACTGCCGGCCGAAACCGATCAGCGACTGAATGACCGGATCGAGCGTGGCGATGACGACATTGGGCAGCAATCCGAGCAGCACGCAGCCGGCCGCCAGCCAGGACAGGCCGATGCGGGAAAGGAGGGATGCGTCGTGCGCTTGCGCCAGCTTCTCTTCGCGCGGCTGGCCGAGGAAAATGACGCCGAAGAACTTGACCATGGCGAAGCCCGCCAGCGCGGCGATCAGCGCGATGGCGGCGGCGAACACCGGCAGCAGCATGTTCAGGTAGCCGTGCGGCACGCCGGAAGTAAACAGAAAACTCTGCAGCAGCAGCCATTCCGAGACGAAGCCGTTGAGCGGCGGCAGGCCGGCGGAAGCCAGCACGCCGATCAGCGCGAGCCAGGCCACCCACGGCATCTGGTGGATCAGCCCGCCGAGCTTGCCGAGGTTGCGCTCGCCCGTGGCATGCAATACCGAACCGGTGCTCAGGAACAGCAGGCTCTTGAAGAAGGCGTGGTTCAGGCAGTGATAAAGCATGGCCGTCAGCGCCAGCGCTGCGAAGCTCGTCATGCTGAACGAGCGGAAGATCAGCGCCAGCCCCATGCCGAGGACGATGAGGCCGATGTTTTCGATCGAGGAATAGGCGAGCAGGCGCTTCATGTCGGTCTGCACCGCCGAGAAAACGACGCCGAACAGGGCCGAGGCGAGGCCGACAAGCAGGAGCAGCAGCCCCCACCACCAAGTATGCGCGCTCAGCAGGTCGAAGCCGACGCGAAGCAGGCCGTAGATGGCGGTTTTCAGCATGACCCCGCTCATCATCGCCGAAACCGGAGACGGCGCAGCCGGGTGGGCCTCGGGTAGCCAGATGTGCAGCGGTAGCAGCCCGGCCTTGGCGCCGAAGCCGCAGAGGGCGAGCAGGAAGGCCGCCGTCCGCCAGAAATCGCCGCCGCCGAACTGGCGCATGGCCTCGAAAGTGTAGTCGCCTTCGCTGCCGGCCATGATGCCGAACGAAAGAAGAATGGCGACGGCGCCGACGTGAGCTATCAGCAGGTACAGGTAACCGGCGCGGCGGATTTCGGCATGGCGGTGTTCGGCCGTGACGAGGAAGAAGGAGCTCAGCGCCATCGTTTCCCAGGCCACCATGAAGGCATAGCCGTCGCTGGCCAGGAGAACGAAGACCATGCTCGCCAGGAAAACGTGGTACAGCAGGCATTGCAGGCCGAGCGCCGGGCCTTCGCTCTTGCGGAAATAGCCGGCGGCGTAGATCGAGATGCCTGCGGATGTGCCGCCGAGCAGGAAAATGAAGAACGCGGCCAGCGCGTCGAGGCTCAAGTGGAACGGCAGGCCGGGCAGGCCGATGGGCAGAATCACCGTTTGTGGTTCCGCGGCGAGGCCGGCCAGCCCCATGATGGCGATGATCACGCTGAGGGCAGCGCTGGCGGGAAACAGCACGCGGCTGATGAGCGCAAAGTCGCTGGCGCGGAAAATGCCCGCGAGGCCGATGAGCAGCCAGGCCGAAGCGAGCAGCGGAATCCAGTGGGCCAGCGTCACGCCGGCCATCAGCGGAAATGCTCCGGATTCCGCGGGCTGATCTGTTTGGTCAGTTCGCGCAGGATCCGCGCGGCGGACCAGAGCATCATCAGCAGGCCGGCGACCGTGGAGACCCCGGCCTCGATCATATTGGTCGGGAAGCCGGGAATGAACAGCGGCGTCCCGTGCACGAACCACATGATCCCTGTGGCGATCAACACCATCCCTGCGACGTCGACGACGGCGAAAAGCAGAATGACTAGCGTCAATCGGGGGCGCAGGGAGGGTTGCGACGTATGCATAGGGCTATTTTACGCGCATCCCCGGCAAGGCTCCACTATCGGGAGCGAGCAGGAAAATGCCCGGCGCCTTCCCTTCCGGGTCAGAGGCGGCGAGGATCATGCCCTCGCTCATGCCGAACTTCATCTTGCGCGGCGCGAGGTTGGCCACCATCACCGTCATCCTGCCGATCAGCTGCGCCGGGTCGTAGGCCGACTTGATGCCGGCGAAGACCTGGCGGGGTTTTTCCTCGCCGATGTCGAGCGAAAGCCGGATCAATTTTTCGGCGCCTTCCACGTGTCCGGCGTCGACGATTTTCGCCGCGCGCAGATCGACCTTCATGAAGTCGTCGATAGTGATGTGCGGCCCCCCCACTTCGGCCGCCGCCTTCGCCGCTTCGGCCGCTTTTTCCTGCTTTTCGGCGTGCTTCTGCGGCGCGGCTTCCGGCACGGGCGCCAGCGATTCCTTGTTGGCGTCGATCAAGGCGGCAATCTGTTTCGGATCGATGCGCGTCATCAGGTGGCTGTAGGCGTTGATGACGTGACCCGCCGGCAGGGGCTTGGCGACGTCGCTCCAGGCCAGCGGCGCGATGCCCAGGAAGGATTCGACCGCCTCGGCCACTTTCGGCAGCACGGGCTTCAGGTACAGCGTGAGCAGCCGGAAGGCCTCGATGGCTTCCGAGCAGGCGGCGTGCAGTTCGGTTTCCTTGCCTTCCTGTTTGGCCAGTTCCCAGGGCTTGCGGTCGTTGACCACGACGTTGGCGGCATCGGCGAGCGCCATGACTTCGCGCAGGGCGCGGCCGAATTCGCGTTCTTCGTAAGATTGGGCAATGCTGCCGGCAGCGTCGCGCAGGGGGTTCAGCCAGGCGGCGTCGGTGGCGGCGAGTTTCCCGCCGAATTTCTTGCTGATGAAGCCGGCGCAACGGCTGGCGATGTTGACGTATTTGCCTACGAGATCGGAATTGACGCGGGCGATGAAGTCCTCGAGGTTGAGATCGATGTCCTCCATCGTGCTGTTGAGCTTGGCGGCATAGTAATAGCGCAGCCATTCGGGGTTGAGGCCGTTTTGCAGGTAGCTCTCGGCGGTGATGAAGGTGCCGCGCGACTTGGACATCTTGGCGCCATCAACGGTCAGGAAACCGTGCGCGAAAATGCCGCTCGGCGTACGGTAACCGGCGTGCTCCAGTTCGGCGGGCCAGAACAGCGCGTGGAAATAGAGGATGTCCTTGCCGATGAAGTGGTATAGCTCGGTCTTCGTGTCCGGCTTCCAGAATTCGTCGAAATCGAGGCCGCGTGTGTTGCACAGGTTCTTGAACGAGCCCATGTAGCCGATCGGCGCGTCGAGCCAGACGTAGAAGTACTTGCCCGGCGCGTCGGGAATCTCGAAGCCGAAATAGGGCGCATCGCGCGAGATGTCCCAGTCGGTCAGACGGTTTTCGCTCTCGGCTCCCAGCCATTCCTGCATCTTGTTGGCGGCTTCGGGCTGCAGGCGGTTGTTCTCGCGCGTCCAGCGGCGCAGAAAGCGCTGGCAGCTCTCGCCAGAGAGCTTGAAGAAGTAGTGGTCCGAGTTGCGCAATTCGGGCTTGGCGCCGGAAACGGCCGAGTATGGATTTTTCAGTTCGTTGGGCGTGTAGGCGGCGCCGCAGCTTTCGCAGTTGTCGCCGTACTGGTCCTTGGCGCCGCATTTCGGGCATTCGCCCTTGATGAAACGGTCCGGCAGGAACATTTGCTTGGCCGGGTCGTAATACTGCTCGATGGTCCGTTTCTCGATCAGCCCCGCCCGGGTCAGCCGCGCGTAGATCTCATTGCAGTATTCCTGCGTTTCGGGAGAATGCGTGCTGTAGAAGTTGTCGAATGCGACGTGGAACCCGGCGAAATCGCGGGAGTGTTCGCCGTGCACGCGCGCGATCAGCGCTTCCGGCGTGATGCCGTCCTTCTCGGCGCGCAGCATGATCGGCGTGCCGTGAGTATCGTCGGCGCAGACGTACCAGCATTCGCCGACCTTGTCCTTGGGTTGCATTTTCTGGAAACGCACCCAGATATCGGTCTGGATGTACTCGACCAGATGGCCGAGGTGGATGGCGCCGTTGGCGTAGGGGAGGGCCGAGGTGACGAGGATTTTGCGGGACATGGCGCGGACCTTGATTTTATGGCGCTTCGCGTAATGAGAAGGCTGTATAGGAAAATCTGGATATTCTAGCAAATGTGCAGCGAGTCTCGTTTTTGGTTAAACTAGACAAAATTAGTCGGATATATTCTCAAGGAGTAAAGAATGGCAGTCACGGTAGAAGCCGTCCAGGCCGCGTTGAAAAATTGCGTCGATCCCAACATGCACAAGGATTACGTTTCGGCGCGCGCGGTGAAGAATCTCAAGGTCGATGACGGCAAGGTGTCCTTCGACATCGAGCTCGGGTATCCGGCGAAAACACAGCTGGAGGCGATCCGGCGGGCGGTGTCCGAGGCCGTGCGGGCCGTGCCGGGCGTCACCAGCGTCGAAGCCAGCGTGGGCATGAAGATCGTGGCGCATACTGTGCAGCGCAACCTGAAACCGCTGCCGGAAGTCAGGAACATCATCGCCGTGGCGTCCGGCAAGGGCGGCGTCGGCAAGAGCACGACGGCCGTCAACCTGGCGCTGGCCCTGTCGCACGAGGGGGCCAAAGTCGGCCTGCTCGATGCCGACATCTACGGCCCCTCTGTGCCGCAGATGCTCGGACTGACCGGACAGCGGCCGGAATCGGAGGACGGTGAGCGCTGGGAGCCGATGCGGGCCTTTGGCCTGCAGGCGATATCCATAGGCTTCATGGTCGACATCGATTCACCGATGGTGTGGCGTGGTCCCATGGTCACCCAGGCGCTGGAACAAATGCTTCATCAGACCACCTGGAAGGATCTCGATTACCTCGTGGTCGACATGCCGCCGGGAACCGGCGATGTGCAACTTACGCTGGCGCAGAAGGTGCCGGTCACCGGCGCGGTGATTGTGACGACGCCGCAGGACATCGCGTTGATCGACGCGCGCAAGGGACTCAAGATGTTCGAAAAGGTCGGTGTTCCGATTTTCGGCCTCATCGAGAACATGAGCATCCACATCTGCTCGAAATGCGGCCACGAAGAGCATATTTTCGGCACGGGCGGCGGCGAGCGGATGTGCCGGGATTACGACACGGAAATGCTGGGCGCCCTGCCGCTAGAACTCGAAATCCGGGAACTGACCGACGCCGGCAAGCCGACGGTGGTCGGCGCACCCGATTCGCGCACCGCGGAGATCTACCGCGCGATAGCACGGCGGATCGGCGTCAAGATCGCCGAGCGCGCCAAGGACATGAGCAGCAAGTTTCCGAACATCGTGGTGCAGAATACCTGAGTATCGGAATAAAGGCCGGATCGGTTCGTTTACACGACAGAGCCGATCCGCGCTGCGATAGCGTTGGCAACCTCACGGGAACCGTGTGGACCGCCATGCTCCATCGGGCGTATTTGCCCCTCGGCGAAAACGTCTTCCACTGCTTTCTCGATCAGAGATGCGCCGTCGGCGAGGCGGCTGTCGCCTTGCCGTTCGCTCAGCCAGTCGAGCATCATGGCGGCGGAAAGAATCATCGCCGTCGGATTGGCCTTGCCCTGCCCCATGATATCCGGAGCTGTGCCGTGCGCAGGCTGGAACAATCCGTGCCTGTCGCCGATGTCGCCTGATGGCGCCATGCCCATGCCGCCGACCAGTCCGGCGATCAGGTCGGAGAGGATGTCGCCGTACATGTTCTCGGTAACGAGGACATCGTAGGTCCACGGTTTCAGCAGCAAGTTGAGCGCCATCGCATCGACATAGGCGCTGTCGGCGGCAACAGCCGGATGATTCGCGGAGGTTTCGGCGAAAACCCGGCGCCAGAAAGCCATCGATGCAAATACGTTGGCCTTGTCGATGCTGGTTACCCGGCCCGGGCGGTTCTTGCTTCTCGTCCGCCGCTCGGCCAGACTAAATGCATAATCGCAGATGCGCTCCGTCCCTTTGCGGCTGATTTTCATGGTGTCGAAAACAGCGCTTTCTTCTCCTGGTTTTCCTTCAATTTCCGCGCGGCCACGGGCATAAAACAATCCCTCGGTGTTCTCGCGCACCAACACCAGATCGATGCAGGAAGCCATAGGATGGCTCAAGGGAGTCGGCAATCCCTTGAACGTACGAATCGGGCGGACGCCTGCGTAAAGGTCGAAATGAAATCGTAGATCCAGCTGCGGAATTATCTCTGTTCCATCCTGCGCGCGAACGTGCGGCAGACCCATGGCGCCGAACAAGATGGCATCCGCCTGCTCGCAGGCTTTGAGCACGGATTCGGGCAGTGCGACACCGGTATCCAGATAGTGCTGCGCTCCCGCTTTTTGATGGTCGAGCCGGAAATGCAGGCCGATGCGCTTCTGTACCGCCAGAAGCACCTGTTCGGCGGCAGCCATGACTTCTTCTCCTATGCCATCGCCAGGAAGAACGGTAATGCTAATGTCATTTATGCTTGTCATGGTGTGCCCATCCGGATAGATAACGTAGTCGGCCTACGATCTGTGGCGAAGATGAAAATCCGCCAATTCGTTGGCATAGGAAATGAAGGGCTGGAAGTGCGATTTGAGCCTTTCAGTGGCCAACGCCGGGTTGCCTTCGCGGATCGCATCGAGTATTTCCGCGTGCTCGCCGGTGGAACGGGCGGGTGGGTTGATTCGCGACAATACGGCCAGTCGCGCGCGCTGCGCCCTGCCCCAGAAGTTTCGATGCACATCCGCCAGCATCCGATTGTCCGATAGAGCCACGAGACGATTGTGGAACACTTCGTCGGCATGTAGCCATGCCTTGAAGTCCGCAGCCTCATAAGCAGCCTTGACTTCGTCGTTTGCCTGTTCGAGCGGCTTCAAGCTTTTGGCGGAGTGTTTTCGCGAGGCAGCCAGTTCGACGGCCAGCGATTCAAGGTGGGTCGAAATCAGCGAGGATTCGCGCACGTCTTTGAGGGAAATGGGTGAAACCAGAATCCCGTGGCGCGGGATCGTCTCAACCAATCCTTCGTTTTGCAGACGACTCAACGCTTGCAGTACAGGGGTCCGGCTCACGCCGAATTCTTCGGCGATTTCCTGTACGAGCGCATGGTGTCCATCGCCCCAGGCCTCGTAGAGAATCCTGTCGCGGATCTCCTGGTAAACCCTGTCAACCAGTGGTGTGCTGCTGCGTTTTTTCGAGGCGGCTTCCATTTAGTGATAATTCCAATGGGGTAGTTGATGGCCGGCGACCTCCTGCTTCAGGCAGGCAATGCTATCGCCTTGTAGACAACCAAGATAGATGGTACGTCGATCAGGGCCGCCGAAGGCCAGGCTGGAGACATTTTTAAGGCGTTCGCTTTTAATGTTGTCGAGATGCGGGCGTCCAAGCGCATGGCTGCGATACGCTTTTTCCGCCCAGGCTACGTGTTCGGCATCGGAGTCTTCGAGCATCAATTGCTGTCGTCCATCGGGGTGAACCCGGATGATCCTGTTGCTGATGATGCTGGTAATCCAGGCGCAGCCTTCGGCGTCAAAAACGATACCATCAGGATACGTGCCCTCGCCGAATTCGCAAACCACTTCCTGTTTCCCAAGGTCATTATGGTGGGTGAGTTGATAACGCACGAGACGCCGGCGGAAGGTTTCGTTGACGTAAAGCCACTTCCCGCTTGGGTGTGCCGCAGCCTCATTTGTGTAACCCAGACTATCGGCAACGATACGCGCGCCTTTATTGTCGACCAAGACCACGAAGCCATCGGCGACATCCCGCCGATAAGCAGCCGCACGCGGAACTTGACGTGTGCTGACAGTGATCCATGTGCGTTGCTCGTAATCGGTGAAGACGAAATTGCATGGCGGAAGCTCGAGTCCGTCAACGCGGTCGACGAAGACGCTGACTTCTCCTTCCCGCGTGAGCCGGAAAATACCCCCTTTTTCTTCTCCGAGATCGGCAATGAGAAAAGATCCGTCCGCGTTCAGTGAAATGCCGTTCGGGCGCAAAGCGCGGCCGTCGGGCGCCAGGCCACGATAAAGTTTTTGCTCGCCATTGGGCAGAATGTGCGCGACTCCTCCACGCCAGTCGGCGGTATAAATATCTCCATGCGCGGTGCACAAAACACATTCGGGGCGGTTCAGCCTGCTTCCGGTGAAATTCAGGTTCCCGAGACTGAGTGGGGGGGGGGGCTCATCTCTCATTTTCTGTGCGCTTATTTGAACGGAACTCTTTTGTCCCAAACGAAAATTTCACCTCGAAATGGATTTTTGTTCGAAATTGCCAGCGTACCGACTCACACATTACCGTAATGTTCTCCACCATGGAGCCAATGTGGCGATCATGTTTTCCAGACATTAAAAAATTAAAATATAAATGTCAACATAAATTTATTAATGGATACATAAAACCTGAAACCTTGTACCTGAATGAACAGATTAAACGCCCGTCAAGGCAGTTCGTCATTCAAACGAAATGTTCCTCTGAAGGCGGTCCCGTATGTAAAACCTCGATACTGTTGGTAAGAAAGCGCCGGCCTGCGAACTCCGGTCGGCGCTTTCATCCATATGGCTATTACTTCGTAAAGAGGTTCGAGCCGGGAATGACTGCATAGGTTGTCGGTGCAGCAGAATTCGCCCAACTGAGGACAGCCGAGGCAGTGCCTACGGTATTGTATGTTTCAACGACAATGTCGTGCATGCCCGCAGCCAGCGTAATGGGTTCGGAGGTTGCGTTCGGAAAACTCCCCAATCCTGTCGCGCCCGGCCCTGGATGATTTCTCCACGTGTCCGCAATATTCTTGCCGTCAATAAATATCCGCGCACCGTCGTTGGATTGATTCGTCAGCCTGAATGAGTAACTATCGTTGGCGGGAACATTGATCTTGCCTACCCAGCGAACTGACCAGGTAGTTGGTTCCATCGATGCATCCGGCGGATTGTTTCCCCATGCCGTGGTTGAGAAGTTGATATCAGGATCCACGCGGGATACTTTGAAGGCGGTGAAGTCATGGCGAACGTTGTTGTCGTCAACGCCGAAATTGTCAAAATAATAGCCCGTCAGCCCGTTTTGAGAGGCCAGCAGATTATTTTGCACCACAATGGTCTTTGTATAGGAGTCAACCCATTGGGAGTCCATTGCCGTCAGCCTGATGACATAAACGCCTGCCCTGGTGAAGCTTACTTCGGTCTCGGGCGATGATGAATTAGAGAAAAACACCCCGCCTGGGATGCCGTCTACAGTGGATGCTTCGGCAACGGACCAGGTGTAGTGCATGCTATCGCCCCAGGAGCCGGTCAGAACCGCTTTCAAAGTGGTGTCGTGTCCGGGTGAAGGCAGGGACAAGGGCGTCTCGAATCTGGCAATCGGATGGACCATCTGCCAAAGCATCTGGTCGAGATCGTATCCCCCGTAGGTGATATTCGATGTGGACACGTAACCGGCGTTCTTGTCCCAATGCTCATTCATCATCTCGACGTTGCTGGCAAAGTGATGGCTGCCAGCATCCGAACAATCGCGCCTCGCCGCGAAATTCGGAATGTAAGGATCCACCGTAAAGTTATACGCGACTCCGCCGGCACCAGGCACGCCATCCGAAAACAGGCCATTGCCCATGGTAAGGTACCATGCATATGCAAATTTCTCCGATGTCAGAATCGGGCTGGCCCTCAATGGAACAAGGCCCCCCTGACCACCGCTGTATCGGTTTTGGTCATTGATGCGAATGGTATAGTCCTTGGCAATGGTCTGGGCAGTTGCTTCTGTCGCGTTGCTCCAGTTCCAGGAACTGTGTTGTACCATCCTATAGTGTTTCTTAAGGACTTCAGCGGTGTGCCCCTTGTTCATCAGATACTGAATAGCCTCGGCTTCATCATTTTGCCCTCCACCATTGCTGGTAACGACACGATAGGTTGTTTTCTCATTGCTGTCCTTTATGGCCTTTTCAATGGTGTTTGCAGTGAACTGGCCTGCCGTCGTCATTTGATCAAGACTGGTGGCATTAAAGTTATAAGGCTGGGCGGCTATTTCAAAGATCTTATCCTCGGGCATGCCAAGTTCTATCATCATCGGCTTGCCATAGGCATAGAAAAAGTCGCGATTCGCTTTGCCTTGAAGGCATTGCACCTTGGCGGAAGCAGAAGTGCATAGCGAGGGTTGTGAGGCCGGGGCGACGTCGCCATAGAGCATCGACTCCTTTCGGGCTGCCGAGGTGTTCGCATAAATAATACCCACGGATTCAATCGCGCCATTGGCAAGCGCCATATTTTTCTTGATGGCCATGAAACCGGCAAGCATTGCGGCGTTGTCATCGGGATCGGGGTGTCCGTCATGGCTCTGTATGACGCGATAAACGATCGGAGGGGTTTGGTTTCCAGCATCACCGCCGCCATCGCCGCCGCCCCCATCTCCGTTACCTCCTCCATCGGCCAAACCGCCACCCCCGCCTCCGCCGCCGCCGCAGGCAGCAGCGAAGAATACGGCACTCACGCAGGTTGCCAGCATCCATGTGTTTTTCGGCGCGGAATCATGTACTTTCGGTTTTGTCCCAGAAAAATTCAACATTTGACTTCCCCTTTCTAACGAGTTATCGATCGAAATTGACTGAAGCTTCTCTCAAACGACGAATCACGCTTTTCAGTACAAGCGTACGATGCTCCGGGGCGAGACTGCTTTACGCCGTCCCGGAAAAACTTTTATTCGCTCGCCCGCGGCAGGTGTATCGGCAAGCGTTACGCGAATCGAGTCCGTTCAACAGCCTGCCGGCTGACGAAGGCGATGTTTTCAATACCTATTGGCTGGACGAATGACCCGTTATGTTCGCGGACGGGCCATCCGGTGGTTGATGATTACGAAGAATCGCAGGCTGTGCTCAGTGAGAAGCACAACGTTCTGATGATCAGGAAGCATGAAGTGGCACCGGCATCGAGGACCCCGATGGAGCGTTCGCCGAGACGGGAAGCGCGGCCGATGCGGGCTTGCAGCTCCTTGGTCGACTGCCAGCCTCGTTCGGCGCCTTCGACCATGGCCGCCAGTGCGGTGGGGAAATCCGCTCCGCTAGCCAGCGCAGCCAGATAAGCGTCGCGGGCCGGCACCAGAGTATCCATCAGCGTTTTGTCACCGACCTTGGCGTTGCCGACCGTCTCCACACCGTCGACACCGTTGGCGAACGCTTCGCCGAAGAGAGTCGCATCGAGCAAATTCTTGCCGCTCAGCGTTTGTGCTACGCCCATGAAGAAACTGCCGTACAACGGCCCCATCGAACCACCGATACCTTCGAGCAGCGTCATCGCCAGCGTGTCAAACGATTCGGCCAGGCCCGGCAGCTCCGGTTTGGCCAGAAGCGTGTCGCGGCACTGGGAAAAGCCCTTGCTCATGTTGATGCCGTGGTCGCCGTCGCCGATGGCGCCGTCGATTTCCGAGAGATACGCCCGGTTTTCGTTGATCGTGTCGATCATATCAAGCACGACCCGGCCGGCGTGTTTCAGTTCGATTGCCTGATTCATGGGACCCTCTTGGCTCATTCACCCTTGTTTCAAACCGATCGAAGAACACGGATGCCGCATGTACTTTTCGAGTTCATCGTCGAGCCGCAGCACGGAAAGCGTCACGCCCATCATTTCCAGCGAGGTGAAGAAGTTGCCGACCAGCGGCACGGCAACGGTGATGCCGGCCTCGCCGAGATACTTCACCACGCCGGCATAAAGAATGTACTGTTCCATGACAGGGGT
>JAVBSG010000167.1:0-11360 GCA_031547245.1 Propionivibrio sp.
TCGACGCCGACGGCGTCATCGCCGGGTACGAACTGGAACACTTCAGTCTCGATCACCTGAACAGCGGCCGTCTTCTTTTTCCGCTTCTCGAAAGAACACAGGATGCGCGCTACCGGAAGGCCATCGCCACCCTGCGCGATCAATACCGCCACCACCCGCGCAACAGCGCGGGCGGTTTCTGGCATAACGGAACGACGCCCAACCAGATGCTGCTGGACGGCACCTACATGGGTGCGCCTTTCTACGCCGAGTGCGGCCGCGCGGAGAACGACCCCGCAGCTATCGATGATGCGCTCAAACAGATTTTCCTCCTGGCCGAGCATAACCGTGATGCCAAGACCGGCCTGTTTTACCAGGGGTGGGACGTAACCAAGACACAAGGCTGGGCCAATCCGCAAACAGGCTGCTCGACGAGCTTCTGGGGCCGTACGACCGGCTGGTACGCGATGGCCATGGCCGATCTGCTGGACATCATTCCCGCCGGCCACGCCAAACGCGCCGAACTTGCCGCGTTGTTCAAGGGCCTGCTGGAAGCTTTGGCACGTGTGCAGGACCCGGCTTCCGGCCTGTGGTGGAACGTGCTCGACCAGGGCAAGCGGGAGAATAACTACCATGAAGCTTCGGCCTCGCTGATGTTCCTGTACGCCTTTGCCCGCGGCGTCGCCCTCAAGGTCTCGCCCGATTCGAACTTCCGTGCTGTTCTCGACAAGGGGTTCGACGGCGCGCTGAAGCACCTGATCCGCGAAGAGAAGGACGGCACGCTGAGCGTTCTGCAAGTCTGCAAAACGGCGGGCCTCGGCGGCAAACCGGGCCGCGACGGCAGCTTCGCCTACTACAACAGCGAACCCGTCGTCGAAAACGACTTCAAGGGGATTGCCGCTTTCATCCTGGCGGCGAATGCCAAGGAATCCTTGGCGAGTTGATCGTCGATGAGGATGCGGGAGGAAGTGAGTCCAGATTCCTGCATCCTTTCCCTCCCCGCTCCGGAACACTGCGCGCCGCCGGCATGCGAAAGACTCTTCCGGGCAAGATCCGGGGCAAAAGCTATCTTGGGAGCTTCAAAGGATCCGCTTCCAGCTTGACGATTGTTCCTTTCAATGCAACGCTAACCATTGACGCACTGTTCCCGCAGACAAACTGCGACTCGCTGCTGCGTTCGATGTTTTTGTAATTGCTCTTGATATCGATGACGGCATTCCCGCCTGCTCTCTTCGCCCGCTCCTGTAATTCCAGGAGGGCCGCCAAAAACACCGAATTGCAGATTTCCTTGCTCGGTTTGTTGAACGCGCTGACCTTCTTTTTGTTGGCTCTCCAGTCGCCGAACTCCCTGAGAATTTTTGGATGTAATCCTCTTCCAAAATAAAATCTGACCGACGGGTCGAACTGGTCCCTGACGCCAGGTGCCGTCATCGCGCTATTGATTGAATGCATCTGAAGCTCATCGATGGCATAGGCGTTGCCGCAAAACAGAAAAACCGCAGACAGTATCGTAGAAAGAAACAGTTTCATTTTCGTTTTCCTCGTCAAGACGATAAGAATTTCCTGTTCACACTGCGGAATGCCTCACCAACCGTTACGGAAAGCGTGCCGAGGAATTCGGCCTAGGGTCATATAGAGGAGCATTTATCTGCTCCCAAAATCTTGTTCGAGCTTTTATCAATTATTTTTAACTGTAACGGCGCCAAGCTTTCCATGATTCTTTGCCAGTTCCGATGACAACTGCTGCGCCTGCTTCAACTCTTCAGTCGTCAGTATTTTGGCGATCGAGTCGCGCTCGTTTACGGCGTCCAGGTTATGTTCGGCGGCGGCGCGATTAAACCAGGCGTAAGCCATGACCAGGCTCTTCTCCACCCCCACTCCGTCACGGCACAAGCGCCCCATTTCCAGCATGCCCTCTGGATTCCCCTTTTCCGCCGCCAGTTGAATCCAGTTCGAAGCTTGCGAATAATTCTGCAGAATACCAACCCCGGTCCGGGATAGGCGGCCCAGAAAAATCATCGCATCGGTGTTTCCATTTTCAGCCGCCATCTCCAGCCATTTGACGGCTTCAGCAGAGTTTTTCGTGGAGCGGCTTAGATCATGAAAAAGCAGGCTGCCCAGCTTGAATTGCGCGTTGGGATCGCCATCTTCCGCCGCGCGGCGGAGTTCCTGCTCCGGAATGGCGGTTTTTGCCTCTACGGTTTTTGTAAATGCTATCGAGGAAGACGAGTCGCTTGCCTCGACAACCCAGATAACCGCCAATATCACGGCGAGAATGCATGACAGCGCCCCCGCAATAAAAATGGCAAAACGCACGTTTTTCGTTGATTTTCTACTGACTACCAGGGAAAAGAATCTACGGCTGCAATCAAGACAGCGATAGGGATGAGCATTTTGATGATTCAGTTTTTCATCCAGGGACCGCCATTTCGATTTGCGGCACCGAGTGCTCTGACAGGCTGGACATTTAAGTCTGGTACGAGAAAGCATGACAACTCTAATGCATCATCGCGAAAGATTGTTCGAAATCATACCCATCCACAGATTGGCTCAATTTGCTACGAACAGAGTACATACCGCTCCCCCCGATGCCGACCCCTATCCTCCACCGGTCAGTCAACTTCAAAATCGAATTATGCGCCTAGCCTAAATCCTTCATCCCTTTCGATTCTATCAAACCCTTTGCCATTGGTTTGCCGACTACTTCACACTCGAAGTGGGTAATTTATTCATGAACAGCATTGAAAGCCAAACGGTTTTTCGCATAACGTGGCGACGGAACGAATCCACCCGGTACCACGCCGTGCCGCTAGTGACTGTAACGCAATAGCTAATCCAAGACAGCAGCACCAGTCCCGATACTTCTCGACACCTCCTTGTTTTTTCCGTCAACGGCATCGATCGGCGGAAAACTGGTCTTTGGACGGTAAACAAACCCTGGGGTTCATCGATCGATCGCAACTTTGCCCGGGCTTGCCGGTTCAACGCCAACCGTCGGCGGCCTCGGCCGAAAATCCTTGACCGGCAGCCCCTGAGCCGCGCTCATAAAGAACTCCGGTTCAGAGGCTTTTCTCCATCGCCCTGTGCGGAATGCCCGCTTCTTCAAAAACGTCGCTGGCAATTTTGAAACCATGCCTCGAATAAAAGGGAATCGCATGCACTTGCTCATTCAGCATGACTTTGGGGAAAAGAAGTGTTCGCGCGTGCTCGACAATGCAGTTCAACAGCACACTGCCGACGCCGTTTTTGCGCCAGGACGAAAGGACGGCCATACGGCCGATATGCCCGTCCGGCAACAGGCGCACGCAACCGATCGGCGTACCGTCAGACGCTTTGGCGATCGCGTGCTGGCAACTGTCGTCGAGCCCATCCCACTCAAGGGATTCGGGCACGTTTTGCTCCTCGACGAAAACAACGGTGCGGATGGACCTCAACGCGGTGGCTTCTTGCGGCCAGCGCGCGAGGATGACCGAAAATTCCTTGGGATCATTCATGATACGCAGATCTTCCGACGCTATGGAACGCATCTTATCCTTCTCCCCGTTGCGCTAGCAATGCTTCCGCCTGGCAAGACAGCCACGCAGCAGTTTCTCACCCGGAACCCGCGCCACGAAACGTCTATTATATGTTCAAGACCTCCGAAGGATTCTGGCTGGCAGACACCGACGACCCAACCACTTCGTTTCATCAACGAAGTGGCGCTATAGCCGATCCGTAGTGCTGCAGGCTCGCGTCGTTTTCTTGAAACCGCTCGCGAGGCAGCCCCCTCCGACGTCAAGGCACAGCCCGGCCTTCCTCAATTGCCGAGCAGCGAGCAGAAACGCTCGATGTCGACATTGCCGCCGCTCAGCACGATGCCGATCCGCTTGCCGCACAGCGCGGATTTCATTTGGCGGGCGGCCGCTAGCCCCAGGCATCCCGTCGGTTCGACGAGAATTTTCATGCGTGTGGCGAAAAAACGCATGCATTCGACCAATTCCGCATCCGAAGCCGTCAGGATGTCTTCGACGTCGCGCCGGATGATCGGAAAGGTGAATTGCCCGAGGTGCTGGGTCTGCGCGCCGTCGGCTATCGTTTGCGGCGTGTCGATATGCACGATGCTGCCCGAGCGGAACGAACGCTGGCCATCATTTCCCGCCTCGGGCTCGACACCGTAGACCTTGCAGGTCGGAGACAGTGCGCGCGCCGACAGCGCCGAGCCCGACAGCAGGCCGCCGCCGCCCAACGGCGTGAACAAGGCGTTGAGCTCACCGACCTCTTCGAACAATTCCCTGGCTGCCGTTCCCTGTCCAGCAATCACGTCCGGGTGGTCGTACGGCGGGATCAGCGTCAGACCATGCTTTTCGGCCAAATCGCGGCCGATCCGCTCGCGGTCCTCCTTGTAGCGGTCGTAAATGACCACGTTGCCGCCATAGCCTTTGGTGGCTGCCACTTTCGCCGCCGGCGCATCGTGCGGCATGATGATGGTGGCCGGCATGTTCAGCAGCTTTGCGGAAAGCGCAACCGCCTGGGCATGATTGCCCGAGGAAAACGTCACCACTCCGGCCCGCCGCTGGCGTTCGTCGAATTTCGACAACGCGTTGAACGCCCCGCGGAATTTAAACGCCCCCATGCGCTGCAGATTTTCGCACTTGAAAAAGACTTCCGCCCCAAGTTCTTCATCAATCGTTCGCGAAGTCATCACGGGAGTGCGGTGCGCGTGTCCAGCAAGGCGTTCGGCGGCGGCTTCAACGTCGGAGAAGATGGGTAGGTTCAAGTTGTTCATACAATGCCTGTCTATCAGTTGAAAACTGTCAAATAGGTGCCGCCAAGGCCCAGAAATGCGCCCCTGGCGCCGCGGCATATCGGTGGTAGGGCCAGGTTCCGGAGAGCCAACCCGGTGGTCGTATCGAAACAGCAATGTCCTGCGAATCACAAATAATGTTCGCATTGTCCGCCAGCAGTTCTCCAAGTTCAATACTCGGATATCCGGCACCCATTGCAGCCCACCTATCTGCCGGCGCAGCTCGGATACATCCCCGGCGATGCCGCGGCATCGCCAAACGATTTGCCGCCACCTCCCTATCCGGTGGCGGCAATCAAGCCTTACTTGGCGTAGCTGTATACCGAAGCGCGCGATACGCCCAGATGCGCCGCGACGATTTCCATCGAACGACGCACACGCAATACGCCCGAGGCTTTCAGCTCTTTCATCAGCTGGCGCCTTTCATCGGCCTTGAGCGCCCGCGGCGTCGTTCCATGTTTGGCGGCGAATTGATCTATGCGCGCCCGAATCGCCCCCGCTCCGGTAGGGTCGAGCGATTCCCGGACACCTACGTCGGTTTCCACGGCAACGAATTGCCCAATCGCACTCCGCAGGCCATGGAACATCGTCAAGTCGATATTCAGGCACAGGGCCGCCACATAACGGCCATTTGAATCCTTGATGCCAATCGACGTGCTCTTGGCCGGCCGGCCATCGCCAAACTGATTGGCATAATTTGCTATGACTTGCGGGAAATCCCGATTGGCGACGCGAGTAAGCCCCATCTGAGTGGTTGGCTGGCCCTTTTCGCGGCCCGAGAGATTGTTATGGATGGCCGAAATCGCATGTTTCGGATTGGTCAGATCGTGAACCACCACTTCGCAGAAAGGAGCAAAAGTCTCGCCCAATCCCTGGGCCACATGCTCCAATTGTTCAAATAGAGTTTTTAGCTCCGGCACGCGCTCTTTCATAAATCACCTTTTCCGTCACTTTCACCGTGCCCGACCGCTCTTTCGCCTGCCTCTCCGCAAGCTAGTAATGTGTGAAAAAAGCGCTTGTATTCAGGCAGCAGATGAAGCGACTGCGTTTTGTACTTTTGAGATGTATTTGGAAACACCAATGAACACATTCTGTCTACTTTGGCACGGGTTGTAAAGGCTTATTAGAACGTGAACGCATTTCACGACCATATTATAATTATTTGTTTTTTAAAAAAAATAAAACACGAAAGGCATTAATTCACACTTTTTGTGAATCATTTTTCCTATTGGATCGATCTATTCAGCGGAAAAGTCTCCCTATACCAAGTTTGTATGAAACTTGCTTGAGGATTTGTTGATCAAAACCTGATAAAGGCTTTGGCGGTGGCGGCATACCCGATCCCGCATCGCCTGCATCGCGCCCGCGATCCATCCTTCGATAGAGGAATTCGATGAAACGAACAGCGTTGTACAGCAGTGTTGACAGAGCGCACACGGCGATCGGTAAAGAGCCTCTTCCGTCGACCGCGCCGCCCCTTCCCGAAAACGACAGCGAGCATGCCCGGAATTCCTGGAAAGATCGCTGGAAAAAGATTTTCGGAACGCGCAAGAGCCATGCGCTGACTATGGCCGCTCTGCTGGCGGTCCTTTCCTGGATCGCGATCGGCAGCCATTTAGCAGAACCTTCGCTCGTCATCACGCAACAGGACATCGACCGTGCCGTGCGCACCAGTCTTGAGAAAGGACCGCTGCCGTCGCGAGCCGCCAAGGCGTTTGAAACGATTCGTATGTCCATTGTGCGCGTCGATGGTTTCGACCACCCGGAAGGCATAGGCAGCTTGCCGAAACTCCCCGCACCCGGCGAAGGCAGGAAAAACGGCAAGAAAGACAGCCCGAAAGGACAGATGAACTCCGACGGCGGCCGGCAATCTGTCGGAACCGGCGTGGTCATTACCGACAAGGGGCGCATTCTCACCAATCTGCACGTCGTCGTCGGCACCAGCCATATTCGTGTGGTATTCGCCGATGGCACCGAATCCCCGGCCATTCTCGCCGGCGTCGACACGGAAAACGATCTCGCGGTGTTGCAGGCCACCAAGCTGCCGGACGATCTCAAACCCGCCACCCTGATCAATACGGGCGGCCTTCACCCCGGTGACGAAGTAATGGCCGTCGGTTTTCCTTTCGGTTTTGGCCCTTCGGCCTCGACCGGCGTGGTATCGGGTCTCAAGCGGGAGTTTTCCTCCGCTGACGGAAAGCGCGTCATGAGCAATCTGATTCAGTTCGACGCCGCCGCCAATCCCGGGAATTCGGGCGGGCCGCTGGTCAATATGGAAGGTGAGGTCCTCGGCGTCGTCACGGCAATCCTCAATCCTGTGCAGCAACGGTTTTTTGTCGGCCTGGCGTTCGCGGTGCCTATCGAAAATGCCGCTTCGTCCGTGGGCATTTCACCCTTCTGATTTGGGAAATCGAATGAACATTCAGCACATGGCAAAACAGGCAGAAATTTCTTCGCTCATGGAACAAGTTCTGTACGAAGTAAAAAAACTGATTGTCGGACAAGACCATTTTCTTGAACGGGTCATGGTCGCCATTCTGGCGCAGGGCCACCTGCTGGTCGAAGGCGTTCCGGGCTTGGCCAAAACGCTGACCGTGAAGACGCTGGCCAATGCCATCACCGGCGGATTCCGCCGCATTCAGTTCACGCCGGATCTCGTGCCGGCGGATCTGATCGGCAACCGTATCTACAATCAGAAAACAGGAGAATTCACAACGACCCTGGGACCCGTATTCACGCATTTGCTGCTGGCCGACGAAATCAACCGCGCGCCGGCAAAAGTGCAAAGCGCCCTGCTCGAGGTCATGCAGGAGCGGCAGGTCACCATCGCTGGCGAGACCCACGTGCTGCCCGCACCGTTCCTCGTCATGGCGACGCAAAATCCGATCGAGACCGAAGGCACCTATCCGTTGCCGGAAGCCCAGATCGACCGATTCATGATGAAAGTGCTGGTCGGCTATCCGACGCCGGAAGAGGAATTCGTCATCGCCCAGCGCATCACCGGAGAGACTCCCGCCGTCAATCCCGTCGCCACTACGGAGCAGCTTGCCGCTCTACAGGCCGAGTGCCGGCGCTGTTTCGTCGAGCCGGCGTTGATGCAATATGCCGTGCGCCTCGTTTGCGCCACACGCGAACCGGTCAGATATGGAATCGCCGAGTTGGGGCCATGGATCACTTTCGGCGCCAGCCCGCGCGCCACGATCGGCCTGATCGAAGGAGCACGCGCCCTGGCATTGCTGCGCGGGCGCGATTACGTGCTGCCGGAGGACATGAGCGAACTCGTTCCCGACGTGCTGCGCCACCGTCTCATCCTTTCCTACCAGGCGATGGCCGAAGGCATGACGGCGGACGCGGTCATCGTCAAATTGATGAAGCATATCCCGGCGCCTGCCAAGTTGCTCGAACCCCATGCCGAAACCATCTGACATCGAGCAATTGCTCCTGCGCCTTGAATGGACCGTCATCCAGCCGCTGGACGGAGTACTGCATGGCGACTATCGCTGCTTTTTCCGCGGCCCAGGCCTGGACTTCGCCGACCTGCGCGAGTACCAGTATCACGACGATGTGCGCTATATCGACTGGAACGTCACGGCGCGTATGCAGACGCCTTACGTACGGGAATTCAACGAGGACCGTGATCTCACCGCCTGGTTTCTGATCGATCTGTCGGCTTCTTTGAGTTTTGGCTCGCTGGTCAAGAAACAGGCCGTTTCGGCTGAATTCGTTGGCGTGCTGGCCAGATTGTTGACCCGCCGGGGCAACCGGGTTGGCGCCGTATGCTATGGCAGCGCTGTAGACACGGTCGTTCCGGCGCGCAGCGGACGCGGCCACGTACTCCAATTGCTGCATACCCTGCTGGAGCGGCAGACCGCGGCGGCAACGCTCTCCCGGACCTGTTTGTCGGACCTGCTGGAACAGGCGGCGCGGATTGCCACGAGACGCTCGCTGGTATTTGTCGTATCGGATTTCATCAGCATCCCGGGCTGGGAAAATGCGTTGGCCCGGTTGACGCAGCGTCACGAAGTCGTCGCCGTACGCGTCTCCGACCCGCTGGAACACGAGTTGCCCGATATTGGCATGCTGCTCTTGCAGGATGCGGAAACGGGCGAACAAGTCTTTGTCGATACCCACGACACATTTTTTCGCCGGCGCTTCGCCAGGCTGGCGGCAGATCGCGAACGGCAATTGCGCGAAAGCTTCAGCAACGCTGGAGTCGATGTGCTGGAAATTTCCACCAACGGCGATCTGTTGGACGCCCTGCTGCGCTTCGCCGAGTTGCGTGAATTACGCAGCCGCGCTAGCAGTTCGGGCAGAGGGAAAATACTCGAACACATTGCAGCCATGCCCGCGGCCACGCACCAACCAGGCCAGGCGGCTGAGGGAGAGCCATCATGAGCTTTCTCTGGCCGTGGAACTTATGGGCTTTATTATTCATTCCGATCCTGATCGTTCTCTACCTGCTGATCCTGCGGTATAAAAAACGGACGGCCGTGGCGTATTCCAATCTTGGCCTGATTCGTGAAGCATTGGGAACGGCCGGCAGGTTGCGCCGCCACTTTCCGCCCCTGTTGTTCCTGTTGTCCCTGGCGTTGATGCTGGTGGCCACCGCCCGCCCGGTAGCCACGCTCACGCTACCGACGCAGCAGGAGACGGTAATCCTGGCCATGGACGTCTCAGGCAGCATGCGCGCTGCCGATGTGCAACCCAGCCGCCTCCAAGCCGCACAGGCAGCGGCAAAAGCGTTCCTTGCCGATCTGCCGCCGCACACCCGGGTCGGCATCGTTTCCTTTGCCGCAAACGCGTCGCTGGTTCAGCCTCCAACGCTTTCGCGCGACGACCTGGTCGCGGCCATTGACCGCTTTCAGCTGCAGTTGGGCACCGCCACGGGCAGCGGCCTGATCGTTTCCCTGGCGTCACTTTTTCCCGAAGCCGATATCGACATCAGCCGGCTGATCTACGGACGGCCGATGACAAGCAGCGACGTCTCGATTGGTCAGCCGAAAACCCCAAAAGAAGAATTCGTCCCACAAGCTCCCGGCTCAAATCAATCGGTCGCCATCATTCTGCTGACCGACGGACAGCGCACTACCGGTCCTGACGCCCTCGACGCAGCAAAGATGGTGGCCGAGCGCGGCGTCCGTGTCTATACCGTCGGCATCGGAACAAAGGACGGTGACACCATCGGCTTCGAGGGCTG
The DNA here is from genome assembly GCA_031547245.1 of Propionivibrio sp. Taxonomy (GTDB): domain Bacteria; phylum Pseudomonadota; class Gammaproteobacteria; order Burkholderiales; family Rhodocyclaceae; genus Propionivibrio. Next base: position 9,960 of record JAVBSG010000167.1, read on the forward strand.
GTCGATGCGCGTAAGGCTGGACGAAGACAGCCTGAAGCGTATCGCCGAGATCACCCATGGGGAATATTTTTATGCCGGCACGGCCATCGACCTGAAAAAGATCTACCAATCCCTGACGACGAAAATTGCTCTCGAAACGAAACAGACCGAGATCACCGCCCTGTTTGCCGGGCTGGCCGCCTGTTTCGCCGTCCTGGCGGCGATGCTCTCGCTGTGGTGGCATGGCCGGATCATGTGAACCGTTTCCACAAAAAATGGCCTGCCCCTGCCAAGGGTCAGGCCATTTTTTTCTACAGATTACGCGTTACTTCTTGGCGCGAATCTTGGCCAGTTCGTCCTGCAGCTCCTTGACCGTCTCCGCACCCACGCTCGCGCCAAATTTGTCATACACCGGCTTGAGCTTCTCGCGGACCTTGGTGATTTCTTCCGGCGACAGCGTCGTCACCTGCATTGTCTTCTTCAGCGTCTCCAGCGATTTCGCATCCAGCATCCGCGCATTCTCGCGCTGCCAGATCGTCGCTTCGGCCGCCGCGTCCAGCAACAGCTTCTTCTCGTCCGCCGTCAGCGCATCCCACTTCTTCTTGCTCGCCATCAGCGACTGCGGGTTGTACATGTGGTTGATGATCGCCAGGTGCTTCTGGATTTCGTTGAACTTGCTCGATTCAATCACCGACAGCGGGTTCTCCTGCCCGTCGATGATCTTCTGCTCGAGCGCCGTATACACTTCCGTGAAAGGCATCGGCACCGCGTTGGCCCCCAATGCGTTGAAGGTGTCGATGTAGATCGGCGACTGGATCACGCGGATCTTCAAACCCGACATGTCGTCAGCCTTGGCGATCGGGTGCTTGCTGTTGGTCACCTGCCGGAACCCCAGTTCCCAGTACGCCAAATTCACCAGGTTCTTCGCCGGCATCATGTCCGCCAGTTTCTTGCCGAACGGACCGTCCATGATCGTGTCCGCTTCCTTGCCGTCATTGAACATGAACGGAAAGTCGAAAATGGCAAATTCCTTGATCTGGCTCTGCAGGATGCCCGAGTTCATCGCCGTGAAGTCGATCGTGCCGCCCTGCACCGCCGAGAGCGCCTGAACGTCACCGCCCAGCGTGCCGTTGGCGAAGACCTTGATCGTCATCTTGCCGCCGCTCTTCTGCTTGACGATCTCCGCCCACTTCTCGGCGCCCATCACCACCGGATGGTTCGGCGCGCCAACGTGCGACAGCCGGAACGCCCGCTCGTTGATCTGCGCCTGGCCCGAAACCGCGTACATCACACTGCATGCCACCACCGTCAAACCCAATACCTGCTTCAGCTTCATGGATATCTCCTCATGTTTTAAGGTCACTGCAAAAATTCATATGACGAAAAATCAGTTTTCTGGAATTTCTCCAGCATTTTCGCCTT
>JAVBSG010000031.1:0-10637 GCA_031547245.1 Propionivibrio sp.
GTCTCCGGCCAAAGCAAAGCCAAAAGACTGCCTCATCGGCGATTCATCGTTCAAATCGGAGACACCTGAAAATTCTCCGAAGTCCGCTCCAGTTCTCGGTTTCAAGCTCATTGAGGTCGTTTTAACCGGACACTACTGATCGCCTTTACCCACCTCGTTACGGGCAAACGGCTAAGCTATCGCTACGCGGCGGATTTCCGAGCGCTCAGCAATTACGCGGGAGCGAACGGCAAGGCGACCTGGGCAAAACTGCGCAAGCCGCCGATCGGCATGAATTGAGAACGGTCTTATCCGTTACTAAGGCGTTTTGCCCGGAGGACGAGCCTTGAGCTCTTCCGGTGTCGAATAGATCGTAATGCCCTCAGAAGCCAGCGCGATTATTTTCTCCAAAAACCCGGAGGCTGGTATGAACCAGGATTGCGCCTGCCCGACGCGTCCCGTTTTCCTCAAACCTGCCAACTCGAATTCCTGAGCAAACCACTCCTGCATATCGGCGCGACTACGGTTGTCAATACGGCGCTCCATCAGTTCGGGCTTGTAGGCGCGTACCGGCACCGCGCACTGCTGTCCATTCCAATCTATGCACGGCATGGAATAAGTGGGTTCAACCCAGACCCGGATCGGGTAATCATCGCCAAGAGTATCTTCGGCCAAATGGTAGTACGTGACGGGGCCCATCGAAATGCCCAGCCCTAGAACCTTGGCCTTTTCCAGCTCGGAAAAACGCTGCCAAGGCGATCCTTTACCGAACACCGACGGCGCCCGGTGATGATCCTGCGTCAGCAGCGCGGCGTGCTTACCGATGGCCGAGACGGAATGCGTCGGGTGGACGCTGCGCATGACGCCCGGCGTAGCCAGAAAGGCTTCGGGCATAGCCCCCATATTGGTTCCATGATGGCGTACATCGAAGACGTAATCCTTCATCATGCAGGTGGAAAGAATCGTTCCGCCGGGCAGATAATAGGTCGGCAGCACCAGCGTGCCCTCACTGCCGACTGCGTCCTGCAAGGCGCCAATCACCGAGGCTGGACCGCCTTCGACGAATCCCAGGCTTTTCAGCGAAGAGTGTATGAAAACCGCATCCCCCTGCTCAATGCCGAACTGCCGTAAATCCTCCGCCAACTGTTCGCGCGTAATATGGACGGCATCACGCTTGAGCTCCTCGACACGGCGCTTTTTCTGAACCTGTCCAATTACCGATTTGATGCCAGCTTTGATGTCTTTAAGCATGAGCAACTCCGTTGTCGATATCTGATTCGATCAGGTTGGAATCGATACAAAATTTGGCCGCCCAATTCAGAAACTCAAACCGGCCATAAGCTCCTCCAACCGGGAAGGACCCTTTGACTCCACCGCGTATTTCCGGCGGACCGTCCATATGAATGGTGCGCCGCACATAGCTGTTGAGCCGCTTGCCAATGTCAAGATAACGCTGCTCATTCGTCAGTTGCCACAACAACAGCATGCAGTGGGCTATTTGCACCGACCCCGTGAGGCAGACGAAATCCACGGCGGGACGAAACTGGCTGTCAAGCCTGCCGAAAAGACGGCCATCTTTCTCTACGGCAGCGAGAACACCGTCTGCGGTGCGACGAGCGGCTTCCAGCAGATCGGGCCGGCCCGAAAGCAAATGCCCCTCGATAATCCCGCGCAGCGCATAACCGATAGTATGCGTCAATGGAGACTTTGGATCGGTAAGGCAGTTGGAATCCAGCCAGCCGTTCGCTTGCTGCTTGGTCAATGCCCAATTCACTTGCCTCAGTCCGGCAACTCCGTACCCATTATCCGGGGCAACGCGATCGGCTTCGAAGAGGCCCCATGCCACATGAGTTTCGTAAGCTTTTTCGCCAGGAGCGGCAAAAGGCGTCGGATGCTTACGCCAGCAACCGTCAGCATCCAGATCGTCGCGCAGCCAGGCCGCTGCCCGATGCATCGCCGTCAAATAGCGCTCATCGCCATAGGCCTTGGCACCGGCAGCCAGTCCGAGCAGGATCTGCCCGGTATTGAATGTCACGGGCACGCACGGAGAGGCGTCAATCTTGCCCCCCTGGAACCCCCCCTCCGGGAACTGGATCTTGACGAACCAGTCAAGCATACGCCTTGCACGTTGATGCCAATCTTCCCGCTGCTTGCGCTGGGCAAGATCAATGATTGTCGGAACGATATATCCTGTTGTTTCGGGATATGAAACGGCCCATCCCTTGACCAGGCTATAGTCGCGGGCAACCCCTCCGTCGGCGGAAGCCGATTTGTCCTGCGCAACGAACAACCACTCGGCACAGGCGCTCACAACCGCATCGGCCCCCGGATCCTGGCTGGAAGCGCCCACAGTACGCTCCCATTCCTGTTCAGCTATTACCGCAGGAGGCAGAGTTTCGGACTGAAACGCACCCCTTATCTTGCTCAGAATATTTTGCATGTCTTCGTAGAAATTATTGTCAGAATTCAACCGCGCAAAAATGCCATAAGTATACGCGGCAAAAATCTATCATATTCTGAGCACAAGACATAGCAAAGGAAAAAAATCACGGATTACGCCATACTCATGCGCCTCGCCACACTGCGCTTGTAGATGTAGCCGGCCCACATCGCCAACAGCCACACGGGGATCAGGGCCACCGACAGCCAATCGCTGGAAAGCGCCAGCATGATCAGGATGAACGCCATGAACGCGAGGCACACATAGTTGCTGAACGGCGACCAGAATGCCTTGAAACTGGTGGCAACGCCCTGCTTCTTCATGGCCGCGCGGAATTTCAGGTGCGCCATGCTGATCAGCGCCCAGTTCAGCACCAATGCCGCCACGACCAGCGCCATCAGCATGCCGAACGCCCGTTCCGGGAACATGTAGTTGATGATGACGCAAACGAAGGTCGCCCCGGCCGAAACGCCGATGGCCCGCATCGGCACGCCCCGTTTGTCGGCCTTGGCCAGACTGCGCGGCGCATTGCCCTGTTCGGCCAGCCCGTACAGCATGCGGCTGTTGCAATAGACGCAGCTGTTATAGACCGACAGCGCGGCGGAGAGCACGATCAGATTGAGCACGTCGGCAAGGCCGGTGCTGCCGATCTGCGAGAAGATCAGGACGAACGGGCTGCCGCCGTCCGCCACCTTGTTCCATGGAAACAGCGACAACAGAACGACCAGCGAGCCGATGTAAAAAATCAGGATGCGATAGATCACCTGGTTGATGGCCTTGGGAATCGTCTTTTTCGGCTCGGCGGCTTCCGCGGCGGTAATGCCCACCAGTTCCAGCCCACCGAACGAGAACATGATCGGCGCCATCACCAGCACCAATCCGCTCAAACCGTGCGAGAAGAATCCGCCATGCGCCCACAGGTTGCTCACCCCGGCCTGCGGGCCGCCGGTGCCGGTAATCAGCAGCCAGCCGCCGAAAAGAATCATGCCGATCACGGCAACCACCTTGATGAGCGCGAACCAGAACTCGGTCTCGCCGTATGCTTTCACCGTCGCCAGATTGATACCGTTGATGACGACGAATGCCACGATGGCCGTCATCCAGGTCGGCAGATCCGGGTACCAGTACGTCATGTACTTGCCCACCGCTGAAAGCTCCGCCATGCCGACCAGCACATAAAGCACCCAATAATTCCACCCCGACAGAAAGCCGGGAAAATCGCCCCAGTACTTATAGGAAAAGTAGCTGAACGAGCCGGCCACCGGTTCCTCGACGACCATCTCGCCCAATTGGCGCATGATCAGGAAGGCGATGACGCCGCCGATGGCATACCCCAGGATCATCGACGGCCCGGCGGATTTGAGCACCGAGGCCGAACCGAGAAACAGTCCCGTGCCAATGGCGCCGCCCAGCGCAATCAGTTGAATGTGGCGATTCTTCAGCCCTCGCTTGAGTTCGCCATCGTGTTTTTGCAGAGTACCCATGATTCCTTCCCTATACAATCGGCATAATCGGCGCGCTGGTACAACAATTTTTCCGTTGAGGCAGCAGGCTATCGGAATCGCAGAACGGCATCATCGCCTGTTCCCTGCCCGGATGAAGCGCAAACTATACAGAAAACCGGCGCAATACAGAACAAGTCGTCGGGATGCGTTGCCGTTTTTTAGCAAGTCGGCTGAAAACACGGTGAAATGCCAGGAAAAATCGGCGCAAATCGGAAAAAGATGCCCTTGAGCCGAATATCGCCGGTGCAGGACAAGGAGAAAGCCTTGTCGCGGCCATACGCGCCGGAGGCCGCCAGCTGTTTCATCACCTACGTTCTTCCACCAAGGCATCGGCTTAGGAAACAAAAAGGCGAAAGTATCGGAACCGGCCGTGGCCAAACACATCTAAACCGCAGCCACATTTTGAATCCTGGAGAATTCGCCATGCGACGCTTATGGTCTATACCCGGTCTGTTCCTGTGTTTTCTGCCAGTATTGGCTCATGCCGCCGAAAAACCGGTACGCGATCCCGCCGCGCTGGAAGCATTGAACCAGCTCGGAAAAAACCTGCGCAATCTCAAACAGTTCGAGGTTTCCGTAGACTCCACGACGGACAGGGTCCTGGAAAGCGGACAACCGCTGCAGTTCTACCACCACACGCAAATGCTGGTCGGCCGCCCCGATCGCCTCCGCATCCAGACCACGAGCGTGGAACCGGGCGGCAGCAAAACCCTCTATTACGATGGCAAGCAGGCCACGCTGTACAGCAAACAGGCCAACACCTACGTGACTGCTGAAGCCCCCGGCACGATCGAGAAACTGGCCGATACGCTCAAGGCGCATTACGGCATCGAGCTGCCGCTGGCGGACCTGTTTTACTGGGGAGAGGACGGCGCAAAAAACGATGCGCTGACCTCCGCCATTTACGTCGGTGACGAGTTGCAGCCAAACGGCATGGTGTGCAAACACTACGCCTACCGGCAACCCGGCATCGACTGGCAGCTTTGGATCGAGCGCGACAATGCGATGCTGCCGTGCCGTCTCTCCATCGCCACGCAGACCGATTCCGCCCGGCCTCAACACACCGCCGTATATTCCTGGAAGCTGTCGCCCGACGTAGCGGAGTCCAACTTTGCCTTCACGCCGCCTGACGGCGCGGTAAAAAGCGATTTCAAACGCGCCGATGCGGTTGCCGCTCCCAAGAAAAAGTGAAACTGCCAGAGGATGAACATGATGAAACGATCTTTGATAGGTAGTGCGCTGGCGATACTTGCCGTGGCCGCAATCGTGCCGCAGGCCGACGCCCGCGATTTCCGGGCCGGTGCGCGGACTTCGGTCAACCAGTCCGCCAATTTCAACCGGAACGCAAACTTCAACCGCAATGCCAACGTGAATGTCAATCGCAATGCCAATGTCAACGTCAACCGTAATGTAAACGTCAACGTAGACAACCATTACCATGACAATTACCACGACAATTGGTACGACGACCACCCCGTCGCCACGGCCGCAGCCGTCACCGCAGCCGTCGGCATCACCGCCGCCGCGATCGGTTCCGTCGTTCGCAGCATTCCGCCAAGCTGCACCGCGGTCATCGCCAACGGCGTCACCTACCAGCAATGCGGCTCGACCTATTATCAGCCGCAGTATGTCGGATCGCAGGTTCAGTATGTCGTAGTCAACGCGCCACGCTAGCACGCCCCGCTTCCAGGCGTTCCTGCAATTTCTGGAGAACGGGGCCGATATTCTTGCCGGCCAGCATCTGCGGTTCGGACAATGCCATGCCTTCGGCCTTCTCCCGCACCGCGATGTTCTCCCGTGCCATGCCGAACGCCTCCGTGAATGACAAGGTATTGCGAAGCGCCTCGTTGAAATACGCCTGTCCGAAGAACGTCCACTCCGCTTCGTGGGTGCAGCCGTGCGAATTGCGGTCCGCGCGCGAAGCGGAAATCACCAGCGTGTCGTCGTCCGCCAGTTGCTCGACGAAAGTGCCCGAATAGCAGGCGGAAACGACGATGACGCGATTCTTGATGCGGCTTGCATCGAGCATCTGCCGCAGGCGCGCCGGAGTCAGGTCGTCGAACCTGTACGGCCAGAGCTGGAGGCTGAAAGCCTTTTCCGCGCCATGCGAAGTCATGAACAGGAACAGCACGTCCTCGTCCCGGTTCATGCGCTCGCCCACCGCATTCAGGGTTCGTTCCAGCGCCGTGACGCTGGCAATGGGCTGCTTGAGCACGGTATCCGGATTATTGATGAGTTCGACGGAGCGCCCGGTGGTATCAAAACGCTGCGCGAACAGTTCCGAGACGCTTTTCACCTCGCGCGGGAACACATCCTGGCTGCCGTAGCCGGCCACAGCCACCAGGAAAAGATCGGCGACGCCGGGCCGTCCCGGTTCGACCTTCTCCAGCGCATCGGCCAGCAATCCGGGCTGGGCATAGAGCACGGCCTCCTTCGAAGCCTGCCGCTGGCGCGTCCAGTCCGCCTGGGACTTGCTGTTGTCGCGCCGCTCCTGCCACAGCGATGCATACGAAGAGTGCTGGCCGACGGAATATGATAAAAACATGATCAGCAGAAAAGCCGCGAATATTCCCGGCCACCGGCTTGCGGGGATCGGGCCGAGACGGACCAATGCCAACAGGACCGCCAGGACATACCAGATCACGGGCAGCCAGCCGACGATGTAGTAAGCGTATTCGCCGTCCCACACCGATGAGGGCAGCAGATACGAGAGCTGCATCAGCACGGAAATGAACAGGCCGATGGCGGCCATCGCCACGGCACACGGCACTGCCCGCTCCGGCGCATTCGATTCGTTTGCCGCAAACCAGGCGCAGAACAGCACGCCGGGGATTCCCCACAGCATATAAGGCAAGGAGCTCCAGTTGAATTCGCCGTCGAGGCCGACACGGCTCAGATCGAAACAGAAATGGACCAGCAACCCCACCGCCATCAACAGAACATACTGCGGCACGGATGCGCGCAAAGATTCGCCGCCCCGGCGCATGAACAACGTCAGCAGCACCCCCGCCCAGATATTGCGCAACAGCGCGCGCAACGAACCCATGATGTTGGAATCATCCGCAAAGGAAAACGTCAACGGCATCTTCTGCGTTGCCGCCGTCAGGCCGGTCGCCTGCGTGACGGCCTCCAGGAAGCGTTCGATCTCCTCGCGCTGCGTGAAGCAGCGGTGCGGCAGGTGCATGACGGAATAATTCCGCAGCACGAGCACGATGGCATCGTGCCTGTTCTCCACCGCGCGGATGGCTTTCCAGTTGACGAAACTGCCACAGTTCTCTTCGAGAAAACCGATTCCCGTTTCGGTCAACGCCACCCTGCAGGGCAGCGCTGCCGCTTGGGCATACCGTGCCAGAACACGCCGCCGGGCATAGTACGCGAAGCCCCAGCAGACAAAAATCAGCATCGCGACGGACTCGACAGAGGCCTTCTGGTTGAAACGGGTCGGGAGGTAGAAAACCAGGAATCCCAATGCACCGAACAGCGCGATCTGGCACAGGTTATGCAGCCGACGTTTACCAAACCAGATCACGCCGCCGTCGAGTTGTGCGTACAGCGCCCCGGCCTGCTGCGACGATAAATACTCCGCCTGCGTCGGATCGATCAGCACGGATTGCTCTATCCCCGGTTCCCTGTTCATGGGCTTCTTTCGAATTATTCGTCTTCACGGTGCGCTTGAGAGATCCGCGGCGGCGCGCACCGGTTTCCCGCCGCCACGATTCAAGACGACTTTGTGCGAAAACGTACACAAAACAGTACGCATGATACGGCAGCGAACTGTCGATAACCTACAAATTTTCCCGGAGCGGCTATAAAGGCTTCATTTCCACCAGCGGTGAAAATGGTGCAGCGGCCCGATACGCCCAGCACCGCGTCCGACATCGAGTTTTTCCGCATTCTCGATCGCCCCGGTCAACCACGCTTTGGCTCTTTCCACGGTCTGCACCCAGTTGTCGCACTGCGGCCGCAGCGCGGCCAGCGCCGCCGACAAGGTACACCCCGTTCCGTGCGTATGGCGCGTCGCAATGCGCGGCGAATCGAACCGGTGCTCGCCGTACGCGGTAATCAGCCAATCCGGGCTGTTTTCCGATTTGAGATGCCCGCCCTTCATCAAAACCGCTTGCGCCCCCATCGCCAGCAGAGCGCGCCCCTGCTCGCGCATGGCCTCCTCGCTGTCGGCGACTTCCGTCCGCAGCAAAGCCGCCGCTTCCGGCAGATTCGGCGTCAGCAGGCTGGCCAGCGGCAGCAGCTCCGCGCGCAAGGCGGTGACTGCCTCCGGTTCCAGCAGGGCGTCGCCGCCCTTGGCCACCATCACGGTGTCGAGCACGAAAACAGGCGGCTTGTAGCGCAACAGGCTGCCCGCGACAGTGCTGACGATCTCCGCGTTCGCCAGCATCCCGCATTTCACGCTGTCGAAGCGGATGTCGTCGAACACGGATGCGCACTGCCGGGCGACAAACGCGGCATCGACGGGAAACACCCCCTGCACGCCCTGCGTGTTCTGCGCCGTCAGCGCGGTAATCACCGAAGCGCCGTAAGCGCCGAGCGCCGAAAACGTCTTGAGATCGGCCTGTATGCCGGCGCCGCCGCCCGAATCCGAACCGGCAATCGTCAATGCATTCACAATCATCTGAAACCCTTACCCATTTACGCCAATGAACTCTGCCGGACACTCTGCGGCAAAAACGCGGGAAATTCCTCCACGACAGGGCGTTCGATCCGCAACGGGAACGCCGCCGTGAAACAGGATGAACTATACCGAAAAGCGAACCGCGCGGAACGCCGCCGCCCGCCAGAATTTTGTATCTCAACGGAATAAAAACGCCGTTTCGCGGCAAAATCCCATCAAACCGGCGACAACACGTACCGGCCAGCGCGAATGCTATTCCGGCGAACGATAAACCAGCACGGGAATCGTCGAGAGGGCAAGCACCTTATGCGTCTCGCTGCCCAGCAGCAAGGTCGTGATTTCGCTACGCCCGTGCGAAGCCATGAAAATCAGATCGCATCCGCATTGTTTTGCGGCATCGAGAATGGCCAGATGGGGAAAATCGTTGGCCAGCGCCATTGCCGCACAGGGAACCCCTTCTTCCCGGCACAGATTTTCGACGAAGGAGAGAACCTCTTCGGCATGCTCCTCGGTCAGCTTTTCGAATTTGTCCAGCGTGATCGTATCGATATGGACGCCTTCGCCATAATACGTCGTCGGATACCGCGGCTTCGCGTAAATGGCAGTAACTCTGGCCTGCGCTTCTTTGGCAAACGACAGGGCTCGACGGACGGTATTGCGGGAACGCTCGGAGCCATCGGTAGGAACAAGAATATGCTTGTACATAAGATTCCTCCTTTCCGGCTTTGGCGCTTCCTACCCGTAATAGGTTCCATCCGCGGCCGCCGAACTCGGTCGTTGCGTTTCCGGCGGCGCCCGGCGTGTTCGCTGAAAACACGCGACCGGAACGTGAAAGGCCGCCGTAGACTAATGTGCTATCGTCCTGAGTGAAACCTTCGGTCAAACCAAACAACCTCGAGAGGCATAGAAATGCGCATCGACATAGCCAATGGCGTTTTGACGAACGACGGCGAAGCATCCGGCCGGCCGGTATTCCTTCTTGACGGAAAAACCTATGGCCCGGAAGATACCGTCGATTCGAATGGCGCCCGCTCACCGGCGGGCGACCTGATAGCAGCGGCATACGAGGCCGCCGTCGAAAAAGGCACGCGGTTCAAGATTTTCGAATACAACTTGATCGCGAAATTCGCCGGCATGCCGACAGCGAATTACTGCTCGGGCGAATGAGGCGGCCTGCCGGGAAAAATATCGTCTGCCGGCGTCGATAAAGAGAGAAAGCGCCGAAGAAACGAAGTGCCGATAAAGGCCAGGATGAAGGCCCCAATCCACAAAAATATGGGCGGTTGCCAGGCAGCATCAATCTGAATTGAGTCCGACGAGAAATACAGCCAGGTGACAGTGGAGTTGTAGGCGGCATGTAGCAAGATGCATGGCCACAACGAGCGGGTACACGCATATAGCCACCCCGACAAAACTCCAACACCAAAAGCTACGGGAAACTGATAGATATTCATGTGAGCCGCGGCGAATATGGCGGCTGAAACAAGGATCGCGGTCAACGGGCGGTACTGGCAGAGGAAGCTTCGCAAGATGACGCCTCTAAACAGCATTTCCTCAAGAAAAGGCGCCAGGACGCAAACCGCAATCACCGATGCAACCCCATTCGACATCATTCTCTCAAACATTGCCTGGTGCCAGTGTGAAAGCGGAAACGCCCACTGCAGAACCGCGTCAATGGTCCACACCGTCATCATGATGCCTGGAATAACCAATAAAACCGGCAGCGTCAGCACGCCCAAGGTGGCGGCAACAGAAACCGGTGAAGAGTGAAAAAGCGCCCGGTAGCTCATGTTCTTGTAGATGAGCGAAGCGCTGAATACGATGCCGTACCCCAACAAACTTATCACGCCCCAGACATCTCTTGGATGAATGCCCCAAAAGGTCCGCAAATCGAGAAACAGAGCCCCGATCAGGTACTGTGCGATAAACAGCCCGACAACCATAAATAGTCGTCCCTGCGAAATTCGTTTTTCTCAGTTGAATACGACACCGCAAGCAACTCTTGTTATGGCGAGAGCGTTTTTGATGAACCCGAAGGCTGCCGAGACGATATAACGCCAAGCCAAGAACAGGCGTAAAAAAACCG
>JAVBSG010000160.1:0-12122 GCA_031547245.1 Propionivibrio sp.
CGGCATTGAGGTCGGCATCGATCGCCATCTGCTTGCCGGGCATGGCATCGAGCGTGAACCGCGCGGCCACTTCGGCCACGCGGCCGGCGCCTTTGGTGATCACCACGAAATTGATGATCACCAGGATGGTGAACACGACGATGCCGATGGCGAAATTTCCGCCGACGAGAAAATGGCCGAAGGCATCGATCACCTGCCCTGCCGCTCCCGGACCGGTATGTCCTTCAAGCAGGACCACGCGGGTCGAAGCCACGTTGAGCGACAGGCGCAGCAGCGTCGTGATCAGCAGCACGGTGGGAAAAACGGAAAAATCGAGCGGCTTCATCACGTTGATCGCCACCAGCATGACGATGACCGAGATCGCGATATTGAAAGTGAAGAATATGTCCAGCAGGAACGGCGGCAGCGGCAGCACCATCATGGACAGCACAAGCATGATCAGGAGCGGCCCGGCGAGCTGCTGCAGCCCGATGCGCCCGAGGAAATTCTGCAGCGTCATGCTGGCGCTAGCCATTTACCACCTCGGGGACCCATTCCGGGGGAACGGGGATATCGCGCGGCGGCATGGGATAGCTGCCTCCCGTCCGGCGCCACGCCGCCAACTGATATACGTAGGCCAGGACCTCGGCCACGGCGGAATAGAGCGCCGACGGGATTTCCTGGTCCAGCTCGACGTGCCGGAACAGGGCGCGCGCAAGCGGCGGCGCTTCGAGCATCGGCACGCCATGTTCCGCGCCGATCTCCCGGATCTTCTTCGCAACCTCGCCCATGCCCTTGGCCAGGACTTTCGGCGCCCCCATGCCGCTCTTGTAGGCCAGCGCCACAGCAAAATGCGTCGGGTTGGTGACGATGACATCGGCCGTGGGAACGGCGCTCATCATCCGGCGGCGAGCCGCCTCGCGCTGCAGGCTCCGGATACGCCCTTTCACTTCCGGGCTGCCTTCCATCTCCTTGTGCTCCTGCCTGACCTCTTCCTTGGTCATTTTCAGCCGCTTGTGGAATTGCCAGAGCTGGAACGGCACATCGAGCGCCACGATGGCGATCATGGACAGGACAATCATCAGGAAACTGTAATTGATCAGGCGCCCGGCATTGGCCAGGCCAACATCCACCGTCACGCCGAACAGCGCCAGAATCTCGCCGCGCTCTCCCCACAGGACGACGACGGCAACGCCGCCGACCAGCGTGGCCTTGGCGATACTTTTCACCAATTCGGCAAGCCCCGACCACGAGAGGAGCCTTCCTAAGCCTTTGAGCGGATCCAGGCGCTTTAAGTCGGGCGTCAGCGCCTTGGAGGAAAAATTCCAGCTGCCGAGGAAAAACGGCGCAATGAGGGCCGCCGCTATCAGCGCCCCGGCCAGGGGGATAAGCGTGAACAAGGCCTCCAGGGCGCTATTCGCCAGGCGCGGCAGAATCAGCAAGGGATCGCTCAGCGCTTTCTCGTCGAACGAAAGCCCTTGCCGGACAATCGACGCCGTGCGATGCATCATCCAGCCCCCCATCATCCAGAAGGAACTGGCCGCCACCAGCAGGACCAGAAAAGCGCCGACCTCCCGCGATCGGGGAACCTGCCCTTCCTCGCGTGCCTGTTCCAGTCGTCGTGACGACGCAGGTTCAGTTTTTTCGAGATCGCTGTCTTCAGCCATCGGCGGCTTCCAGTTAATTAGTTGTTATTATATAAAAAAACTTTAAAAAATAAAGAGGTAGATGATTCTATTTACGCTGTTTCTTGGATAGTCGCACGATTGCAACAACGATGTAAATGGCAAAAAAAACGGGGAGGCACCCCTCCCCGGAATTAAGCCATTGTTTTATTTACAAATTACCCAGGAAGCATGAGCACATCCACTTGTTTTACAGCCGGATCGCCGCCGATATGCGAATCCAGATCGGCCAGGAGTTCTTTCATGTCGAGGATGAGGACGATCTGTCCGTTCGACAGGGTGGTGACGCCGGCGACGCCGCGCGGTCGGAAATCGTCAAGTGACTTGATCACGGCATCGTCGCGCCCGGCAAAGCTGTCTACGGCGAGGATGAAACTGCGTTCCGGCGTCTGCATCAGGACGCCGTATTCGGGCGTCGACAGTTGCGGCCAGCCCAGCAGCCTCGACAAGGCAACCACCGGCAGGATTTCGCCGCGCACGACCAGCGTTTCCTTGCCGCCGACTTCCTGCATTTTTTCCTTTTCGATCGGCAGGATCTCGCGAACCATCGACAGCGGCAGGGCAAAGGGCTGCTCGCCGAGCAGCACGAGCAGCACCGGAAGAATCGCCAGCGTCAGCGGCAGGGAAATGATGAAAACAGAGCCCTTGCCCTGCTCGGAACGGATTTCGACTGAGCCGTTGAGTTTCTGGATGTTGGTTTTGACCACATCCATTCCCACCCCGCGGCCGGAAACGGCGGAAGCCTGCGTCACCGTCGAAAAGCCCGGCAGGAAGATCAGATTCAGGCTTTGCCGGTCATCCAGGGTATTGGCTTCCTCCTCCCGGATCAGGCCCTTTTCGACGGCCTTCATCCGTATGCGCTCCGGGCTCATGCCGCGCCCGTCGTCGGCGATGGCCAGAATGATATGGTCTCCCTCCTGGCGTGCTTCGAGGCGTATGACGCTCTTCGGCGGCTTGCCGGCAATCAGGCGCTCTTCCGGCTGCTCCACGCCGTGGTCCACCGCGTTGCGCACGAGATGCACGAGAGGATCCGCCAGATCCTCGATCATCGTCTTGTCGACCTCGGTTTCCTCGCCGGCCAGAACCAGTTCGACATCCTTGCCAAGTTGCCTGGCCAGATCGCGGGCGATTCTGGGGTATTTCTGGAACAGCCGGCCGATCGGCTGCATCCGCGTTTTCATGACCGAGTTCTGCAGGTCCGACACCAGCAGATCGAGCTGGCTTACGGCCTGATCAAGCGCATGCAGGGTTTCCGCATCGTTTTTCCCGGCCAGGATATCCGCACGCAGGCTGGTCAGGCGGTTCTTGGTCAGGCCGATTTCGCCAGTCAGGTTCAACACCTGGTCCAGGCGCGCCGTATCCACCCGGATCGTGGACTCCTTGGCCGCGCTCCTCTCCTCGGCGCGCCGTCCCGATACCGCACCGGAACCGATATAGCCCGGCCTGTCGGTAGCGCGCCGGCCTTCCGGCGGAAAATGCGGGGCGATCTGCGAATCCGCGGCGACGGCTCCGCCCTGGGGAATTTCCACGCCGGCAACCTTCTTGGCCGGAACGATCGCCGCCGCCTCGGCCGCAGGCCGGGAGGATTGCGGGGGCTGCTCCACGCTTCCCGTGATCGCCGAATGCAGCGCCCGCCAATCCGGGCCGCCTGTTTCAGATACGTCCGGCGCATCCGGCAAAGGCTCCGGATCGGCAAGGATCTCGGCCACTTCGTCGTGAATAGCCTCGGGCGAGTCCAGGATCACCTCTTGCACGACGTTGGGACCCTTGCCGCTTTGCAGCGCCGCTTTCAATGCGCTGATGACTTCCGGCGGCGCGGGATGCGGCTGGATCATCTGCCCCAACTCGCCGAACATGGCATTGACGCCCTGCGTTGCCGCCATGATGGTGTCCATCAACTCCGTGGTCAGGACGATTTCGGCGTTGCGGAGCTTGTCGAAAAGGTTTTCGGTAAGATGGCATAGCGCCACCAGCTCGGTCGCATTGAGAAATCCGGCGCCGCCCTTGATGGTGTGGAATCCGCGAAAAATGTCGTTCAACAGCCGGCGATCGTTCGGATTCTTTTCAAGGTCGACAAGTTTGTTGTCCACATCGGAGAGCAAATCGCTGGCTTCTTGCAGGAAATCCTTCAGGAGGTCTTCCATTCCGGAAAAGTCGCTCATGTCAATTCCCCTAAAAGCCTAAACTGTCGAGCAGGTCGTCGACCTGCTTCTGGTCCGCCACCACGTCCGTGCGCCCGTTGGCGTTGATCACTGGGCCATTAAGCATGGAATTCACCGATTCTGTCCTCTTTTCCCCTGGCATCGCTTCGATAAGCACGTCCATGAGTTGCGACTCGAAACTTTGCGCCAGGACGATAAGCTTTTTGATGACCTGGCCCGTCAGATCCTGAAAATCCTGGGCCATCATGATCTCGAGCAGCTGGTCCTTGGTTTCGTGCGCTTTCCGCGGAACGGATGTCCGGAGAAATTCCCGCGTGTCGTTCGCCAGCAGTTTGAAATCATCGACACCCATCCTGTTGGCATACAACATATCCCATTTTTCCGCCAGCAGCGCAGCCCCCTCTTCCAGCTCATCCTGAAGAGGCGTGGCCACGTCCGTCGCGTTCAGAACCCGCGAGGCGGCCTGTTCGGTCAGATTGGAGATGTAGGACAGGCGGTCCCTGGCGTCCGGGATGGCATTGACGGTGTTCTGAATCACCCTGTCGTAGCCCAGAGCCCTGAGCGTCTCGTGCAGTTGCCGGACCATCTGGCCAACCTGGTCGAACACTTTTTTCTGGCCGGACCATTCGGCGTCGGCATTCCCGCCGGCATCCGCCGGCCCGGCGGCAACGGCCCCGGCTGCCGCAGCCGGAGTCCAACTCGTCTGCGCAACCGAATCGAACAGATCCTGAAGCTCCTCGGAATCCGCCTCCTGCCCGCTGCCATCTTCCGCGCGGGCGGCAGGCGAATCCTCCTCGGAAATGGGCAGGACAGCGGGCGGCACAACGGAATGAGCGACACCGGCAGCGATGCTATCGAACAAGGCTTCAAGTTCGCTCGAATCACCGTGAGTGTTCACTTCGTCCATGTCACATACCCAGCTTGTCAAAGATTTTCTGCAACTTCTCCGCCAGGGTCGCCGCCGTAAAGGGTTTCACGATGTAGCCGCTTGCCCCCGCCTGGGCAGCGGCAATGATGTTGTCCTTTTTCGCTTCCGCCGTGATCATCAGCACCGGCAGTTTCGACAAGGCCGGCGCCGAGCGAATGGACTGCAGCAGTTGAAGGCCGTCCATATTCGGCATATTCCAGTCCGTAATCACGAACTCGTACCCCCCCACGTTCAACTTCTGCAAGGCCACCACGCCGTCTTCCGCCTCATCTACATTGGTATAACCCAACTCCTTGAGAAGATTCCTGACGATTCGCCGCATCGTCGAAAAGTCGTCGACAACAAGAATTCTCAATTTCGGATCTGCCATTCGCTTACTCCTAGATCTTCTTATCGCTCCAGCATCTGGCGCAACGTGTCAGCCAGAATCTCTGCATCGAATTTCGCTACATAAGCATCCACGCCGACGGAGCGCCCCATCGCCCGGTTGGCCTCCGACGACAACGACGAATGCATGACAACCGGAATTCCATCGAAACGGGCATCGGCCTTGATGTGCTTGGTCAGCACGTAGCCGTCCATCTCGGGCATCTCGGCATCCACGAGTATCAGACTGACCTCGTTGCGCAACGGGACACCCGTCTGTTTAGCATGCGCCGCAAGCCCCTGCAAGCGCGCCCAGGCTTCGGCCCCGTTCGTGGCATGCTTGTGTTTGATTCCCTGCATATCCAGCACTTCGGCAATCCGCTTGCGCGCCACGACGGAATCATCCACGAAAAAGATGCCCGTGTCTTCAGGAAGCCCGGCTTTCGGCATGTCTACGATAACCGCCTCGCCGAAGGCGTTGGACAGAATCTGCTCGACGTCCAGCAGCGACACGAGCGTGCCGTTGTCCAGTTCGGTGATGGCGGTGATCAAGCCCTGATTGGCGGAAAGGACGCTTTCCGGAGCACGGATCTTTTCCCAGTCGACCCGGATGATGCGGTCCACCTCATGCACCAGGAATCCCAGCGTCCGCTTGGAATACTCGGCAACCATCATGGTCTTGCCGGGGAAAGCGTGCTCGTTCCGATTCCCGAGGAAGCTCACCAGGGAAAGAACCGGGATGACGTTTCCTCGCAACGAAACCAGGCCCTCGACCCCTTTGGGCATGTTCGGCGTCCGGGTGATGTGCGGCGCCCGCCCGACCTCGCGCACCTTGAACACATTGATCCCGAACGTCTCCCGGGTGCCCAGGGAAAAAAGCAGGATCTCCATCTTGTTGGAGCCCGCCAATCTGGTCCTGGCATCAACGCTGTCTAGCAGATTCTTTTTTTCAACCAGATCAGTACCCATCACCATACCCCACTATATCTATCCGGCCGCTTACGGAGCGTTCTCATCCGAGCAGGCGCCGTGACAACGTTTCCGCAAGCTTGCGCGGTTCGAGCTTGGGAACGTATTCGTCGACGCCGACCGATCTTCCCAGCTGCTGATTGGATGTGCCGGACAACGACGAGTGCATGACGACTGGAATTCCGGCAAAGCGCGGATCCGTCTTGATTTTCTTCGTCAGGATGTATCCATCCATTTCGGGCATTTCGACATCGGTCAGGATCAGGCTGACGAGATTCTTCACGTTCTGGTTGGACGCCTGCGCGTAGGCGGCGATTCTCTCGAGTTCCTCCCACGCGGCGCGGCCGTTGGTGGTTTCGACATATTTTATATGCATCGCCTCGAGCGTACGAATGATCTGGCGGCGGGCCACGCTGGAATCGTCGGCGAAAAACACGGTCAGCGAAGGATCGTTGAGCGGTTCGATATTCTGATAGATGGCATCGTCGTCGTACTTCCCGGTCTCGGAGAGGACTTTTTCGACGTCGAGCATCATCACCAGCCGGCCATCGGCCAACTCGGTCACTGCAGTTACCAGCCCGCCCATCTCGGCCAGCAGCATTTCCGGCGGAACCTTCATCTGGCTCCAGTCCAGGCGCAGAATCGTATCCACGGCCTCGACCAGAAAACCCTGGGTATGGCCGGCATATTCCGTGACGATCATGATCGACCGAGGGGAATCGGGAGATACGCGGGCATAGTGCGCCAGATCGATCACCGGCACGAGAGCGCCCCGCAGGCTGACCATTCCTTCCACCGCGTCGGGCATTTCTGGCGCGGCGGTGATGGCCGGCGTCCGCATCACCTCGCGGACCTTGAACACGTTGATGCCGAAGGTCTCGCGCCGCCCGGTAACCGAGTGCGGACCCAAAGTGAATAGCAGTATCTCCAGCTTGTTGGTGCCGGCAAGCTTGGTGCGCGCATCGACGCTTTTTAACAACTCAGACATACCCTCATCCTCTTCGTTGGCTGACAAACCTTGAAGCCACGTTCTCCCATCTTAATGGAACACTCGATGTTTCACCACCAACTACCAACAACGGCAGGCAGACAGGAAACATTTAGCATGATTTCCGATCCGGATTATCGGCTTGAGCATCGGCGCGCCAATCCAGTTCAGCATCATATTCCTCTACGGCGGCGGGAGCATCCGCCCCTTCACTCCGTTCTGCCGACTACCCCCAAAACCAGCCTTGCCAGCTCACCGATACCGGCGGCCACCTCGACCGCCCCGATCACAGCCGCTTCCCGGGGCATCCCATAAACGACGCAACTCGCCTCATCCTGCCCGAAAGTCCGCGCCCCGGCCCGTCTCATGCGCAGCAAGCCGGCTGCGCCGTCCTTGCCCATGCCCGTCAGGATGACGCCGATGGCCGACGCGCCGACTTCTTCTGCCGCGGAGTCGAACAGCACATCGACCGAGGGACGGTGGCGATTCACCGGCGGGGCCTTCAACAACGCGATCATGTAATTGATGCCGCTCCGCCGTATCACCATATGCGAGTGCCCCGGCGCCACATAGGCGGTTCCCCTCGCCAGCGTTTCCCCGCCCCGCGCTTCGACGACCGTGGGCTGGCATAACCCGTCCAGCCGCGCGGCAAAAGACCCGGTAAAGGATTCCGGCATATGCTGCACGATCATGATCGGCGGGCAATCCTTGGGCATTCCCAGCAAAAACGTCTTGACCGCCTCCGTTCCGCCCGTCGATGCCCCAACGAAAATGATCCGGCTGCCGCGGGTAACCGCCCTGGCACCCGCCCCCGGATCGCCGCCAATCTGTCTGTTCAAATCAGCGATTCCTGCGCGTCAGTTCATACACCGTTTTCCCCAGCGAGCTGAACAGGTCGGCCGAATGCAGGAAACTCTCCGAATGCCCGGCGAAAAGAAGCCCGTCATCGCTCATCAGCGGCGCGAACCGCGTCAGGATTCTGTGCTGCGTCGGCTTGTCGAAGTAGATCATGACGTTGCGGCAAAAAATCACGTCGAGGGGTCCCAGCACATTCCACCGGGGCTCCAGAAGATTCAGCCGCCGGAAGCTCACCAGGCGCCGCAGTTCCGGCCGCACGGTGAAAGCGCTGCCTTCCCCTTCCATGCCTTTCACGAAGAAACGCCGCAGGCGCTCTGCCGAAAGCCTTTCGGCCTGTTCATGGGCATAGACGCCCTTGGCGGCAATATCCAGAACGCTGGTATCCAGGTCCGATGCCAGAATGGACACCGGCGCATTGAAGCTGTCGAAAGTCTCCACGGCTGTCATCGCAATGCTATACGGTTCCTCGCCGGTCGATGAGGCGCAGCACCAGATCCGCAGCGGGGAGCGCCGCTGCCCGTAGAGCCTTTTCAAATGCTCGCTCAGGATGGGGAAGTGATGCGGCTCGCGGAAAAAAGAGGTGAGATTCGTCGTCAGCGAATTGACGAATTTTTCCCACTCGCCTTTGTCGCCGCGATCGAGCAGCGCCAGATAATCCTTGAACGATTTCGAGCGCGTCTCGCGCAAGCGCCTGGCCAGCCGGCTGTAGACCATATCCTGCTTGGTCTCCGAAAGGGAAATCCCGGCGTGCGCATGGATCATTTTGCGGATCCGGTCGAAATCCTCCGCGGTAAATGCGAACTCCCGCGCTCCCGCCTCACGCAAAGCCGGCGGCGCCGGCCATAACAGATTATTATCAATCACAAATCACCTCGATCGCAGATTCCGAACAAAGCAACGACGCCCCGCAAACGTATTAATTACCCACCTGGCTCCGTTTGCGACCCCGGATCCACATTGCTGTCGATATTCATTGTTGCCGAACTTTCATCTTCATGCAAAATGGCGTCCGCCGTCCGTTTGTTCAGAACGACGATGCTGATGCGCCGGTTTGCGGGGCTAAGCGGATCGTTCTTGTTGAACAGAACCATCGACGACATGCCGACGACCCGCAGCACCTTGCTTTCCTCCATCCCTCCGCCAATCATTTCCCGGCGCGATGCGTTGGCCCGGTTGGCGGACAACTCCCAGTTGGAAAAGCCCCTTTCCCCGCCGCTGAACTGCGCCGCATCGGTATGGCCCGAGATGCTGACCCGGTTCGTCACGGCATTGAGGGCATGGCCGATCTCCCGCAGGATTTCCCTGGAATAGGGTTTCAACTCGGCGCTGCTGGAATCGAACATCGGGCGGTTTTTTTCGTCGATGATCTGGATCCTCAATCCTTCCGAGGTCACGTCCATCAGCAACTGGCTCTTGAACTGGCTCAACGTGACATTGGCTTCGATCAGTTTTTCGATATTGCCCTTGAGCTCATTCAACGTAATCTTCTCGCGCCGCTCGAATTCCTTGCGCAGTTCCTCGGTGCTGACATCCTTGGAGGTCGTGGCTTTCAGCTGGTTCGAATCCCCGCCGTCGCGCTTGGCCTGCCCGGAACTCCGTGAGAGATCCTTGCCGCCTCCGTTGAGGATGCTGGTCGCGTCGCCGGCGCCCGAACCGCCGGACATGCTGACTTTCAGCGGATTCTGGAAATACTCGGCGATGCCCTTGAGATCGCCGTTCGCCGTAGACCCGAGAAGCCACATCAGCAGGAAAAACGCCATCATTGCCGTCACGAAATCGGCATAGGCCAGTTTCCACGCGCCGCCATGATGCCCGCCGCCGCCTTTCTTGATGCGTTTGACGACGACCGGGCGGACTTCTTCGCTCATTCAGAATCCCCGTTTGGATGGAATGTCATTTGCCTTTGCGCGATTTGAGTTCGGCTTCCAGTTCGGCGAACGTCGGACGGTCGGAAGAGGACAGCACCTTGCGCCCGAACTCGACGGCTACCTGCGGCGCGTAGCCCGACATCGAAGCCAGCAGAACGACCTTGATCACCTGATAGATTTTCGACCCCTCCTGCGCCTTCTGCTCGAGCAGGGAGGCGATCGGAGAAACGAAGCCGTACGAGAGGAGAATACCCAGGAAGGTGCCGACCAGCGCACCGCCGATCATCTTACCCAGCACGGCCGGCGGCTCGCCCACGGAGCCCATGACGTTGACCACGCCCATGACCGCCACGACGATACCGAAGGCCGGCAGCGCGTCGGCGGATTTGGCCATGGTGTGCCCGGGCACTTCGATTTCATGGTGATGCGTTTCGATCTCCATGTCCATCAGGTTTTCGATTTCCATGGCATTGAGATTGCCGCCCACCATCATGCGAAGATAATCGGTGAGGAATTCGACCACATGGTGATCGTGCGTGATCGATGGATACTTGCTGAAAATGGGGCTGTCGTGGGGGTTTTCGACGTCGTTCTCGATCGACATCAGGCCTTCCTTGCGCACTTTGGCCAGAATCTCGAACAGCATGGCCAGCAGATCAACGTAGGCCGCCTTGTTATATTTGGCGCCCTTGAAAATGCCCGGCAGCGCCCCGATGGTCGCCTTGATGACATGGATGTTGTTCGCCGCCACGAAGGCGCCAGTGGCCAGGCCGAAGATGGCCAGATACTCCATCGGCACCCACAGCGCCGCCAGGCTGCCATGAACGGCATACGTCCCGAACGACGCCGCCAGAATGATGATGTAGCCGATGATAAGAAACATTCAACCCTCCAAGTCATGCCGCGCATCTCACGCGTGGCCTTGAACGACATTTTGGCGGTATTGTAACGGGATGATCCGCAACGGGATATAAAAGAACCCCCATTTCATTCTTTCCGGAGACGCCGATACGGCATTTATGCCGAAAAAATCACCAATCGGATAGAATCGACCCATAGAGTCCGCTACCTAAAATGAACTATTGCACCAAATGCGGGGCGAAAGTCGAACTGCGCATCCCCGAAGGCGACAACCGCGTCAGGCACGTTTGCTGCCAATGCGGCGAGATCCATTACCAGAACCCCAAGCTGGTCATCGGCTGCATCGCCGAATGGGAAGGCCGCATCCTGCTCTGCCGCCGCGCCATCGAACCGCGTTACGGATTGTGGACGCTGCCTGCCGGCTTCATGGAAAATGGCGAGTCGACAGCCCAGGCCGCCGCGCGCGAAACCCTGGAGGAAGCATGCGCCCGCGTCGACATCAGCCAGCTGTTCTGCCTCGTCAACATTCCGCATATCGAACAGGTTCACCTGTTCTACCGGGGGAAAATGCTTGACGATGGCTTCGGCGCTGGAGAGGAAAGCCTGGAAACCATGCTCATGGACGAGAACGACATTCCCTGGGACGATCTGGCTTTCCGTAGCGTCAAGCTGTGCCTGCGCGCCTATTTCGGCGACCGCAACGCCGGCAGTTTCGCGTTCCACGAAACGACGCTGTCGCCCATCTAGCGGATTGCGCTAGTCCAGCAGATCGAATCTGACGGACAGGCTTATCCGGAAATCCTGTTTCTGCAGCCGCTCCGGCATGCTGACCGATTGCACCGCCCGGCGGACCATTTCCAGCGCCTGATCATCCAGCATGCTCCGGCTGCTTGAACCGCCCACGTAGACCGCGGGCTCCGGCAGATGACGCTGGAAATCGAGAACGACCTTGACGGTGCCTTCCCAGCCGCGCTCCCTCGCCAGCGGAGGATAACGTTTGAAACGCTTGGTTTGCGTCTCCAGCATCGCCTTATATGTCCTGATGTCGTCGGCGCGCATGCCCTCCTGCCCGAAAGACTTCTGCCCTGCCGCGGCGTCCCCTGCGTGCCGGCTGCCGGCGGCCGCGCCCGCTTTACCGTCCGCAGGTTTCGTTACCGGTGCGGAACCGGCCGGCACCGGGGGGTGTGGCGAGTCGTTGGGGACACCGGTCGGTTCGGGCTCGGAAACAGACTTGGAGGCGGGCTCGGAAGCCGGCTCGAGAACCGGGTGGAGCGGCGTTTTTGGTGCATGACTCTCGGCAACGGTTATTTTCCGTTCGGCTTTTTTGCTTCGCGGCGGCGGTTCCGGCCTGACGCGCTTTACCTGAGCCGGCGCAGGCGCCGTGACAGCGGCCGCAGGCGCCGAAGGCTGCGCTTTTTCCTCCGGCGCCGCAACCAGAAAGGCCACG
The DNA here is from genome assembly GCA_031547245.1 of Propionivibrio sp. Lineage (GTDB taxonomy): Bacteria > Pseudomonadota > Gammaproteobacteria > Burkholderiales > Rhodocyclaceae > Propionivibrio. The sequence goes on from JAVBSG010000160.1 coordinate 12,112, forward strand.
AGCGGCGGGGC
>JAVBSG010000078.1:0-4044 GCA_031547245.1 Propionivibrio sp.
CTGCTCATGCGCCGCGTGCCGAAGGCCGAGATCGCCCGGCGCGTCGAGAAGGCGCTGGCACTCGTTCAGCTTGTCGGGCAGGAAAGCAAATTGCCCGGCCAGCTTTCTGGAGGCCAGCAGCAGCGCGTGGCGATCGCCCGCGCCATCGTCATCGAGCCGCCGCTGATCCTGATGGACGAACCGCTGTCGAATCTCGACGCCAAGCTGCGCCTGGAGATGCGCTCGGAAATCCGGCGCATCCACCAGGAGCTGGGCCGCTCGACCATCTACGTCACGCACGATCAGGACGAGGCGCTGTCGCTGGCCGACCGCATCGTCGTGTTGAAGGACGGCGCCACGCAGCAGGTGGCTACGCCGGAGGCGGTTTATGGACGGCCGGCCAATATCGATGTCGCCCGCTTCATGGGCTATCGCAACGTGTTTGCCATGTACCTGGCCGAATCCCCGCAAAACGGGCGCGCGTTCCTGCGCAGCAACGGCTTTGCCCTGACCGGCACGATACAACAGGCGCTCGACGGGCCGTGCGTCTGCGCCGCCGTCCGCCCCGAGGATTTCACGGTGGGCGCCGAAGGCGGGGAGAATCTGTTCGAAGCGACCGTCAGGAACGTCGAATACTGCGGCCATCATTCGCAGGTCAACGTCGTGACCGACTCCGGGCAGCCGCTGCACCTGCGCACGGTAACCGGGTTGAAGGCTGGGGACAGCATCCGCCTCGGCGTTTCGCCGGACCGCGTGCTCGTTTATCCGGATCCACACTGAAGGGAGGACGGCGATGACCACGGTTCGTGCCGCCTCGCTGCCGGTCCGGCGTTTCGACCGGACGCTGCTGTTGCTGCTGCCCGCGGCGCTGTTCATGCTTATGGTATTCGTTTACCCGTTCATCTATGGCCTGGCGCTTTCATTCAATCCGCTGGAGGGCGGCTGGCTGGCGAATTACGTCAAATTCTTCAGTACCGGAAACCTGTGGCCGACCATCGGCACGACGCTGAAACTGGCGCTGCCGACGACCATTTTCAACATTGCGCTGGCGTTGCCAATTGCCTTCATGATGCGCAGGAAATCGCGTTACCAGAAACTGATCACGACGATTCTCGTCGTTCCCGTGGCCCTCGGAACTGTTCTGATCGCCGACGGCATGCTGACCTATTTCGGTCCGCGCGGCTGGCTGTCGCAAGCCCTGCAACTGCTGCACTTGTACGACGGGCCGATCCGGCTCACGCATAATTTCGCCGGGGTGATGATCTCGCTCGTCATTTCGGGATTTCCTTTCGTTTTCCTGCTGATCCTCTCGTACATCACCGGCATCGACCCGGTACTGGCGCGCGCGGCAGCCTCGCTCGGCGCATCGCCCTGGGAACAGTTCCGGCGCATCTACCTGCCGCTGCTCATGCCGGGGCTGGCGATGGCGTTCTGCCTGGCCTTCGTGCAGGCGTTTTCGGTGTTTCCTTCCGCCGTGCTGCTGGGTTCGCCTGCGGGGCCGACGCGCGTCATCTCCATCGCCGCCTACGAAGCGGCCTTCGAACAATACGACTATTCGCTGGCCTCGGCCATCGCCATGATCATGGGTTTCGCTCAGCTGATCGTGGTCGCCGCCGTGCTGGCCCTGCGCGGCCTGTTTTACCGCGGCCCGGCAACGGGAGGGAAGGGCGCATGAACGCGGATCGATCCGGCCGTGCGCGCATCCCGGCCAGGCTGTGGAATCTGATCATCCAGCTGCTGATAGCCTTTTTCGTTCTCAACGTGCTGTTGATCATCCTCGCGGTGGCGGTGAACTCCTTCGGCCGGCGCTGGTTCGGCGGTTGGCTGCCGCAGGGTTTCACGCTGCACTGGTACGACTCGGCGTGGAATGAGTTTCAACTGCGCTCCGTGTTATTGGTTACCGGGCAGGTGGTGATCGCCGTCGTTGTGCTGTCCGTCCTGGTCGGCGTGCCTGCGGCCTACGCACTGGCGCGGCGGCAGTTCATCGGTAAAAAAGCCGTGCTGCTGCTGTTTCTGCTGCCGCTGATGGTGCCGCCGGTCACCTACGGCATTCCACTGGCCACCGTGATGTACCAGGTACATCTGGCCGGCACGCTGACCGGCGTGATTCTGGCCAACATGATTCCATCGCTGCCTTTCGTCATCCTGGTCATGACGCCGTTCATCGAACAGATCGACGAGAATCTCGAATCGGCTGCTCGGGTTTTTGGCGCCGGTACGGGACGCATGTTCCGACACGTCATGGTGCCGTTGCTCGGGCCGGGTATTCTGGCCGCTTCGCTGCTGGTGCTGGTGCGAACCATCGCCATGTTTGAGCTGACTTTCCTGACCGCCGGTCCGGACTCGCAGACGCTGGTGGTTGCGCTGTATTACGCGGTATTCGCCGCGGGAGTGCGCGCTCCGCAATCGGTCGACGCCATGGCCATGGTATACATGGTGCTGACGCTCATCTTCCTGCTGATGGCTCTGCGGTTCGTCAATCCCACGCAACTGGTCAGCCGCGTCAGGGAGCACCCACAGGATTGACAGTAATGGGAAAAGCCGTGCCGAATGTGCCGTCATGAACTTTTGCTAAACTATATTTGTCGACCCTTCCACTATTGTGGGAATAGTGCGTTCGATAAAAAGCCGTAGCAGCGTTGTGTCAGGCTACGCGTTTTCCCGAAATACTCCAGGCCAACCCGTCCTCCGGAAAAATCCGGAACACCGCGGTCGTGATTCTGTCTTTTCAGAGCGGTTGCCTGGGGAAGAGGCAATATTTGAGGAGATTCATGGAGTACACGATCTTTTTCGGAGGCTGCCGAAACATTTTTTCTTCGATGCCGCGCCGATATCTCGGGCAACCGTTTTGGGCAGCGCTCATTTTGTTTTTTTACGCAACGTTTTCCAACCTTGCCTTTGCGCAGACTTTCGACTTTGGCGACGTTGCGCGGCAGGCGCAGAAGCTCGCGAAGCAGCCTTTCAAGGAGGCACCGGTCAAATTGCCCAGGGAACTGCAGTCCTTGACCTATGACCAGTTCCGCGATATCCGTTTCAAACCCGAGAAGGCTCTGTGGCGCGACGCCAGATTGCCCTTCGAAGCCATGTTTTTCCACCAGGGTTTCTTTTTCGACCGCCCCGTGCGCATCAGCGAGGTCCGCGCCGACGGAGTTCATGACATACAGTTTTCCCCGGACCAGTTCGACTACGGCAAAAATGCGCCGCCGAAGGATTCGGGCGGCCTCGGTTTCTCGGGATTCCGCATCCACTATCCGATCAACACCGGCAAATACAAGGATGAAGTTGCGGTATTCCTCGGGGCGAGCTATTTCCGCGCCGTTGGGAAGGATCAGCTCTACGGACTGTCGGCGCGCGGTCTGGCCGTCGATACCGCGCTGGCCTCCGGCGAGGAGTTTCCGCGTTTCGTGCGTTTCTGGCTCGTTCGCCCAAATCCGCAAGCCAGGGAACTGACCATATATGCGTTGCTCGATTCGCCGCGCGTCACGGGGGCCTACCGCTTCGTCATCGTCCCCGGGGCGGAGACCATTACCGATGTCAAGGCGCGTATTTTTCTCCGCAAGGATGTCGACAAACTCGGTGTCGCGCCGCTGACCAGTATGTATTTCTTCGGCGCCGACAGGCGGCCGCCCTACGAGGATTTCCGCCCGCAGGTGCATGATTCGGACGGGCTGTCGATTCAATCGGGAAGCGGCGAATGGATCTGGCGGCCGCTACAGAATCCGCAGCGCCTGCTCGTCACGTCATTTACTCTCGACAGCCTGGCGGGATTCGGCCTGATGCAGCGCGGCCGCGATTTTTCCGCGTATCAGGATCTGGAGTCGCGCTACGAGAAACGCCCGAGCGCATGGGTGGAGCCGAAGAGCGCCTGGGGGCGCGGCCGTGTGGAGCTCGTGCAGATTCCGACGCCGGATGAAACCAACGACAACATCGTCGCCTACTGGATCCCCGACAAAGCGCCGGCGCCGCTGCAGCCATTCGATCTGGACTACCGTATCCGCTGGCAGAAGGACAAGGAAACGAAGCCACCGCTCGCCTGGGTCGCACAGACACGCAGGGGCCACGCCT
>JAVBSG010000085.1:0-7070 GCA_031547245.1 Propionivibrio sp.
CAGGATGTAGATGACCAGGATGGAGAACAGGATCAGCAGCGGCGACAGGCCGCTGCCCTGCACCCAGGCGGCCAGCTCGGCCGGCATCTGCGACAGCGCCAGCGAGGAGTTGAGCAGGTCGGCGCCGATAAGCACCATGAAGATCATGCCGGTGGTGTGGGCCGTGCCGTAGATGCTTTGCACGAAGCCGCGACCGCGCATGCCGCCGGTAATCAGCGCGATCAGGCCGCAGGCGGCGGCGCCGATCGAGGCGGCCTCGGTCGGGTTCGCCCAGCCGGCGTAGATGCCGACGATAACCACGAAGAAGACGAACAGCACCGGAAGTATGTTGAACTGGGCCTTCAGCATTTCCGGGAACGGTGTTTTCTTCCCGGCCGGGCCGGCCGCCGGGTCGCGCCGCACGATCAAGGCGATGACCAGGATGTAGCCGAGCGCCGCGAGGACGCCGGGAATGACGGCGGCAACGAACAATTTTCCGATCGATTCCTGGGTCAACACGGCGTAGATGACCAGCGGCACGGACGGCGGGATCATGATGCCCAGCGTGCCGGCGGCGGCCAGCGTCGCGGTCGACAGCTTGCCAGAATAGCCATGCTCGCGCAGTTCAGGCAAGGCAACCTGGCCCATCGTTGCGGCGGTGGCCAGCGACGAACCGCAGATCGCGCCGAAGGCGGCACAGGCGGCGACGCTGGCCATCGCCAGGCCGCCGCGCCAGTGGCCGATCAGCGTTCCGGCGGCCCTGAACAACGCCTTGGACAAGCCGCCGTGGGTGGCGAACTGGCCCATCATGATGAACAGCGGGACGACCGCCAGGTCGTAATTGGAGACACGCGCATAAACCAGATTGTTCAGCGTGTACAGCAGGCTATTGGGATCGCCCTGATTCATCACCAGATAAATGCCACTTCCGGTGACGAACATGGCGATGGAGATGTGGATGCGCGCGACCAGCATCAGCAGCAGGGCGCCGAATCCGATCAGGCCGATAGTTGTGCCGCTCATTTTTTGCTCTCCGGAGTTTTCCAGGTCGGATGGAAGAAAACGCAGCTGCGATAGAAGGCGGCGAAGATCATCAGCGTGACGCCGGGAACCAGCAGCGCGGTGGGAATCCACAGCGGCAGCGAGACCAAGGTTGTCACTTCATGTGATTCGTAGGTGGCGATGGCCCCAAGCGCGGTGCGCCAGGCGAGGATGGTGGCCACTCCGGCGAAGAGCAGTTCGGCCAGGCCGTCGACGTAGCGCTTGAGCCTGGGATTCATGTTCTCGGTGAAGAAATCCACCTTGATATGCTCGCCGAGCAGCGTGCAGTACGGCAGGAAAGCGGTTGCCGCTACCGCCGTTCCCGCCTGCATCAACTCGATGTCGCCATTGACGCCGCCGAATCCCAGTTTGCGGCCGATGATGGAGACCAGCGACATGGCGATCAGGGCGACAAAGAGCAGGCCGCCGGAAATCGCCATCAATCGGCCGTAGATGACCAGGAAATGCTCCACCGGATCCCGCTGGTTGATCAGTTCGTGCTGTAACCTTTTGTCACCGGCTTGCATGGTTTCATCGGGTTGTACAGTTTCACCGGGTTGCATAGCGTCTCCCTTCGTCAAAATAAAGTGCGGGGAAATCGAGAGCCTCGTGCCGTTCTGCTCGCTATTTGCCAGCAGCGGCAGCCAGTTCGCGTGCTGCGGCCACGAGTTTCTTGCCGTCCAGCCCTCGCTTGCTGACCTGCTTGGCCCACTCTTCGTCCACACTCGCCGTGGCTTTCTTCATCTCGGCAATGTTTTCCGGGGTGAAATTCGTTATCGGGTTGCCCAGCTCGGCCACTTTCCGGCGCGCGTTGTTGGCTTCGTCGTCGAAAACAGCGCCGAGTTTTTCGACCATGACCTCGCCGGTGGTCTTATCGACGATGGCTTTGAGATCGGGCGGCAGTCCCTCGTATTTCTGCTTGTTCATCACCACCGCCAGCACCGTTGCCGACGGGAAAGTGTTACCCGGGACCGGTTGGGCGTGATATTTCGTCACCTCCGGCAACTTGGTGGGGAAAGCCACTTCCCAGGCGCCTAAAGAGCCATCGACGACGCCTTTGGCAATCGCTTCGGTAACCTGGGCCGGCGGCATGGCTACCGCCTGTCCGCCGAGCGCCGTCAGCGTTTGCGCGCCTACGCGGGTCGAAGTGCGCAGTTTGAGCCCCTTGAAACTGGCCAATCCGGTCACCTGCACCTTGCTGGTGTGAATGGCCTGCCCTCCGTCGGTGTGCAGGGCCAGGACCTTGTACGCCTCGAATTCCTTCGTTGCATGCTGTTGGTAGTACTTCCACAGCGCCTTGCTGCTGCTTGTCGAGTCGGCCACCATGAACGGCAGTTCGAAAGCCTCGATGGCCGGGAAGCGCCCGGCGGAATAACCCGGGCCGGTCCAGGCGACGTCGGCAACGCCGTTCTTGACCTGGTCGACGAGCTGCGACGGCGTGCCGCCGAGCTGCATTGCCGGGTAGAACTGGCAGACGATGCGCCCGTTCGATTCCTTTTTCATTTCCTCGCACCACGGTTCCAGCACGCGCTGCTGGGTCGGCGCCACGGAGGGAAGGAAATGGGCGATCTTGAACGTAACCTGCTGGGCCATGACGGGAAAGGCAAGCGCCAGGGTACTGATAACGGCTGCTTTGGCGAGATAGGTCATTTTTTCCTCCTGAACGATCAGTTGCTAATATGTGAGCGATTAAGCCGCTGTGCCGTGCTTGGTCGATCCAAGCCTGCGATGCGGGAGCGTTAAAGCCGTTTGAAGAGCGGGCTGCGAATCTGCTGTGCGTCTGCTGCGCTGAAGAATTTTTCGGTGTAGATGTCATTCTCGAAGAGGCGTCCCTGCATCAGGGTTCTGATGCAGGATTCGATCATGATCGGGGGGCCGCACAGGTAGGCTTTCCGTCCGCGGAAGTCGTTGTTGAAATGTTCCCTGGCGGCTTCATTGACGTAACCGCGGAAACCGCTCCAATCGCTGTCCGCCGGCTCGTCGGACAATGCCGGCAGGTAAGTGAAGTTGGGATGTTTTTCGGCCAGGGCGAGAAAATCCTGGTGATAGTACAGCTCGTCCCGGTTGCGGGCGCCGTAGACCAGTGTTATCGGCAGCTCCGATCCTTCTTCCAGCAGATCGAGGATCATCGAGCGCGGGCTGGACAGACCCGAGCCTCCGGCCATGAACACCGACGGCACTTGCGCCGACTTATGCACGAAAAATCGGCCGTAGGGGCCCGACAGCGTCACGCGGTCGCCGGCTTTCAGTTCGTTGTGGATCCAGGTCGTACCGACGCCGCCGGGCACGGCGCGGATATTGAGTTCGATCTCGCTGCCGTTGGCCGGGGAATTGGCCAACGAGAAAGCGCGGTGGCCGAGATCGTTCGGCAAATGAAAGTTGATGTACTGGCCGGCCTGGAAGTCGATCTTCTCGTCGTTCTCCAGCTTGATCCAGACGCCCTTGATGGTCGGGGTCAGTTTTTCGATGCAACTGACGATGCCGTGAAAATCGCGCACAGGGATGTCGCGGGCGTCCTCGTCGACTTCCATCTCGACTTCCACCGTGGCATCGGACTCGAGCGTGGCGCAACAGGCCAGCGCCTTGCCTTCCTCGCGTTCGTAGTCCATCAGCGCAAAGCTGGAAGCCGTGCCGTGGTCGACTTCGCCGTCCGTGACGGTGAGCTTGCAGGTCGCGCAATATCCCTGTCCGCAGGCATGCGGGAGATAAATGCCGGCGCGCAGTGCCGCATCGAGAATCGTCTGTCCATCCTTGACATCGATGCTGCGCCCCAACGGTTCGATGTTCAGTTCGTGGCTCATATGGTGCTCCTCAGTGCAAGTTGTCTGCCGCCCGTAACCGGCGGGCGCCGGCTCAGTAGCCGGTGCCGTCGATGCCGTTAAGCCCCGGGGTCGTGAGACGGATCAGGTCCTTGTGGCCGATGCCGTTCTCCTTCAGGCTCTTGTCGAGCTTCGGAACAAAGGGCGTCGTGCCGTTCCTCCAGCTCACCGTGCTCCAGTCGATCTGCGCCCAATCCGGGTGATAGCTGAAGCAATCGGTCATGTACCGGTCGATGAGCGTCGAGAACGGCGTTTCCGGTGGCAAGGCCAGCACGAACGGCCGGGAAAACATGCGGTGCTTTTCCCAATTGATGTACAGGAGCTGCTTGCCCTTGTAGTTTTCCAGTGCGTCTCTCGACTTGAATCGGTAGTCGGCCAAAGCTTTTACGGTCATGACGTTCTCCTCAGTTCTTGGTGGCCTGATTGCGCCAGGCGGCAAAGTTCTTCTGGTCTTCCGAGCCGTTGAAATCGCCCGTCGCCCGTTTGTCGAGGCGCCAGTAGTCGGCGATGTGGGCTCCCGGGTTGAAATCCGGCGCATCGACGTCGACGCCTTCCGGTGCGCAGTTCCCCTGCAGGGCCTGGTGCGAGGAAATGTAGGACTGGACGAACTTCTCCGGTTCGTTATTGAAGATCTCCATGCAATGGTCGGAGCAGAAATGGAACTTCTCGCCGTTGTAGGTCGTTTCACGGAAGCACATTTCCATCGGATCGCCGGGCTCGTTGAACTTGATCGTGCTGATACAGACCTGGCAGTTCATCGGCTGGGTCTTGTTGTTATAGCGGTTGCCGGCTTTTTCCTGGGCGTCGAGATATTCGTAAACCGGCCGGTAATACTTGTCGAAGGTATTCGGGTATTTCTCGGACAGCCAGTCCATTTCCTCGGGCGACGGAATCCAGGTGTGGAACGGCGTGGCTTCGGGCTTCATGTAGAAGCCGATCCACGACTGGTGCGTGACGTGCTCCTTCTCCTCGACCGTCTGGGCGAAGCACTTGGGCACGGTGACGCCGTAGCGCGAGAGGTCGTTGAACAGCGCCCCGCCGTTCTGTTCGAAATAAATCTCCCAGGCCTCCTTGAAGCTCATGATCCGCTTGGGCAGCATGTAATCCATCATCATGCCGACGGAGGCGAGCTTGCGCGTGCCGCGCCAGGTCCACTTGTCGATCCAGGACTGGATGATCGGGAGGTTGTCCGGGTCCTGCTCGAGCATGAACTTGATGCATTCGAGGCCAAGCGTCATGTGGCGGGCTTCGTCGGATTGCGCCGAGAAACCGACAGTCATCGCGGCCATGTCGCCGTTGTAGGCTGCGCCCGAGATGAACGGCACGAACAGGATGTTCGTCAGCACGTATTCGAAGGCGAAGCCGATGGCGACCATGAACTCGAACGGGCCGGCGGTGATGGCATCGTCGAAGAAGGACTTGCCGTCGGCGAGATACCAGATGCGCGACTGCTGGTGCGCGAACTCGTCCATGCCGTGATAGAACTTGTTGTAGTTCGAGATCGAGTGGATCTGCGTCTGAAAATGCCGGTACTCGTCGACCGCCTGCATCTGGCAGGCAACGCGCGGTCCTGCGCCGACCATCTGGCGCCCTACCATCGAGAAGCCGCGGGCGGCCATCAGCTCAAGCGGCGGCGTCGAGCCGAGGAAGAGCTTCAAGACGTTCATGTAGCGTGCATCGGTAACCGACAGGTGGCCATTGTTCTGGTTGAAGGCGTCGAGAATCGCGTAAAGCTTGCGTTCCTTCTCTGCCTGGTATTTCCAGTAGGCGTCCATCGTCAGGCGGAACGGGTCTTCCCATTTGTTCCAGTCGTGAATCCTGATGCCCTCGTAGCCGACCTGCGGGAAAATCTTGCTCATCGGCTGATAGGTCGTATCCCAGGCCAGATCCCGCGTCATCATCGTGTAGCGCTCTTTGAGACCGAGCTTTTTGGCAACTTTCGTATCCATGGTGTCTGCTCCTCTTTGCGCGCCGTTTCAGGAGCGCCAGCTCAAGGTGAACTCTTCGTCGGTCTCGTCGAGGTGACCGGAAATCGTGATCAGATACAGCTGCAGTTCCTGCAGATTGAATGCCCGTCCCATCTTCTCCTCGACCGTGCTGCGGCGAATGACGAGCCGCCCCGGCACATCGACCTTTACCATCGCCGGCTGCTCGATGACGATGGCCTCGGGGTTGTCGTCGACGATAGCCTCGACGATGCAGCGCGTCTCCTCACTCTTTTGCAGTGCAATGAAAGCGTTCGACATAAGCCTTCTCCTAAAGATGGATGCCGGCCTTGGCGGCACGGGCATCGAGATCCGCAACGGTTTCTTCCAGAACGGCGGCGGATTCTTCGCCGAAAGCCAGCCGGGCGACCGGTGCCAGCGCCGGGATGGCGCGGTCGCGCCAGTCGCGGATCCAGGTGGCCAAGAGGTCGGCGTTGGCCGGGTTGTCGGCGGCGGCAGCTTTGAGCACAGCGTCCGCCCACTTGGCGGTTTCGGCGAACCATTCGCGCTGGAAACGGGTCAGCATCGAGAAAACCGGGCCATAGGAGGAATTGAGCTTCTCGTTGTAACGCTCGTAGATCAGGGGAAAGAGCAGGCCTTCGCAAACGAAGTCCTGGGCCACCAGCACCTGGAACCAGTCCTTTTCGACCATCAGGTCTTCGGTATAACAGCGCAGCTCCTGCCATGCCGGCGCCTGCAGCCAGGCTTTCTTGGCTTGCGCCAGCGCGTCGAGATCGTCGAAGGCCATGGCCAGGCGGGTCAGGTACTGGGCGATGCCGAGCTGATCCATGCTGGCGTAGCAGGCTGCCTGCGAGATGGCAATGCCATAGCTGTATGCCGAAACGTAGGCTTTGTTGATATTCGATCCCCAGGCGACGTGGCGTAGTGGAAGAAATACCTGCAGGGCGGCGTCCTTGGCTCCCGGCGAGAATGATGCCGCGAGGCCGAGTTCGCCGACCAGTTCGAAATCGCCTTCGGCCGTTTCCTGCATCCGGCCGCGTGCCAGCACCCAGGCGCCGTAGTAGTACTGGCGCGGATCCTTGAGCGCGTACCAATCTTTCATCGTGATTTGGGTACGTCGCTGATCGAAGATGTCGAACTCCGGCTCCCATGTCGGCCGAAAGTGGAAATTTTCCACCGGCTGCAAATCCATCGTGCCTTCGATGTAGCGCGAAACCGGCTTGTCGGTGCCTATCCGCCGGGCCAGATGTCCAAAAGTCTGCCGCAGCGGCGTGATGCTGATCGT
>JAVBSG010000075.1:0-13604 GCA_031547245.1 Propionivibrio sp.
GGATGATAAGCGTGCATGAAACCGAAACCGACGACCTTGCCACAATCGCTTTTCACGACCAGCGAGGAATATCCCTTGGTAATCTCGATCAGCTTGCCAACAAATGCCGTTGGCAACGGCGTCTCGAAATAGGCGCTCATCGAGTTTTCGATATAGTGGTTGAATATCGCCATGACCTCCGAACCATGCTCTTCAGACAACTTGCACAGTGTGTATGTCATCGTTTTCCTCCTGCAGAATAATTTATTGTATGCCTAGCATGCAATAAAAACGGGAAACGTCAACAACCCCGGCTTCAGGATCCGTACTTCGATTCGTTGATACAACGCCTCTACCGTGCGTGGTATGCTGAAGTCCCAGGGCATAAAAACCGGCAGCACAAAAAGATTCGCCCGCCCTTCCTCAAGGTTTTACCATCATGCAAAGACCCATTCCCGCGACCATTGGCGTAGTTTTCAGAGGCGGGAGCGTCCTGTTGGTCCGCCGCGCCAATCCGCCGGACGCGGGGAAATGGGGATTCCCCGGCGGAAAAATCGACTGGGGCGAAACGATCGAAGCGGCCGCCGTGCGGGAGATTCTTGAAGAAACCGGAGTCATCGCAAAAGCGCGGCAGGTTTTCACGGCGGTCGATTGCTTCGATATCCGCGAGGGTACATCCCCCCATCAGCATTTCGTTCTGATAGCAGTCCTGTGCGACTGGATATCGGGCGATCCGACGGGAAATGACGACGCCCTGGAGGCCCGCTGGTTTGCCGAAAGCGAATGGGAACAGGCCGAACTGGCGCTCAGCCTGAACGTCCAGGAAGTGATCCGGCTGGCCCAAGCCCTGGATATGTCATAGGCAATGACGATCTAAAAAACAGCCGGGCAGGCCACGCAAAACACCCCGTCCTCCGCAACATTATTAACGCGCCGATCCACCGGCCAGGCCTGCAAATCGTCGCCCGCGTAGGGTGCGATCAAGTTGTGGTTTTTCGTGGCCGGATCATCGAGCCAGGCGTCCCATTTGTCCGGGGACAGGATGACCGGCATACGGTCATGAATCGACGCCATCAAGGCATTGGCCCAGGTCGTGATGAGGCAGACCGTGCGCAAAGGCGTACCGGCCGTTGCGCCCCAGGCTTCCCATATCCCGGCAAGCGCCAGCGGCTGCCTGCTGCGCAAGCTGAAATAGAACGGCAGTCGTGTGTGCCCATCGGCTTTCCACGCGTAAAACCCGCTGGCAGGCACCAGGCAGCGCCGGCGTTGGTAGGCCTCGCGGAATGCAGGCTTGATCGCCACGGTTTCGCCGCGTGCGTTGACGAATTTGTTGCCGACGTCCGGATTCGGCGCCCAGTGTGGCACCAGCCCCCATTTCATGAGATCGAGAACGCGCTTTCCTTCCGCCAGCCGGCGGACGACGGGAATGTCAGAGCCGGGGGCAATGTTGTAGCGAGGCTTGAATTCGGCGCATTCGTGCAAACCGAAATGGGGAATCACCTCGGCAAGCGGGGCATGCATGGCAAAGCGTTCGAACATATCGCTACCTGGGTCAATCCTGTTTGTCGAATTGGAAAATGTTCATCCTGGCCGCAGGATCGATGCCGACGGTTCGGTTGAATTTGGCGGACAGTTTCCATTAGGGAGAAAAAACCGAAAGAAATGAAGTGGCCGGAGCCCCGCTATGTTGTCGGACGCCACCCTCCGAGCCATGGCGCTTTTTCCGACACGGCGAAAACGGATCGCGCGCCTGAGCCACGGTCACTGCGCCGCGCTGCCACAGGTTTCGGGAAGAAGCACCGTCGGCCCCGTCTGACTCTCCATGCCCAACGGCAAGAATCTTGGAATGCGCAGGCACGCGCCGCCCCGGAAACGAATGCGGCGGCTGCCATCGGCAAGCACCTCTTCGCGTATCCCGTCGGCAGGCTGGCCCAGGTGGCGCGCCAGAGCTTCTAGCGCCGGGCGGTCACTGGATTCGGCCGGCGGCGCGGGAAACGCTTCCCGCCCGCGCACCAGGCTGCGCTGTTCCGGTTTCAGCTCTCGCGCCTGGCGGCGCAGGCTCTCCATATCCAGGACAGGCGCTGGCTGTTTCCCTGCGGCGGTTTCTTCGGAGCGGTTTTCCGTCGCCTGCTCGGGCGTGCCATCGGCGGCGGGAATCGGATCGCGCCGTTCCGCCCGTGACACTCTGCTTGCAGTAGTGGGCGGCAGGGATGCTTTTTCCTGGCGCTCCTGCGCCGGGGCTTGGCTCGCCCCTTGAAGCGTAGTCGGGCTGTCAGCGGGCAGCGTTCGATGTTGAAGCGTCAAGCGCAGGGGTAGCGGCGGCGCTGCCGGCTCTCCGGCGATCTCCGTCTTTTTCGGCACGGCGCCGAACAGGAAGAGCACGACGGCGTGGACCGCCAGGGAGGCAGCCATGGATAACAGGAATGCAAACCGGCGTTCTGCGAACATTTGTCGGCGCTCGTAAGGGCGGGAGAACAAGAAGGCGATCCGGAGCCGGCGCCCATAGCACGGCAAGGGGAAACCGGCGGGGTTCCCCGCTGCGCACAATTACCATTGGGACATCGCGCCCCGCTGTACTACGCTATAAATTGTCCCGTGGCCAAGGGCCACCACAGCAAGGGGAGCGCCATGGCAAAAGCGGCTGGCAGGAAGAACCGGTGGTTCGGACTGCAAGGGCATCTGGGTGCGCTGTTCGCCGCGTTCATGGTGCTGACGGGGTTTGTCCTGTCCGTCATCGGCTACAACATCATCGTCAACGCCACGAACGCCGAAATCAGGGGAAAAGTCGACGACCTGACCGACATCATCAGGAACGGCATCGTGCAGGCAGTGCGCCAGCCGGTGCAGCCCACGCTCAACACCCTGGCACAAGGAAAATTATCCGAATATCGCAGCTTTGAAGAACGGATGACTTTTTTGCCCGTTCTGATTTCGCTGCTGAACAATTACCGGATCGTCAGCGGCTTCAGGGCGGCATATGACAATGGCGACTATTTCATGGTTCGCCAACTGGCGGGGGAAAGGGAAAAACAACTTTACGACGCTCCGCCGGCGGGCGTTTTTCTGGTGGTAAACATCAGCGGCGGCAAGCACGAGTTCCTTTTCTACGACAGAGAGTCGAAGTTTCTCCTGAGCCGTCTTCCGCAAACGGTTCAGCGCTTCGATCCGCGCGAGGAGAACTGGTTCAAGGCCGCCATGCAAGCCGAAGAACAGCTGGAGTTCAGCCCATTTTCGACTCTGTTCCAATTGCCGGTCATGCTTTTTGTCGAAAGAAGCCGCGACGGCCGCGCCGTGATCGGGGTGGATGTCACGCTGCGGCAGATTTCCTCAATCCTGCGCCACGAACTGCCGACGCCGAACTCGCACCTGGCCCTGCTGCGGCCCGACGGCACGCTGATAGCCAGCGCGCAAGGCATGCAGGCCGAAGACGGGGAAAAATCGCGGCTACGGACCCTGGAAGATCTTCCGCCCATCCTTGTCCAGGCGGCCAAAGCCTACCAGGCCGGGCAGCGGAGCCGGGCCATTGCGTTCGATGACGGCGAACAGGAATGGCAAGTCTCCCTGGCGGAGTTTCGTTTCAACCGCGAGGTCAAGGATGTCATGCTGCTGGCCATCCCGCAGGAGGATCTGCTGGCCAGGGGCATGATGTTCCTGCGCTATGCCCTCCTCGGCATGGCGGGCATCCTGCTGTTTTCCCTGCCGCTGGTCTGGCTGGCGGCGCGGCACATTTCGTTTCCATTGCGTGCGATGGCAAAAGAAACGCGAAAGCCTATCGAATTCGGCGGCGGAGAAAACAAGGCGAAATCGTCCCGCGTAAAAGAAATTGCCGATCTCATGCACGGCATTGAGCACATGCAGCAGCAACAGCAGAAAATCCTCTCGCTTATCGGCATGATCGGCCGCGACCGCGACGTTGCGGACCTGTTGGGAAACGTGCTCAAGGAAATAGTGAGCATGGCGCCAGTCGATGGCGGCATCCTGGTGACGGTAGACGAAACCGGGAATGTTCTCGACAAAGGCTGGTTTTCCTGGGACGGCGGCGAGGCCAATACCATCAGCATGTCCAGCCTGAACTTCCCCAGGGAAAAATACGCCGTTTACAAAGCCATCGACGACAACCGCAACGTGCAGGACCGCATCACGCGCGACGATCCCCGCGCTCAGGCGGAGCCCGTGATTCCCGGATTCGACGATCCTGCAGTGGAGTGGCTCGATGCCGTCAGCTTCCCCTTGCACGACCGCATGGGCGGACCGCTCGGCGGCATCACGCTATTGAAGCGCGGACGTCCCGGCAGCGCCGCCTTTTCTTCCGGACAGATCGCCTTCATCGAGACGCTGGTCGCCACGACCGCCATCGTACTGGAGACCGAGAGACTTATCTGCGGCCAGGCCGACCTGCGCGACGCTCTCGTTCATATCATCGCCGGCGCCATCGACGCCAAATCGCCGCACACCGGCGGCCATTGCGCGCGCGTGCCGATCATCTTCCAGATGCTCCTGGAAGCGGCCTGTCACGAACAGGAGGGGCCGTTCAAGGATTTCATCCTCGATGAGGACGACTGGGAGGAAGCGCGCCTCGCCGGCTGGCTGCACGACTGCGGCAAGGTCACCACGCCCGAATACGTGATGGACAAGGCCACCAAGCTGGAAACGCTCTACGACCGCATCCACGAAATCCGCACCCGCTTCGAAGTCCTGAAGCGCGACGCGCAGATCGCGTACCTGAATGCGTTGCAGAACGGCGAAGATCCAGCCGACGCACGTCGGGCATTGGAGAACGAATTGCACTCCCTGGACGAGGACTTTGCCTTTGTCGCCTCCTGCAACGCCGGCAGCGAAACCATGGACGACGAGGCCCTGGCGCGGCTCTCCTCCATCGGGCAGCGCACGTGGCTGCGCACCTTGGACAAGCGCCTCGGTGTTTCTCGCGACGAACTGGCACGCATGAATCGCTTTCCCGTATCGGATTTGCCCGTGCGGGAAACCTTGCTCGTGGACACTCCCGAACAGGTGATCCCCCGCGGCGAAAAAGACAGGCTCCACGCACGAAACCCCGGTGAGTTCAAACTCACTCCGCCCGAAGCCCTGTACAACCGCGGCGAACTTTACAACCTCAGCATCCGCCGGGGCACGCTGACCAAGGAGGAGCGCTACAAGATCAACGACCACATCACGCAGACCATCATCATGCTCGAATCCATGCCCCTGCCCAGGCACCTGCGCGATATGCCGAAGACCGTCGGCGCGCACCACGAGACCATGGACGGCCGGGGCTACCCGCGCGGCCTCACGCGCGATGAGATGAGCTGGCCGGCGCGCATGATGGCCGTGGCCGACATCTTTGAAGCCCTGACCGCCCGCGACCGCCCCTACAAGTCAAGCAAGACGCTCAAGGAAACCCTGGAGATCATGGAAGGATTCAAAAAGCGCAACCGCATCGACCCGGACGTGTATGACTTATTCATAAAGTCTGGTGTACCGCAACGCTACGCCAAGGACTACCTGGTGCCGGAACAGAACGATTTGTAGCTCGGGGAAGACTATCGACCGAACTCTCGATCAGCAGAATTGTCAATAGGTCGATGCCGCAATCTGCGGCACTTCACTATAAATTGTTCCATGGCCAATGGACATCGCAACAAGGGAGGTTCCGTGGCAAAAACAGCCAGCAAGAAGAAGCGGTGGTTTGGACTGCAGGGCCATCTGGGCGCGCTATTCGCCGTATTCATGGCGCTGACGGGCTTGGTGCTGTCCGTCATTGGCTACATTGTCATCGTCAACGTCTCGCATTCCGAAATGCGGGAAACCGTCGACGATTTGACCCGCATCATCCGGAACGGCATCGTGCACATGGTACGCGAGCCGGTTCAACCCACGCTCAGCGCCTTGGCACGCAGCAAATTATCCGAACAGCGCACCCTTGAAGAGCGGCTAACCCATCTGCCCATTCTGGTTTCATTATTGAACAATTACGAAGTCATCAGCGGCATCCGGGCGGGACATGACAATGGCGATTACTTCATGGTTCGCCATATGACGGCGGAAGATGAGAAACAGCACTACGATGCCCCGCCGGAGAGCGCCGTTATGGTGGTGAATATCAGCGGCGGCGTACATGAGACTCTTTTCTTCGATGACGAGCTCCGGCTCATACATCGCCGCTCTCCCATAGTAGGCAAGGGCTTCGATCCACGCAAAGAGATCTGGTTCAAGGCCGCGATGCAAACGGACGGGCAGTTGGAATTCAGCCCGTATTCGACCCTTTCCCGATTGCCGGTGATGCTTTTCGTCGAAAAAAGCCGCGACGGGCGCGCCGTGATCGGGGTAGACGCCACCATACTGCACATTTCCGAAATCCTGCGCAACGAACTGCCGACCCCCAACTCGCATTTGGCCCTGCTACATCCCGACGGCACGCTGATCGCCAGCTCGCAAGGCATGCTTGCCGAAAACGGAAATGCTTTCAGGACAAGGACCCTGGAGGATCTTCCGCCCATCCTTAACCAGACGGTCAAGGCCTACCTAGCTGGGCAGCGAGGGCGGGCCATTGCGTTCGACGACGGCGAACGGAAATGGCAGGTCTCCCTGGAGGAGTTTCGTTTCAACCACGAAGTCAAGGACGTCATGCTGCTGGCCATTCCGCAGGAAGACTTGTTGGCCAAGGGAATGGATTTCCTGCGTTACGCACTCCTGGGCATGGCTGGCGTCCTGCTGTTTTCCCTGCCCCTTGGCTGGCTGGCGGCACGGCGCATTTCCCTTCCATTGCGTGCGATAGGGAGAAAAATGCGGAATCCCGCGGAACTGAACGATGAGGAAGGCAAGGCGAAATCATCGCACGTCAGAGAGATCGACGAACTCATGCACGGCATCGACCACATGCAGCAGCACCAAAAAAGAATCCTCTCTCTCATCAGCATGATCGGCAGCGACCGGAACATTCAGGGCGTGCTAGAGCATGCGCTCAAGGACATCGTGAGCATGGTGCGGGCGGACGGCGGCGTTCTTGTGACGGTGGACCGAACCAGAAACGTTCTTGATAAAGGATGGTTCTGCTGGGACGGCGGCGAGGTGCGGCTCGTTGACATGTCCGTTGATACGCTCATTCAGAGCATTCCCAAGGAGCGCTATTCCACCTATAGAGCCATGGGTGAAAACCGCAACATCCTGGATAGCGTCACGCGCGACGATCCCCGCGCACAAATCGCGCCGCTGATTCCCGGATTCAACGACGCCTCCGTGGAAAGGCTGGATCTCATCAGCGTTCCCTTGTGCGACCGCATGGGAGAACCTCTCGGCAGCATCACCCTGCACAGGCGTTTCCACTTCGGTGGCACCGGCAAAACCGCATTCCCTCTCGGGCAGGTAGCTTTCATCGAAACCCTGGCCGCCACGACCGCCATCGTTCTCGAAACGCAGGAACTGATCAAGGGCCAGCTCGATCTGCGTGACGCGCTCATCCACATCATCGCCGGGGCCATCGACGCCAAATCGCCCTATACCGGCGGGCATTGCGCGCGCGTGCCGGTCATCTTCCAGATGCTCCTGGAAGCGGCCAGCAAAGAGCAGGAGGGACTGTTCAAGGACTTCACCCTCGACGAGGACGGCTGGGAAGAGGCGCGGCTCGCCGGCTGGCTGCACGACTGCGGCAAGGTCACCACGCCCGAATATGTCATGGACAAGGCCACCAAGCTGGAAACGCTCTACGACCGCATCCACGAAATCCGCACCCGGTTCGAAGTACTGAAACGCGATGCGCAAAACACATATTTGCGCGCGCTGCTGGACGACGCCGATCCGGCGAGCGCCCGGCAAAAGCTGGAAAAAGAATTGCAGTCCCTGGACGAGGACTTCGCCTTTGTCGCTTCCTGCAACACCGGCAGCGAATATATGGATGACGACGCCCTGGTGCGGCTCTCGGCCATTAGCGAGCGTAACTGGCTGCGCACCCTGGACAAACGCCTGGGCGTCTCGCGCGACGAACTCGCGCGCATGAACGGCACGTGTACGCCCGCCCTGGAAAAGCTACTCATGGACTCTTCCGAACACATCATCCCCCGCGGCGAAAAAGACAGGCTCGACCTGCAGGATTCGGGCGGATTCCGGCTGACCCCGCCCGAAGCACTTTACAACCGTGGCGAACTGTACAACCTCAGCATCCAACGGGGCACGCTGACCGAGGAGGAACGCTACAAGATCAACGACCACATCACGCGGACCATCGTCATGCTCGAGGCCATGCCTCTGCCCAAGCATCTGCGCAACGTGCCCGAAATCGCCGGCGCGCACCACGAAACCATGGACGGCCGGGGCTACCCGCGCGGTCTCACGCGCGACGAGATGAGCTGGCCGGCGCGCATGATGGCCGTAGCCGACATCTTCGAAGCGCTGACCGCCTGGGATCGGCCCTACAAGTCCAGCAAGACGCTGAAAGAGACGCTGGCGATCATGGAAGGATTCAAAAAACGCAATCACATCGACCCGGACGTCTATGAGCTGTTCATCCGATCCGGTGTGCCGCAGCGCTACGCCAAAGAGTACCTGAAGCCGGAACAGAACGATCTCTAATTTCCGTCTCAGTCCCACGCAAACTTTCAGCCGGAGGGCTGCCGCAACGCCATGGCGCCCCATCCCCCGTTTTTTTGTCTGCAAAACAGCCATAGGAATCCTACGATGAAGATTGGAGGCCTATGATGAGAAAAAACACTTATTTCGTGCCGACGTGCACCGCTTGCCGCATGCAACCCGACGCAGACACCGGTCTGTACAAACAAGCGGCCCGCAATTTGCTGAAAGCCTTGCCGCCGTTGCTGATCGGCATCGCCCCGGCGGCACTTGCCCAAACCATCATCAACTCGCAAACGGGAACCTATACGCTTTCGGGAACCGGGGCGCACCGTCTGCCCTCCGCCAACACCGTTAACGCGCCAACCGGTATCGGCATCGCCAGCGACAATTCCGCCAACTGGAACCTGACGATCGAGAATGGCGCCGCAGTCACCGGCCTCAATGGCGTATTTTTGGGTGCCCAAAGCGGCGGTACGGTTCTGAACAATTCGGGGCGAATTGCCAGCACAGGCAATCGAAGCGGCGGCGTCGATTACGGCGTCAGGCTGAATGCCGGCGGAACGGTCAACAATCTGATCAACGGCCGGATAGAAAGCCAAAGCGACGGAATATATGTCACAGCCTCCGGCACTGTGAATAACGCAGGCTACATCAGCAGCGGACAGCGGGTAACCGCTGTCTACTTCCATGCTGGCGGCGCCTATGTCGGAGCGAACACTTCAACGCTCACTGGCGGCCACGGCGTAATCGTCAACGCTGGCAACGGCGATGTTACCAATGCCGGAAATATCAGCACGTCCAACATTGGTGCCTGGTTCCGAGGCGATGCAACCGGCGTGCTAACGAACCAGGCCGGCGGAACGATTGCTTCTACGGGGGCCGCCAGCACAAATTACGGTGTCAGAATCAATAGCAGCCGCAGCGTCCAAATCGATAACGCTGGCACGATCACCGGGGGGACCGGCGTACGACTTGAAACCGGCAACCACATTCTGACCAACAGCGGGTCTATCATCGGCACAGCGGGAACAGCAATCTCCATCGCCGGCAGCAACAACAGCCTCACTCTCAAGCAAGGCACTTCGATCACCGGCGACATTGTCAGCACAGGCTCCAGCAATACCCTGGCCTTGCTGGACAACGGCACGCTGACGGACGGTTTTTCCGGCTTGCAGAGCGTGACCGTCAAAGCGGCCCCTGGACAGAGCTGGACGCTCAACGGCAGTGCGATGGAAACGAACGGCACAACGGCCGCCGCGCTGGACGTTCAAAGCGGCACACTCATCCTGGGGGGAACCCTGACGCACACCGGGGCTGGGGGCGGCTCGACCGTCGCAACCGGCGCCGCCTTGCAGATCGGGTCGGGCGGAACGACAGGCTCGGTCAACGGCGACATTGTCGATAACGGCACGCTGGCCTTCAACCGCAGCGACGATGTTGCCTTTGCCGGGCAGATCAGTGGCAGCGGCCGGCTGATCAAGGACGGGGCGGGAACGCTGATCCTGACCAGCCCAACCAGTTCCTACACGGGAGAGACGATCGTCAACACCGGGACATTGCGGGCCGGCGCCGCCAACGTCATCGACGACAGCAGCGCACTGACATTGCGGGCGGGCAGCGCCTTCGATCTGAACGGGTTCGATCAGCGCGTCAGCCAGTTGAACGGTAACGGCGACGTACACCTGACCGGAGCGGCACTGGCTACCGACTACACCGCCGATGCCACATTCGGCGGCGTGATCGACGGCGCCGGCACATTCGCCAAAACCGGCAACGCTACCCTGACACTGACGGGCAACAATACGTATACCGGCATGACGACAGTGGACGGCGGCACCCTGCAACTGGGCAACGGCGGTGCCTCAGGCAGCATCAACGGCAACGTGGCCAACAACGCCACTCTGGTTTTCAACCGCTCGGACACCGTCACTTTCGCCGACACTATCGGCGGCTCGGGCACCGTGCAACAGGTCGGCAGCGGCACCACGGCGCTGACCGCCGACAACTCCTATACCGGCGGCACCACGATCTCCAACGGCGCGCTGCAACTTGGCGACGGCGGCAACACCGGCAGCATCGTCGGCAACGTGACCAACAACGCCACTCTGGCCTTCAACCGTTCGGACGCCATCACTTTCGCCGGCACCATCAACGGTTCGGGCGCCGTGCAACAGATCGGCAGCGGCACCACGGCGCTGACCGCCGACAACTCCTATACCGGCGGCACCACGATCACCAGCGGGACCCTGCAGTTAGGCGACGGCGGCACCACGGGCAGCATCGTCGGCAACGTCACCAACAATGCCACTCTGGCTTTCAACCGTTCGGGCGCCGTCACTTTCGCCAGCACTATCGGCGGCTCGGGCACCGTGCACCAGATCGGCAGCGGCACTACGATATTGACCGGCGACAACTCCTATACTGGCGGCACCTCAATCGGCAACGGCACGCTGCAACTGGGCGACGGCGGCAGCGCCGGCAGTATCGTCGGCAACGTGGCCAACAACGCCATTCTGGCTTTCAACCGCTCAGACGCTGTCGCTTTCGCCGGCACTATCGACGGTTCGGGCGCCGTGCACCAGATCGGCAGCGGCACCACGATGCTGACCGCCGACAACTCCTATACCGGCGGCACCACGATCTCCAACGGCGCGCTGCAACTGGGCGACGGCGGCACCACCGGCAGCATCGTCGGCAACGTCACCAACAATGCCACTCTGGTTTTCAACCGCTCAAACGCCATCGCTTTCGCCGGCACCATCAGCGGCTCGGGCACCGTGCAACAGATCGGCAGCGGCACCACGGTGCTGACTTCGGACAGCACCTACACCGGCGGCACTACGATCGCCAACGGCGCGCTGCAACTGGGCGCCGGCGGCACCACCGGCAGCATCGTCGGCAACGTGACCAACAACGCCACTCTGGCCTTCAACCGCTCAGACGCCATCACTTTCGCCGGCACCATCAGCGGCTCGGGCACCGTGCAACAGATCGGCAGCGGCACCACGATATTGACCGGCGACAACTCCTATACCGGCGGCACCTCAATCGGCAACGGCACGCTACAACTGGGCGACGGCGGCAGCACCGGCAGTATCGTCGGCAACGTGATCAACAACGCCACTCTGGCCTTCAACCGCTCAGACGCTGTCGCTTTCGCCGGCACTATCGACGGTTCGGGCACCGTGCACCAGATCGGCAGCGGCACCACGGTACTGACCGGCGACAACACCTATACCGGCGGCACCACGATCGCCAGCGGCGCACTGCAACTGGGCGATGGCGGCGCCACCGGCAGCATCATCGGTGACATCGCCAACAACGGCTCCCTGATCTTTGACAGGAACAACGAATATGCCTATGCTGGGGTCATCAGCGGCAGCGGCAATCTGATCCAGCAAGGCAGCGGCAACTTGCTGTTCGGCAAGGACCAGACCTATACCGGCACGACGGACGTCAATGCCGGCGCGCTCCTCCTGACCGACGGCGCGCAACTGGCCGGCGGCGGTGCGGTCACCGTCGCCCCCGGAGCAACCTTGGGTGGTTATGGAGGCGTGACGGGCAACGCAATCAATCGCGGCGTGCTGGCGGTTGCCAATTCCGCACCGGGTTTTGCCGGCGGGCCGGCGGGAACGTTTGCCGTCGGCGGGAACTTGGTCAACGATGGCGAGATCCGCACTACCAACGCCCAAGCCGCCAATACCCTGGATGTCGGCGGCAACTATACGGGTAATAACGGTTTGTTGTCGCTCAGCACCCAATTGGGCGGCGACGACTCGCCGACCGACAGGCTGATCGTGCGTGGCGACTCCGGCGGCGCGACCCGCATCAGCGTAAGCAACGCCAATGGCGCAGGCGCGCAGACGGTCAACGGCATCGAAATCGTCCGGATTGGCGGGCAATCCAATGGACAATTCACTCTCTCCAATCGTCTTGTCGCCGGCACCTACGAATACGATCTGCACCATGGCGGCACGGGAGCGAATGCCAACGACGGCAACTGGTACCTGCGCACGCTCACCGCTCCGGACCCCTCCCCCGGTTTCGGCCTCATCCCAACGCCGTCGCCGCGCCCCGAGCCGACCCTGTACGTGAGGAACCTCGCCGCGGCCAGCGCCATGTTCATGCATACCCTGCACGACCGCCTCGGCGAACCCCAGTACACCGAAGCCTACCGCGACAAGGCCAGGGCGCCGAAGGACGGCAACGCCCCGGCCGGTTGGGTGCGCGTGGTATCGCGCCACGCTGACAGCGAAAGCGCCGGCGGACGCATCGATGTGGATACCGACACGTCTCTCATCCACTTCGGCGGCGATCTCGCCCGCTGGAGCGATGATGCGAAAAACCGCTACCATTTCGGCCTCATGGCTGCCTACGGCAAGATCGATACCGACGCCTCCTCGAATGACGTGCGCTTTACCAACAACGGGCTACGCCGCAAAGCCAGTGGCGACGTCGAAGGCTACAGCGTCGGCGTCTATGGCACCTGGTTCGGCAACGACAAGATGCCCGAAGGGCCTTATGTGGATGTCTGGGCGTCGTACGGCTGGTATGACAACACCATCAAGGGCAACGGCCTCGCCAAGGAGAAGTACGACAGCGACGGCTGGATGGTCTCGGTCGAGGGCGGCTATGCGCTGATTGCCCGTGAGAACGAAACCCGGCAGTGGATCATCGAGCCGCAGGCGCAGCTCGCCTACACCAAATTCTCGGCAGACAACCACCGGGAAGCCAACGGCACATGGGTCAACAACAGCGACGCCAACGGCTTCATCGGCCGCCTGGGCGCCCGTTTCTACAGCCGCAGCAAGCAGGGCGACAATGGGGTACAGCCCTTCGTCGAAGCCAACGCCTGGTACAGCGATGCCAAGAATTCCTTGGACTTCAACGGCGTGCAGATCAGCGACGGCACGCCGGACACCCGCTATGAGCTTAAGCTCGGCGCACAGGGGGAAATCAGGCGCAACTGGCAGCTCTGGGGCCACGTCGGCGGACAGTGGGGCAAGGATAATTATGACCGGTACGAGGCCATGGTCGGTGTGAAATATTCGTTCTGATCC
>JAVBSG010000149.1:0-35772 GCA_031547245.1 Propionivibrio sp.
GAAGTACCGCTTCTCTGGAAAGGAAAAGCGGCTGGCCTTTGGCGTCTATCCGACGGTCACGCTGGCCGAGGCCAGAGAACAACGTGACCAAGCGAAGAAAATCCTGGCTAATGGCGCTGACCCGGGGGAAGTGAAAAAGACAATCAAGCGTGAAGCAGCCATTGCTGGCGCCAACAGCTTCGAATCCATCGCCCGCGAATGGATGGCGAATCGGAAAGAAATGGTTTCCGAGGGGCAATACCAGAAAACCATGGCCAGGATGGAGAACGACGTGTTCCCCTGGATGGGCAGCCGCCCCATAGCGGAAATCGATGCTCCGGAAATCCTTGCCGTGCTGCGCCGGATAGACGGACGTGGAGCAAGATTCACAGCGCACCGGGCGCGAGGGCAGATCAGCCAAGTCTTTCGGTACGCGATCGCCACGGGGCGGGCGAGGAACGATCCGGCCAAGGACTTAATCGGTGCGATTCCGTCCCCCAGGGGAACACACTTTGCCTCCATCACCGAGCCGGTCAAAGTAGGGGAAATGCTGCGAGCCTTTGATGGCTTCGCTGGTACCTTCCCCGTCCAGTGCGCCCTAAAGCTGGCCCCGCTGCTGTTCGTCCGGCCGGGGGAACTGCGTCAGGCCGAATGGAAGGATATCGACCTGGACAAAGCCGAATGGCGCTACCTGGTCACGAAGACAAAGACCGAGCATCTTGTTCCACTGGCTACGCAAGCCGTGAAGATCCTGCGGGAACTCCATGCGCTGACTGGCCAGGGGCGTTACCTCTTCCCCGGTGCAAGAACCACTTCCCGCCCCATGTCCGATGCTGCCGTGAATGCCGCCATCCGCCGCCTGGGCTATGACACGCGAACGGAGATTACCGGGCACGGCTTCCGGGCGATGGCCAGAACCATCCTCCATGAAGAACTGCACCAAAAGCCGGAAGTGATCGAGCATCAACTCGCACATGCCGTGCCGGACGCCCTGGGCAGTGCCTACAACCGCACCAAGTTTCTGAAGGAACGCAAGGCCATGATGCAGTCCTGGGCCGACTACCTGGATAAGCTAAAAACCGGGGCGGACGTGATACCGCTGCGCGGGAGCGTGGCGTAAGGTTATATCGATTGATGTTTAACGACGTTCGTTATATAGTATAGCCATGACGATACGCTCATTCCGGTGTGCCGATACCGAGTCGCTTTACCTGGGTAAATGCCCCCGGCGGTTTCGGAACATCCAGAACGTGGCCGAACGCAAACTGCAGATGCTCGATGCCGCCGTGGAACTGAGGGATTTACTCTCGCCGCCCGGCAACCGGCTGGAAGCCTTGAGTGGTGACCGGACAGGCCAGCACAGCATCCGCGTCAATGCGCAGTGGCGTTTGTGCTTCATCTGGACGGACAACGGGCCCGAGGGTGTCGAAATCATCGACTATCACTGAAGAGGCATCATCATGGCGAACAGAATGCGACCGATCCACCCCGGAGAAATCCTCCGGGAAGAATACCTTGTCCCTCTGGGCATGAGCGCCAATGCGCTGGCGATCGCGCTACGCGTACCCGCCCCGCGCATCAACGACATCGTGCGGGAGCGCCGCGGCGTGACACCGGACACCGCATTGCGGTTGGCGCGCTATTTCGACACCACGGCGCAATTCTGGCTCAACCTGCAAAGCGCCTATGACCTGAAGCTGGCCGAAAAGGAAAGTGGAAAACAGATTGCAGAGGATATCCGTCCCTTGCAGCGGGTAGCCTGACAAGTTTTCCGCGCCTAGGCTGATCACCGAAAACCGGGCAACCCTTACCCGGTCGGCGCGGATTCTGAACAAGGGAGCGAGGAAGGGACGTGATGCGTAAATCGCAAGTATCAAAGCGGATTGAATTGCCACCTGGCTTTGCTATAGAAAAATATGCAAAAACCAAGGATTTCAGCCTTGCGGAATGGCTGGCTCATATCGAAATGAGGGCTTTATGTGCACATATCATCTCGCTAAAGAGAGAGTACCCACAAATAAGCTTTGATCCTCCGAAATTTACCTTGGCAATAATTGATAACCCACTCTATTCGACGCATAGACTAGAGGACCCTTCTCAATGCTCCAAAAAAAATGCCTACTCTCTCAGCGTGAGAGACATGAAGGTTTTTGATTATTTTTTTGGTGGTGAGGAATATCAGCCGGAAGGATTTGGGAAATATATAGCAGCGTTCAAGAAATTCCATGAAGAACCATACTTTTTTGACGAAGAACTTCTTGAAGTTCCTCTTTGGCGTGCCTATGACGATCTTGCAATAAGTGACGAATGCGAGGTTTTTGTAAAGATAGATTTGCACGCGACAGAAGAAAAAATAGTGAGCGAGTTTCGTCAGTGGCTAAAAAATATACGCTCTGAAAGGGGCATACAAGCTCCGTCAAAACGCATCGGTGATAGTGATGTAACCGACTGGTTAAATTATGGTTTATTGCCGTACCTTGACTTAACTAATTGGGCCGCAGCCAATGACAAGGCTATAACCCAGCAAGTAATGGGGGTGGCCTTATTCCCTGATGAGTATGACGTTAATCTTGCGGAAAGAATAAGAAAAGTTGTTACTCCAATGGCCCGCGCAGTGGCAAATGAATCTTTTACCGACGCGCTTCGAGCGCAATTGCACGCTGATGCAGCGGAACAAGAAACAGGTCAAGTCATTCCGGAAAAGTATGCTTCCACAAACCGCTACGGATGAAGGTTTCACCAAACGGATTCCGGACTAGTCATCCCTAGTATTCATCCCTCGTAACCAACAAGCAGATGTAAATAATACGTAGCCATGTCCCGACGTTCCGGGGCGTTCCACCTTCTACAGGAGAATGCGAAACATGGCTGCGCAACAACAAACCGCTCTGACGATCCTGCGACGCAAGCAGGTCGAAGCCCGCACCGGGCTGTCCCGTTCGACCATCTATTCCAAGCTGCGGCACAATCCCAAGCGGCCAGCCGATTACGATCCGACTTTCCCCGTTCCCGTTTCCATTGGTGCCAAGGCCGTTGGTTGGCTGGAGCATGAAATCGATGCTTGGCTGAATGCTCAAGTCAAGAAAAGCCGCACGGTCTGACAGGGGAGCGACATGACGACCTTTGTTGAGCGTTCCGCCCCCCTGGTTGCGCAAGGCATCCCTGTCTTTCCGTGTTGGGAGAAAGCCAACGGGAAAATTCAATCCAACGGCAAAGCGAGGAACCCCGACGGCAAGAACCCGTACTCGGCACATGGCTTCAGGGACGCGACTACCGACGCCGGGAGGATTTCCGCATGGGCCGCTCAATGGCCGGACGCTCTGGTGGGCGTGCCAACTGGCAAGGCTTCCGGACTGTTTGTGGTCGACGTGGATGTAAAAAACGGCAAGGACGGCTTTGCATCGTTGCAGGCGAAAGGCTGGAGCTTGCCGGAAACCCGGGCGCATCGCTCCAAGCGTGGCGGCGGGATGCATTACCTGTTCCGCTACCCTGACGGAAAACAGTTGAAGAGCTCCGCAAGCAGCCTGGGCGAGGGCCTTGATACGCGGGGCTACGGCGGTTATGTCATCTGGTGGCCCGCTCATGGCGGGGACGTGGAGCACCCGGACGTGCTGGCCGATGTGCCAGCCTGGCTACTGGAAGCCCTGCAAGAAACCCCTCCCAAACGAAATGCGCGTGTTGTTGCATCCGAGGCAGAGGGGTTCTCGGAAGGCCAGCGCAACGACAGGCTGTTCCGCTTGGCGGCTTCGCTACGGGCAAAAGCGCTGACCGTGGAGGCCATCGAGGCGGCCCTGCAGATCGAGAACGAAGCGAAATGCGTTCCGCCCCTCTCGGCGGATGAGGTGCACACCATCGCCAAAAGCACCGGGCGATATGCCGAGGGCGCGACCGGCGGCGAACGCTGCGCCTACGGTGGCGGCGAGTTTGAGGTTTCCCCCACTGGCGTCACTTTTATCGGAACAAGTAAGGATGGCGCGCGACTACCCGCCCAGTGGATCTGCTCACGCCTCTCTGTTCGCGCCAAGACACGGGATGCCAAATCCGGCGAGTGGGGGCGCTTGCTGGAGTGGCGCGACGACGACGGCGTGATCCACCAATGGGCGATGCCGCTGGAGTTGCTGCAAGGCGATGGTTCGGAAGTGCGGCGCGAACTGGCACGCTTGGGGCTGGCTATCTCGCCCGGTAAGAAGTCCCGCGATCTGCTGGCGTATTACCTGCAAGTCTGGCCGGTGGAAGAGCGGGCCCGGTGTGTGGATCGGTTGGGCTGGCACGGCGGGGTGTTCGTCACCCCCGACGAATCCATCGGGCAGGACGGGGAAATCGTAGTGTTCCAGAATGCTCACGCCATCGAACCCGCTTTCTCGATAGCGGGTTCAACCGAGGAATGGCGCGACTCCGTTGGACGGTTGGCGGCCGGTAATTCCCGCTTGGTGTTTGCCTTGTCCGTGGCATTTGCAGGGGCGCTGGCGACTGTGATCGGCGAGGATTCCGGGGGCTTTCACTTCCGCGGAGCGTCGTCGTCGGGCAAAACCACGGCTTTGAAGGTGGCCGCATCGGTATGGGGCAACCCAAATACCTATCCCCGCTTATGGCGGGCAACGGCGAACGGACTCGAAGGACTGGCGGCGCTGCACAACGACGGACTGCTGATTCTGGATGAACTCTCGCAAATCGATCCCAAGGAGGCCGGCGAAGCCGCCTACCTGCTGGCGAACGGGCAAGGCAAGGCGCGAGCATCACGTACCGGCGCAGCGCGGCAGGCGGCACGCTGGCAGTTGTTGTTTCTGTCGGCCGGCGAGGAATCCCTATCCGCCCTGATGACTCGGGCTGGACGCAAGACGACGGCGGGACAGGAAATCCGCTTGGCCGACATTGACGCGGATGCCGGGGCAGGCATGGGTGCATTCGAGACGTTGCACGACCAACCGACGCCGGCGACGTTGGCCTTGGCGTTGAAGGATGCAGCAACGAAATGCCACGGCGCCGTTGGTCTTGCTTGGCTCCGTTGCATCGTGACCAACCGCGCCGGGTTGGCTGACTTCGTAACCGCAGGCATCCGGCGCTTCGTGGCCGAGGTCGTACCGAAGGATGCCGCCGGGCAAGTGCTGCGGGTGGCGCGCCGCTTCGGTCTGGTAGCGATGGCCGGGGAACTTGCCAGCGGGTGCGATCTGACAGGCCCGAGCTATGGCCTGACAGGATGGGAAGAAGGAGAGGCGACAACGGCGGCGCGGAAATGCTTTGCAGCTTGGCTGGAAGGCTTCGGTGGGGCCAACAACCGAGAGGAACGCGCCTTACTCTCCCAAGTTCGGGCATTCTTCGAGGCGCACGGCGCAAGCCGCTTCGCGCTGCTGAACGACGAAACCTTCCCCAATGACCGGCCTATCGTCAATCGAGCGGGCTTTATTCGCCCGGCCGCTGACGGTGAAAGGGAGTTCCTGGTGCTGCCCGAGGCCTTCCGCAAGGAAGTCTGCGCGGGGTTCGACACAAAGGTGGCCGCCCGGACGCTGGTAGAGGCAGGATGGCTTATTCCCCCCGAAGACGGGAAGCATCTTGCACAACGGGTGCGTGTCCCTGGCCTGGGCTTGACCCGCTGCTACGTCATTGGCGGCCACATGTGGGGTGATGAAGAAAAAAAGTAGTTGCTTAAAAAATCGGTGGGAACATGTGGGAACATGTGGCATCCCTTGTGCCATAAGGCTTTCCGCGTTCCCACATGTGTTGTGGCATGTGGGAACAAGTGGGAACAAAGCCAAGGGCAAAAACCTGCGGGTTCAGTTTGTTCCCACTTGTTCCCACACGATTTTCCCGTGTGGGAACAGCCGAACCCCTTGCGCTGCAAGGGATGCCACATGTTCCCACTTGTTCCCACACAAAAATACAACAAACAGCATCGCTGCCTTGTACCAACAATGGCGCCCGTGGGAGAAGCCGACCGGCTTGCGCACGGATGAGGGAGGGGGTGGTAAAAAGTCTAGAAAGCGCTTGACCGGAAACCACACGCTCCCTGATGCGGAGAATTTTTTTCCATGTCAAAAAGAATTCAAATGGCGGGAAAGCCGGAGCGAAGCGGCGGCGCTCGTTCGGGCGCTGGTCACCGCCATGCTTGAGCAAAAAAAGCAGTTGCTTCAAAAATCTGCGGTACATGTGGTTACATGCGGTACCCCTTGCAGCACAAGGGCTACAGCTGTAACCACATGTAACCACACACTGCAACACGTGTGGTTACACGGAAAGCCTTGCAGCGCAAGGGGTACCGCATGTAACCACATGTACCGCAGAAAAAAACAGAACAAACGAAAAAAATCGCTACCTTGATCCAACGATGGAGACCGGTCCGCGCACGGATGAGGGGTGAAGCGGCGCTTCTATAACGGCAGTTATTGACATTCCCCCCGCTGCCGCGTGATACTTGGTCCAAGGTGCTGAACACACCAAGGAAACAGCGGCAGGCCGCCCCGAAGCGCGGCTTTGTCACGTCTATGATTTGCTCAATGGGCGGATGCGCCTGTCCGTAAGGCTGGCGGCATGGCTGTTTCCATGTGTTCAACATCCGCCCACCCACCTTGAACAGTGGATTTCCAAGTCTCAAACAGGAGCAAACCATGCAAAAACTCAACACACCAGTAAAAGAAGGATTCTTCAGCCTCGCCGGGGCCTGGAACGCCTTGGCCGCGTCCGCACGGCAGAACGACATGACGGCATTTCAAGCGGCATCATCGTCGCTCGATATATGGCCGGAGGTGGTAATTCGCGGGTTGGCGTACATGACGTATCGACTAGCCACAACACCCGCAGATGAGGATTGTCCGGGCCAAACGAAATCCGCTCTGTTTGCGACGGCTGAAGTACTCGCCCTGGTTGCCGCCATGCTCGAACATCGAAATGAGGCGGACATTAAGGAAAAGATGGCTGCCATGACGCCGCGACGGTTCGCAGAAAAGGGGGCGGCATGAGCAATTACGCTAACCCCAAAGCGGTGGAGGAATCCGTCAAGCAGGCTTTCGGCGTGGGTTCATATGAGGTCGTTGCACCACTCGGAGAAATCACGGAGACATTTAGCTGGCTGGAGGAACTGTTCAAGTCGATTCTGGAAGCGGCCAACGAGAAAAAACCTCTGTCGGGGTTCGTGATCGGTGCCTTGGCTGACGCCGGAGCCCATCTGGCGTTCGAGCACCGCAACTCCAGCGGCTACCGGTATAAGGAAATGCTCGGCAAACTGAAAGAGGCTGGATTGCTGTAGGCCGACCGGGATAAAAGCACCTGATCCAAACCAACCCGCCCCCGTGGCGGGTTTTTTGTTGTGCGGAAAGTGCCGACCCGCAGGCAGCAAAAGCGTTTTTTCGGGGGTAGTAGCACTCTTCTGGGGGCATATTTGGGGGCACATTCTGATTACCTAAAATCGAAGGCATTGCAAAACAATGGCTACAGACTACTGTTCGATTCCCGTCCCGACCATATATAAAAACAATGGGTTATATTATTTTCAAGACCTGTGTCATTTAATTTCGATCTCAGGTGTAGGGGGTGATCAAGCCTACTCGGCAGAGATAGCACCAAGATATTGAACAGTCCCCAAGAAACTTTGATTGGCAAATAGATAAAGCCGCCTGATTCGATGCTACGAACCAGGCGGCTTTGGCACTACACCCTAGAGGGGAGTTAGGGTTTCGTATTGGTTATCGTGAAGGTGTACTTGCTCGTCTGCGATCCGTCCGGGGAAACGATTTCCAGGGTAAATTGGCTGCCCACTGTCGTCGCCACGGTAATACTTTCTCCTTGCGCAACCGCCGATCCGTTGAGCTTCATCGACTTGAACTTGCTCGACATGGCCCAGGGTATCACCGAGATGCTGCTCGTTCCGTCTAGCACGTAAATCGAGTACTCATAGAACCAGGGGTCGAATTTGTTGTGCAGCACCCTTGTTGCTGCGCTTCCCCAGTAAACATCCCGGCCAATCAGTTCGCCGCCCGCGATCTCCAGGTTGGCCAGTACCGAGTACTTGAGGTGGCCGTTGCTGTAGCCATTTTCGTCCACGCTAGCGTTGTAATCGACGGGGGCATTCGTGGTGTAACCGGCATCAGCTGTCGGTTTGGTCAAACAATCCAGGGTTTTCTCGGAGTACCTTCCTCCGATTTCCAATGCGATCCAGTTCTTGTCGTGCCACATGCCCCAGAAGTCGTCCTTGCCCCGGCTGGTCACCCAGGCCATGCGGCTGCTTGCAGCGGTGCGGACCGAGGGCCGCGTTCCCTTGGCGCCGTTGTCGATCACGTCCTGATAGGCTTGGAGGAAGTTATTGACGCACTTCATGGTCACGGCGGCTTCCTGGTGCGCGTTGGTGACCTCGGTGATGGCGCCGGAGAGACTGGTTCTCTTGTAGGCGCCGATGAGCTGGCGGGACAGGGAGAGGAACAAATCCGCCTTCATGTTGGTGCTGTACTGCGTGGTGTCAGCCGAATAGGCGCGGTTGCATCCCCACATGTCGGATGCGTACACCCATCCCGTCGTGTCGATGAGCAGCGTGACCAAACCATCGAGGTGGCCCGGTGCCTGCCAGGCATACACCTTGCAATTACCCAAGTCGAAATGCATGCCGTCTTCAATCGTCCTGGCGACCGCCTTGACGCGCCCAGCAGCTCCCGAACTGCTCAACGAAGCGATGTCCTGAGCCGTCGCCCAGAATTCCTTGCACTTGCGGCTCTGCCCGCGGTCGCCCAGGTTGTCCGCGAAGCTGCCGATCTGTGCCGCATGGTCGGGATGGTTGTGGCCGAGCACGGCGATGTAGTCCTTGGTGGCGATCTTGTCGACAAAGGGTTTCATTCCCGCATACGAACCGTCCGTTCCCGAATAGGACGTCTGCAGCATGTCGAAGATGATGCCGCCTGTGGTGCCTTCGATGTAGAAAGCCATCGCCTGGAGGCCTTCGCTCTGGTTATAGATCATATAGACCGTCGGCGAAGTGCTTGTTCCAGGATGAACCAGTTTGGCCTCGAAGTAACCGGCCGCAGCCGTCGGCCGGGTTATATGCCAGTTGAACTCGCGCACAGCGCTCTTGACGCCGTCCTTGACCGCCACAGCCTTAACCCGGACGTGGTTGTTTCCTTCGATGTTGTATTGCTTGACGCCGCTAACCCAGGCGGAATACTCGTTGGCAGGGGCGATTACCGGATCAGCCGGTTCGCTGCCATCCGACTTCATCGCGGAAAGATAGATCGTTGCGCCGTCGGTCGGGGTCTTGTAGCTCACATAGCGGCGCGGCGCTGTCGTGCCGGGTTTCGGCATGCACTGCACCGGCGCGACGACCTCCGACGTAACCTTACTCATGATTGCTTTTGCGTCGTTGATCGTCAGCGTTCCCTTCGGATCGAACAGCGTTGCCGACGCCCCGGTCATGAGACCCATGGCAACCATGGTGTTGACGCTCGTTTTTTTGCTGGCGCTGATGGAGTTGAAGTCAGTAAACCCGTACAGGGCATTGTCTGATGAAGCCGGAATCATGAACGCATTGACATAGATTTCGGCGGCATCCTCCCGGGTAATGGAATCGGTCGGGTAGAAGTACCCTTCGGCGTTGCTGATGATGCCTTCCTCCAGCGCCGTCTCGATCTGCTTGGCATACGGCGTCGCGCCTATCTGGACGTCGACAAAGGTCGGTTGCGGAAGCCTGAATTTGTCGATGTATTCGCTCGAATGCGGCCAGTCGAAGTAGTCGGATATCGTCGCCACGAAGGCGGCGCGCGAAAGCACCTGCGTGCCGGGATCGACTTCGGGGTCGGTACCGGGATCCGTCCCTGGATCGGTACCCGGATCTGTGCCGGGGTTGGTTCCCGGATCTGTGCCAGGATCAGTACCCGGATCGACTGCCGAGTGATGTCCGCCACCGCCGCCACCGCAGCCATACAGCGCCGCCGATGCAAGCAGCGTCTGCGCACCGAAAATCTTCCCGAAACGCCTCCGGGAGATCTTCTCCGTTATCAGCGCGTCGATGGCATCCTTCGGACGATCAGGCTCCTGGACCGGTTGCTCCGTTTTTGCGATTTCCAATTTCTCCGACATATTTCCCCCATGTTTATAGATAGACACCACAAAGAAATTTCTAATAATTATTTGTCATTATTTTTCGATGGCTCGTCGCGTCATGTAATTTCCGCCGTCGATATCCATGCCGCCGGAAAACCAGTAGCTCTGTCCCTTTTGAAATGTGTGCTCTGGCGGGATCTTCGGTACTGGAAAGCGCGAAGCCTGTTGCGGTGTACTCTACTGACAGGAGAAAT
The DNA here is from genome assembly GCA_031547245.1 of Propionivibrio sp. Classification (GTDB taxonomy): domain Bacteria; phylum Pseudomonadota; class Gammaproteobacteria; order Burkholderiales; family Rhodocyclaceae; genus Propionivibrio. Next base: position 10,251 of record JAVBSG010000149.1, read on the forward strand.
AATCAAGTATCGGGGATTTTCTGAAAATCGCTTCGAAATCCCCGACTATTCATCAGGGATTTCAGAAACCGCTGCCGCGGCCGGGTTCGATCGATCGGATTTCCTCATTTGGCCCTTGACTGAAAAACCCCGGGCATGGCTTACTTTGGCCGAAAAGCGAAAACCATGACGGCTTCGGAGGTGAGATTTTTTCTGCCGGAGATATGTGCTTGGCACGGTGCTGTCGTTCGAAGCGGCTGCTTCTGCGCCGCTAACATGGTTCCTGATGCGCAAAGCTGCTGAAAATCCGGAGGAAATTGAAATGATGATCGACTTACCCCCCTTGAACGATGGCGAAATCTACGTTGGCTGTATCGGAGATGCCAGTGGCAACATGCACGATTGCATTCTGCTGCCGGGCGACAGCGACGACGGCAATTGGGAAAGACAAATGGCATGGGCCAGAAGTATTGGCGGCGATCTGCCCAACCGCGTAGAGCAGGCAATACTATGGGCAAACTTCCGCGATCATTTCCAGGGCTGTCCATATTGGAGTAACGAGCAGCATCATTTCAATTCCGGTTCCGCCTGGGTCCAGGTCTTCGACAACGGCGGTCAAATCAGTTTTCACAAATACGACGAGCTCCGCGCACGCGCTGTTAGAAGAGTGTCTGTCTGAATTGGGATTTCCGGCTTTTCGGATACGGATACTGCCGGAACGGAACGGGTGGTATGGGAGTAAACTGATCCCCGGCGTGGCCGGATTGGGGGCGCCAGGGGCTTGCGCCGCCCATTCTGCGGGGAAAACGCGAAGCAGTTTTTGAAGTAGAATGGACAAATAGCAACTATGTCATTCGTATCAATGCGGACATGGTGGGAAAACGGAAGACATCATGCGCGCAGGGGCAGGCATTGAGGAAAACCGATAGTTTTAAATGCATTGAAAACAATGTGTTGCGTCGTTTTTTCGGTTCCCGTTCCGATCGTGAAATTGCCATCAAACATGAATGGAGACGCAATGCGAATCATAAGTAAACTTGTGTGCTGCTCGGTCGCTGCATGGACGCTTTTTTCGGTTGCCGGCGCCAATGCGGCAGAGCCTTCGCGCGAAGACCTGATCAAGCAGGCGCAGCAGCAGGGAACGCTGACCATCTACTCGAACAGTTCTCGCCACAGCCTGGCCGGCGAGGAGTTCGGCAAGAAATACGGCATCAAGGTGTCTTCGACGCAGTTGAAGGACGTGGAGATCATCGAAAAGATCGCCAAGGAAGCCTCTGCGAAGATCAAGGGGGCGGATGTCGTATTTGTCCAGGACAGCGGCCGCGTCTACAGCGAGCTGATCAAGCCGGGCTATCTGACCAACTACGTGCCACCGGCGATTGTCGGCAAACTGGCCAAGGAAGACGAGAATCCGCTGGTTTTCCTGTTCCTGGTCAAGGCCATCGTTTTCAATAGCGAGAAGAGCGAGGTTTCTCCCATAACCAACGTCTGGCAACTGACCGATCCGGATTGGAAGGGCCGCGTCCAGATGAAGGACCCGTTCCAGGAAGGGGTCAATATGAACTTCCTGACGATGGTGACGAAGCCGGATATCGCGGACAAACTGGCAGCTGCCTACAAGGCGCATTACGGCAAGGATATCGCCTTGACGACGCCCAACGCCGGCTACGAATGGATCAAGAAACTGTTCCAGAACGGCCTGGTGCTCGGCACCTCGGATACCAAACTGTCGGAGGCGGTTGGCGCCCAGGGGCAGGCCAGGCAGCTGGCGGCGATCATCACCACCAACAAGATGCGTATGTCGGAAGGCAAGAAGCTGGCCCTGAAGTCCGCGGTCACGGCCAAGCCGTTCGCCGGTTTCTACTATCCCATGTACGCCATGATTCCGAGCAATTCCCACAATACCGCCGCGGCGAAACTGTTCATCGAATACGTGCTGACGAAGGACGGGTTCGGACCGTGGGTCGATTCGCTTGGCGATTTCTCGCCGAATCCGGACAATCCCGGCGCCAAGGACGATCTGTCGCTTGCCGAGTACCGCAAGATCATGGTGCGCGAGGATCATGTCTGGTGTTCCGACCAGCGCTACAAGGTGGAAGATTTCCTGAATAGCATCAGATAAAACGCGGTATTCGTTGATGCAATACCTGGGCCGGATCAGAAGCTTTCTGAGGAAGCCTCATAACGTCATTCTCGTAGCGCTCGCGGTCGTTCTCGGCTATCTGATCCTGGTGCCGCTGGCGAGCATTCTGGGCGATACGGTGACGGTCCACATGTCGGAAGTGCGGCGGATACGCGGGTCCGCCGCCGGCGACTACACGCTGTACCACTGGCGGATGGTTTTCGCCGATGCCGGCAGCTTCAACCTGTTCTACAAGCCGCTGTTCAATTCGCTGGTCTGCTCGATCGGTCCGTGCCTCGTCGCCATCGCGCTCGGCGGCGGCTTCGCCTGGCTCATCACCCGCAGCAATATCCGCATGAAAAAGCTGCTGTCCGGGCTGGCGATCTTTCCGTACATCATGCCGTCCTGGACGCTGGCGCTGGCCTGGCTCAATTTCTTTAAAAATGCCACCATCGGCGGCGCGCCCGGCGTCTTCACGGCGCTGACCGGGCTGCAAACGGCGGACTGGTTCGCCTACGGCCCGTTTCCGATCATTCTGGTCACCGGGCTGCATTACGCGCCTTTCGCCTATATTCTGATCGGCGGCATCCTGCGCAACATGGATGCGAGCCTCGAAGAAGCCGCGCTGCTTTTGCACGCTTCGCGCGCGCGCATTTTCTGGCGCGTCACCATTCCGATGGTGATGCCGGCGATACTGTCCACCTTCCTGCTGGTGTTCTCCTCGGCGATGTCGTCGTTCGCCGTGCCGGCCTTTCTCGGGTTGCCGGTGCGCTATCAGGTGTTGACCACGCAGTTGTTCCGGACGCTCAACGGGCTCAATCCGGGCTATGGCTACATCATTGCCGTTGTCATGATGCTGTTCGGCGCGCTGATTCTCTGGGGGAATCAGCGCCTGATCGGCAGCCGGAAATCCTATGTCACGGTGAGCGGCAAGAGCGCCAATGTTTCGCTCGTCGATTTGCGCGTCTGGCGCACGCCGTTGTCCGTCGGGGTCCTTGCGGCGCTGCTTTTGCTTTCCGTCGTGCCGTTGATCAGCTTCGCCGTGGAATCGCTGATCGTCGTGCCGGGCGATTATTCCTGGAACAATCTGTCGCTCGTGTTCTGGGTCGGCGAAGGCGACGCCCGCATCGCCAACAGCGAGCCGGGCATTCTGCACAATCCGGCCATCTGGTTCGGCCTCTGGAACAGCCTGCGGCTTTCGGTGCTGTGCGCGTTGGCCGCGGGCACCGTCGGTTTCCTGGCAGGCTATGCCATCGTGCGCCGGCGCGGCAGCCGCCTCGCGGGTTTCGTGAACAACCTGAGCTTCTTCCCCTATCTCATGCCGGCGATGGCTTTTTCGGCCGTCTATCTGTCCTTGTTCGCCGAACCGCATGGGCCGATTCCCGCGCTTTACGGCACCTTCATCCTGCTGGTGATCGTCGGCACGGTCAAATACCTGCCGTTCGCCTCGCGCGCAGGCATCAACTCCATGCTGCAGATCAGCGCGGAGATCGAGGAGGCGGCCACCGTTATCGGCGTAGGCTGGTTCAAGCGCATGACGCGCATTCTCATCCCCATCCAGAAGTCGGCGGTGATCTCCGGCTATCTTCTGCCTTTCATCTCCTGCATGCGGGAACTCTCTCTGTTCATCCTGCTGGTGACGCCGGGCACCCGGATGCTGACGACCATGCTTTTCCAGTACAACGAAAAGGGCTGGGAGCAGTATGCCAACGCTATAAATCTCATCATTATCCTCATCGTCATCATCATTAACTGGCTCATCGGCAGAGTGACCGGCGCGTCCATCGACAAAGGGATCGGAGGCTGAACAATGCCGGACATCACACTCACGCAGGTCACCAAGCGCTTCGGCAAGACGGGCGCGGTGGAGAGCCTCAATCTGGAAATCCGCGATGGCGAGTTCGTGTCGCTGCTCGGTCCGTCGGGCTGCGGCAAGACGACGACGCTGCGCATGATCGCCGGACTGGAAACGCCGACCGAAGGGCAGATATACATCGGCGGCAGGAAAGTGTTCTGTTCCGACGAGCGGCTCGACGTGTCGCCCGACCAGCGCGGGGTGGGCTTTCTGTTCCAGAACTACGCGCTGTGGCCGCACATGACGGTGCGCAAGAACATTTCCTTTGGCCTCGAGAATCTCAAGTGGGAGGCTGGCCGGATCGCCAGCCGGCTGGCGGAACTGATGGCCATGCTCCGCATCGAGGAACTCGCCGAACGCTACCCCTCGGAGCTCTCGGGCGGGCAGCAGCAGCGCGTTGCCATTGCCCGGACGCTGGCGACCAACCCCGCCGTGCTGCTGATGGATGAGCCGCTGTCCAATCTCGATGCCAAGCTGCGCATGGAGATGCGCGCCGAACTCAAGCGCCTGCATCTGACGACCGGCGCAACGATCATCTACGTTACCCACGACCAGCTAGAGGCCATGACCTTATCCACGCGGGTCTGCCTGCTCAAGAACGGCTATCTGCAGCAGTTCAGTCCGCCGCTGGAGGTCTATGGGCGCCCGGCGAATACGTTTACGGCCGATTTCGTCGGCAGCCCGGGAATCAACCTCGTCCCCGTCACCGCCGGACGCGCGGACGGGAAGCAGATCGTTTTGCACAACGAGGACTTCGATCTGATTTATATTCCCAAGGAAGGGATGCCGGCGATTCCGGAAGGCCGCAAGCTGGTGCTGGGTCTGCGCCCCGAAGCGGTGACCATTGCCGGGAGCGGTGTCATATCGGGCAAAGTCTATTCATCGCTGCCTTCGGGGATGGAAACCATCGTGCGTTTGAAGGTGGGTGCAACGCTTTTGACTTCGGTGGTCTTCGGCAGTATCGATTTTGCGCTGGATACGACAGTTGCATTGGCGCTCGACAGCGACGCTTACGTGCTTTTCGATGGCGAAAGCACGGAACGGATCGCACTGGGGGCGCTCAGGCAGGCAGCGCCCGCCTCTATGATCTGAAAGCGTGCAAAATCCGCGCTGCTGCCGGCCACAAGGTCCGTTTCATGGGGGAGCGAGGCCTCCGGCGCAGTGGGAGCGGCCTGGCCGGCGAAAGCGGGCGCCGTCGGCGCCTGATGGCCCGCCGTGTTTTTTCCCGGGCGGCGCGGTATCATTTCCGTGAAGCAGCGGGGCGCCGCCAATCGCAAGATATCGGAATAGGGTCGAAAACAAACGGCAATGGAACCGGATTTGTCAGTAGAATTATACCGATTCAATTTATTGGGAATCCAATGAACAAACATAAACGCGTCTCGCTGAAGGATGTGGCCCAGTTTGCCGGAGTTTCGACAGGCACGGTATCGATGGTGCTGAACAAGAATCCTTCGGTGGCGGAAAAAACGCGCTTGCTTGTGCAACAGGCCATCGAGAAGCTGGGGTATGTGTATAACCGCAGTGGCGCCCAGTTGCGGAACAGGCGCACAGGCGTCATCGGCGTGTCGATCTGCAACCTGGCCAATCCATTTTTTGCGGAAGTCACCGTCGGCATCGAGGAAGCGCTCGAGGAACTCGGTTATGCCTTGATTCTCGGGAACGCGGTGGAGTCGGTAACGCAGCAGACCAAGTTCCTGAATACGGCCCGCGAACATAATGTCGAGGGGCTGATCCTGATGCCAGCCATCGGCACGACCCGCGAGATGGTCGAGAAGGTTCTGGAGTGGCAGATTCCGCTGGTCATGGTATCGCGCTACATACCCGGCGTGAAAAGCGACTACGCCGGCACCGACAATTATGCCGCTCTGGTTACCGCGACGGAGCATCTGCTGCGGCTCGGACACAAGAGAATCGCCTTTGTGGGGGCGAACGGGCAGACGACGACGGGGCGGGACCGGGTCCGCGGCTACAAGGCGGCTATGCGCTCGGCCGGCCTGGAAATTCCGCCTGGATACGTCGTCGAATGCGAGGCGTCGCGGGAGCAGGGGTTTCAGGCGGTAAAAAAACTTTTTGCCACATCCGAGGCGCCGCCGACGGCGGTTGCCTGCTTCAACGATCTGCTGGCATTCGGCGTCATGCTCGGGCTGCGCAGCCTCGGCATGGAGCCTGGCAGGGACTGCTCGGTCGTCGGGGTGGATGATGTGCTGGAAGCTGCCCTATGGAAGCCCGGCTTGACGACGGTGGCCATGCACTCCCAGACAATCGGCCAGAACGCGGGCAAGCTGTTGCGCAAACGCCTGAGCCCCGGCTCCCAGCCGCCGGAGAAAGTGCTGTTGAGGCCGGAACTGGTCATTCGCGATTCCAGCAGCATTTTGAGTTCGTGAGGTCTGTGGCGGTTGCTTGTTTTGTAGATGGTGAAAGTCGAATTTTGAATGTTGCATAAGAAATCAAGAACGGAAAAGATCGATATCCGCGGTTTGCGTTACAGCATCCGGCATTGGGGGCCGGATGAGGCGCCGGAAGTGTTTTTCCTGCATGGCTGGATGGATTGTTCGCCGACCTTTCAGTTCCTCGTCGATGCGCTTGCGCAGGACTGGCACGTGATTGCTCCGGACTGGCGCGGCTACGGCGAGTCGGAGTGGCTGAACCGCCCTTACTGGTTCCCGGATTACTATGCCGACCTGCACTATCTGCTGAAGCATTTTTCTCCTGGCACGCCTGCGCGGATCGTCGCTCACAGCATGGGTTCCCACATCGCCAGCGCCTATGCCGGAATCCGCCCGGAACGCGTTTCCCAGCTGGTCATGCTCGACTCTCTCGGATTGCGGCCGGCAATCGACGACGATTCACCGTTCGTGGTCGGCCGCTGGCTCAAGCATCTGGAAAACGGGCCGCCGCTCAGCCTGTACCCGAACTGCGAGGCGCTGGCGATGCGTCTGATGGAGGTCAACCCCAGATTGAGCGAGGAGCGGGCCGAGTTCCTTTCATGGAACGTCAGCCGCCTGCGCAGCGATACGATGGTGGAAATGGCCTGCGATCCCTGGCACCGCGTTCCGGCGCCGACGGTCTACCATCCAGAAGACGCCATGGCGAACTGGCGAAGAATCGAAGCCTCGGTTTTGCTGCTGATTGCCAGCCACGGCCTCGTCAACCAGCGTTTCGGCAACGATCGGCCGGAATTCGACCGGCGCATCTCCTGTTTCCGGAATTTGCAGACGGTGCATATCCCGGATTCGAGCCACAACGTCCAGCACGATCAGCCGGAACTTGCGGCAGCAGCGATCGAGGCGTTTTTGCTGGGTCAGGACCGGTAGTTGGCGAGATGGGTCAGTTCAGGGCTATTGCGGACCTTGGTCCAGTATTCCACGCGGGCGTCATCGTCGATTTCGACGCCCCCGCCGTAAAGCCTGTCCCGGCCGTTTTTCTTCGGCCCTGAAACCCAGTAATGATCGCCTGTTTCGGCGTCAATACAATTGTATTTGTAGCCTGACTTCGTTTTCAGGAATCGCCTTCCCGCGTAATAAAAAGAACGCCTGGACCGGGAAAATTCGACCCATCCGATACGCCCCGGTCCTTCCAGGCTGTTCTTCTTGCATTCGATATACATGATCCGTTTCATGGGCGAGGGTATGGATCCTGTTATTCAACTATTACGCAATGCTTTCTGCCATGGGGAAATCCGGCAGCATCAGTCGGGATGCGGCAGTGCCGAAAACGGGAAAATCCGCCGTTCCGGATCTTCAAATAGGCGCACGATCGATCTGCGACAGTGCAGTATTCACCTCAAATAGCTTTCCGTTGACATGGGGTATGCCGAACGCCTTGAGGCGGGCGGTATGCATGGAAAGATAGGCCTCGGCGCTGGCTCGGTCGGCAAAAAGGTAGATGCCGCCCGCTTCCTGTTTTTCCTGGTTCTCGGTCCATATTTTCCAGAGCAGACCGGGCTCCTGCGCGATGGATTGCGCCAGTTCCTTCATGGCGCCGACCATCGCCTCGCCCCAGGGGCCTTGGTAGGGAAAATCGACTTGTAATAGTATTGTCATCGGTTCGAGCTTTCGTGTGGTTGGTCAAGCGGAGGATTGCGCGGATTATCCATCAGGGCTGGAAGTCCGTTTATACCAGAATGAGAGTCGATTGGCATGAGTGACGAAAACTCGCGGGATGTCCCGCCCGTCCTGACGGGAAAGCAGGTGGAATTGCGGCCGTTGCGGCCCGAGCATGCCGCTCTGCTGGTGGAGGCTGCCTCGGACGGACAGCTGTGGAACATGAAAATTACCGTCGTTCCGGGGCCGGAGACCATAGGCAAGTATATGGACGTCGCCCTGCAGGGGCGGCAGGCAGGCACGGTGATGCCGTTCGTGATCGTCAGGCGCGACACCGGGGCGGTCGTCGGCACGACGCGCTTCTGGAAGATCGACCGGGTGAACCGCAGTATGGAAATCGGACACACGTGGCTGGGCGAGTCGGTGCAGCGGTCGGGCGTCAATACCGAGGCCAAGTATCTGCTATTGACGTATGCGTTCGAGGAAATGCAGGCCATCCGCGTGCAGTTCAGCACGGATGTGCTGAACGAAAAATCGCGGGCGGCGATTCTGCGGATCGGCGCGAAGCAGGAAGGAATCATCCGCCATGAGCGAATCATGCCGGATGGCCGCAAGCGCGATTCCTTCCTTTTCAGCATCATCGACAGCGAGTGGCCGCAAGTCAGGGCGATGCTGGAGCAGAAGCTGGCGCAGCACGGCCGTTCCTGAAAGGCCGCGGCTAGCGGGGCGAATCTCCGGAATTCATCTGGCGTATGAGCCGCCATGCCAGCGTGGCGAGTACGGCGACGCCGAGCAGCAGCGCTCCCCATAAAATGATGGTGCGCGTTTGGGCGGTATCGTCCGTTGCGTTTTTTAGGGATGCGGCCGCGTCACTGGTTTGCAGTTCCCCGACCTGCGCTTTTTCCAGCCGGTCAAGCTCGCCCGCCGAGAAGCCCGGTGCGACCTGGCTCAACGGCAGACTGGCGGGCACGGCGTCGGCGCGGCCGAAACGCAGGGTATAGGGCGGCGCGCCGCCGGCGAGGAAAACGAGCGTCGCCGGCTGCCAGGAGAGCCCCAGCTCGGGTTGTACCGTGCTCGCCGGATTGAGCGGGCGGATGACCCATTCCCCGGCGGCGCCCGTGTTGACGCGCAGGGCAGCGGAACGCCGCGTTTCGCCATCCTGCGCGATCCGGTAAAAGGTGGCGCGCAGCAGCGGCCGGAAAACCGTTTCCGTCGCCCGGCTGTTTTTCCGGATCAGGCGCTCGGCGTAGGTTCCCAGCATCATCGGGAAGACGATATTGGCATCGCCCAGCCGAAGGTCGATCAGCTCGGCCGGCAGGGCGGGGCCGGCCCGATAGACGAGATCGCCCGTCTGCCTGCCGGCAGAGGGGGAGAGCCAGACCGTCTCGCGGGCGGGCTCCGTCCCCTGGCTGACGGCAAGTTCTGCCTGTATCCGGGGGAACGGCACGGGTTCGCCGCGGCGCCAGCTCAGGCGCGCATAGCGGAAACGCTGCGGAGAGATTTCGAGCCGGTCGTTCGCCAGCATTTGTGCGTCATCGTTGCTCAGCCAGCTGAGCTCGGACGCGCCGGCTGTTTTCCAGGATTTGAGATCGTCGCTGACGGCCAGCCAGACTTCAGCGCTGTAGTTCGTTCGATTCTCGGGAATGGCAAAGCGCAGCGCCTCGATTCTGGATTCTCCGTCACGGCCATTGTTTTGATCCTCGGTTTGCCAGGGGCCGAAATCGAGAACCAGGCTGTCGAGCGCCGATTCATTGGTGGTTTTCCCGGCGTGCATCTGCACGGAGGATACGCTGCCGTCGGGGCGCGTCTGGATCGTGAGATCCGGTGCGGACGTGCCGGCGGCGGATTTTTGCGCATATACCGGGAAGATGTTCGCGGAGAGCTGCGAACGCCGGACTTCTTCCCGTGGCGACGGGTGGTACAGCGAATACGGCTGGGCTACGCCTTTGGCATCGAATACCCGCAGGTCGTCGAGGCGGCCCGTCTGCGCGTGCAGATAAACCGATGCCGGCAGTTGAACGCTGACGACGCCCTGGTTCCCCTTTATCTGCAGGGGCAGGGCGTTGGCGTAATCGGCTGGGGTGTCGGATTTTGCCTGCGGCGCGGCCATGCAGGGAAAAACCGCCGCACAGGCGGCGAGGGACAGAATCGAGGCGGAGAGTTTGAACATGGCATTATTCCGAAGGCTTGGTTTTTCCGCTCGGGAACGGGGCCAGATAGCCGATGGCCAGCATCAGGGCGCCGACACCGAGGAAGGAAACGATGCGTTCGATGCCGCCGACATTGGACAGGTCGACGAGGAAGAGTTTGGCGACCACCAGCGCCAGCAGTCCCGCGCCAACCATCCATGGCATGCGTTGCAGGCGTTGGGCGGCAAAGCGCATCAGCACGAGCGCGCTGGCGCTCCACACCAGCGACAGCATGGCCTGTATGAACTGGGAGCGGAAGAGCGGCTCGATCTGATACGGAATGTCGAGGAAATACGCCGCCGTGCGCAGCAGCATCAGGTTGAACCAGACATAGGCCGCGCCCCAGGCCGCCGCCAGCAGTCTGGGCTGCCATTCCCGGTCGAGTGTTTGTCCGCGCAGCCGCCAGGCGGCTATGGACAGCAGGGTGGCGAAACCGGTCGTCAGGTCAAGCGGGTTGAGCAGCGGCAGGTAGGGGAGCGGCTCCATGCGGCCGTTCTGGCTGAAATTCCAGCAGACGGCCAGAATGAGCGCACAGGCGGCGCCAATCGGAATCAGCACGTTCCGGTACCAGCCGGCGATCGGCCGCGTCGGCCAGAGACCGGCGCGCGCGCGCGGAATCAGCAGCGCAACGAAGCCCATCATCGCCCAGGTGGACAGATAGCGCGACCAGCGGCCGGGAACGAACCATTCGCCGGAATAATCGGCGCTCTGCGCCAAGGCGTCGGCATTCAGCCAGTGTTCCACCAGGTTGTGTACGAGCAGCCAGAGAATCAGCCAGGGGCCGGCGGTGCGCAGGGTGTGCAGCGCGCGCAGGAGGTACGGGGGATGCTCGGGAGTCAGCCAGTTCTCGCGTTCGCCTTCGCGCAGGAGCCATTCGCCGGTCAACCATAGCGCCAGAACGGCGGCGCAGTCGAGCGGCTGCGGCAAGGGTGAACCCTCCTCCAGCATCGAGGAGAACAGCATGGCCATGGCGAACAGCAGGCCCGGCCAGACGACGGCGGCCAGCCAGTGCATTTCCGGCCAGCGCAGGCGTTTGGAGAGGCGGGCGATGAGCGGCGTTGATGCGGCCAGCAGCAGGCAATACAGCGGGCGGAGCGGCGAAGCCAGCGATTGCTCGGAAAGCACGCCATGGCGCCCCAGCAGGCTTGAGCCCCAGAGGCTGAGGATGACGAGCGTGCAGGCCAGCCACCAGAATGCCGTCCAGCCCAGCAGGCAGTGCGAGAGCATGCGGGCTTGTCCGTGCTGCTCTTCCTGGCGGCGGAAACTCAGGCCGGAAACGGCGGCTCCCAGGGTAATGAGCAGCGGCGCGAAGAAATTCGTGTCGATGAGATTTGCGCTGGTAAACAGCGATGGCAGATCCGTTTTGAATAAAATCGCCAGGAAGAGGATTCCGGCCAGGAACTGCGGCGCCAGGGCGAAGTAGCGCGAAATCGGCCAGTCGAGGCGATTGGCGATCAGCAGCAGAATCGCCGCGACGGCGATGGCGCTTAGCGCCAGCAGGGTCGGCATCCAGATACCCGAGCGCAGGAAGATTTCCGACCAGGCGCCGGCCAGCAGCCAGAGCGCCGCGCTGCCGAGGAAAGCGGTGGCAAGCGCGGTCATCAGCGACGAGACGGGGAGGCCGGCGATCGAGGGGGAAGTCTCCTGACTGTCGGCGTCGTCCTCTCTCCGCCGCACTGCAGTTTCGTTGCGGAAGCAGAGCGCCATCAGGAAGCCGGTGACGGCCAGCAGCAGGAATCCGAGCCAGAGATTCGCCTGTATGGCCGAGTCGACGGTAAGGCCGAACAGGGAGGCGACGAAGGCTGCCCAGGCGCCCACCTGGACCAGAATGCCGAAGGACCAGGCCAGCACGCGTTTCTGCCGCAGGCCGGCCCAGACGACGCCGGCGCCTTCCAGCGCCCAGGCCGTCGAGGTCCAGCGGCCGTCGAAAGCCAGCGGAACGGCCAGTGTGCCGAAGACGACGCCGAGCGCCAGGAAGCTTTCCACCAGCAGCTTCAACGCGCCGCCACGCTGCCGCCAGAGGAGCAGCGCCGCGGCTATGTAGAACACCCCGAGCGCCAGCGCCGAGAAGGCCAGGCCGAAAGGCGTGTCGTGGATGATTCCGTACTGCAGGCCGAAAGCCGCTAGCGGCGTGCCGAAAACCAGCGTGCCATCGACGTAGTATTTCAGCTGCGTGGATTGCCGCTGAGCGAACAGGATGGCGATGGCCACGTAAAAAACGAAAAAGAGAATCAGGAACGCCTGCACCGAAACGTAGAATTCCGGCTCGTAGCGCAGAACGCCCCAGGTGGTGCCGATGGCGAAGGTGAAAATGAAGCCGAGCAGGTTCAGCAGCCGCCATGGCCGCTTGAGCGCTATCGCCAGGATGCCGGCGTTGAGCAGGGCGTAATAGGAGAAAAGCCCGACGTGGCTGCCGTGCCCGGTCGAGGTCAGAATGGGCGCGGCAAAGCCGCCGACGATGCCGAAGATGGCCAGCCAGATGGCATTCTGCAGAACGGCGAGGATGCAGGTGAGCAGCGTCAGGAAAAACAGCAGCCCAAAGGCCATCGCGCCGGGAATCAGGTCGTAGAGGCGGAAAGCGGCGAAAGTCACCAGCATCAGGATGCCAATGGCGCCGCCCTGCACCGGCAGGCCGATGGCTGGCCGCGATTCGCGGATGCGCCATCCCCAGAGCAGCAGGGCGATGTCGGCCAGCACGATGCCGGCGATGCGCAGTTCGATCGGCGCCGAGAAACGGGCGGCGGCGAATTTCAACAGGAAGGCGACGCCGATGAACAGGATCAGCAGGCCGACCTTGGCCACCAGGTTGCCGCCGAACAGCCACTCCTTGGCCTTCGTCAGCCAGTCCGGCGGCTCCGGCAGTTCGATCCGCCTGCCGCGTTCTTCTGCCTTGCCGGGCGGCTCGTCCGTTCCCTCCGCGAACGCCGGCTCGCCCAGCGGTTCCGGCTCGGCCGCGCCAGCCGCCGTTAGCTCGGCGGCGGTCGGACTGTAATCGAACTGCCAGGCGGCGAGCGAATCTGCCGGCTGTTCTGTTGCCGGGAAAGCGGATTCTTCGGCAAGCCATCTGTCGTCGACGATCTCCAGGTTTTCTTCGGGAGCGGCGGCCGGATGCCGTTCCGGCGCTTCCTCGGGCCGGGCGTCCTGCGTTGCCAGGGGAGCGTCGGTCTCCGGTCTAGCGGCGGCCTGTCTCTGCAAAGACTGGAGCGCGTCTCTTAAGCGCCCGATATCGTCTTCCAGCGAATTGAGGCGGTTACGCGCATTGAACACCAGGTACAGCAGGACCAGTACGCCGAGAAAAAGGAAGAAAACCATGAAATCGTCCTGAAATGAATGTATTACAGCCGGAAACCCTGGACCACTTCGCGCAGTTGCCTTGTTAGCGTTTCCAGTTCGTTGATCACGTCGCGGACGTGGCGGATTTCCCCGTCTTCTTTCTGCATCTGCATCGATACATTCTCCGCGGCCTGCGCCAGAGACGCGGTGGCCTGCGACTGCTCGTTGGCCGCGGCATGAATTTCCGCGGAGGAGGTGGCGACGCGCTCCATGCTTTGCCGGATGCGTTCGATCTGCTCCAGCACCTCGTTGACCGTCTTGACACCGCCCTGGAACGCGTCATGCGTGGCGCCGACCCGAGTCATGGCCTGCGAGGATTCCTGGCGCATGGCCAGCACCATCTCGTCGATCTCCACGGTGGCCGAGGCCGTGCGCTCGGCGAGTTTGCGCACCTCGTCGGCCACCACCGCAAAACCGCGGCCCTGTTCGCCGGCGCGCGCCGCTTCGATCGCCGCGTTGAGCGCCAGCAGGTTGGTCTGGTCGGCGATATCCTTGATGACGCTGGCGATTCCGCCGATCTGGGCGGAGCGGTTTTCCAGTCCGCACATCGTATTGCTCAGCTGGCCCATGGAATCGGCAATCTGCATGACATTGCCGGCGAAATGGCGGATCGTGTCCGCGTTGGCGTTGGCGAGTTTCGACGCGTCCCGGATTATAACAATGGCATCGTCGGTGTTGTCGGCGATGTGGGCGATGCTGACGGTGATTTCCTCGATCGTCGCCGCCGTCTGCGCGGTCAGGTCGGTGACGCTTTGGGAACTGTGCGACAGGCTGTTGGCCATCGTGTTGATCTGTTCGACATTGTTGCCGAGCGTGGCGGTATGGTCGCTCACCCGCAGGAACATGCTGCGCAGCTGCTCGACGAAGGTGTTGAAACTGCGGGCGATCTGGCCGACCTCGTCGTCATTGGCGATTTGCAGCCGGCTGGTCAGGTCGCCGCGGCCGGAAGCCAGCGTGGCCATGGCATCGCGCAACTTGCTGAGCGGCTTGGTTATCGTGCCGGTAACGATCAGGACGACGATCAGCGATATGGCCAGGATGGCGACGTCGATAGCCAGCAGCCACCAGAGCTTTTCGGCGAGCGGGGCGAAAATTTCCGCTTCGGTTATTTCGGCGACGACAAACCACCGGGCCTGGGGCAGATGGCTCGATACCATGATCATCGGCCCCTGCCGGCCGGTGTAGCGGATGCTGTTGAACTTGTCGTTTTTCTGGAGCAGCCGCCCGCCAAACTCGGCGAGTCCCGGAAGGGAGTTCAGGGTGATTTTCTGCTTGACCCGGATCATCGACGGGTCCCGGTGCAGCTGGATTTCGCCCCGTTCGTCGACCACGAAAACCTGGCCGGTCCGGCCGATGGCGCGCGCCCGGATTCCCTGGGCCATCTCGGTGACGTCGAGTCCCAGGCTGGCCACGGCGCGGCGGTTGTGCCGATCCTTGATCAGCACGTTGGTGAACATCATCACGCCGGGTTTGCCCTCTTCGACGCCGAGGTTGAATTCGTCCGGCCGGCCGCTGTCGAGGAAAGCCTTGAGCCAGGCGTCGCCGTCGGCGGTGTCGATTTTCCGGTCGAATCCCTTGCCGTCGTCGTAGTAATTGAGCGTCGATTCGGAAGCGAAGGAGACCATCAGCGCTCCGGTGGCCGTTTTGATACGCCTGGCATATCGCTGCCAGTCGGCGATGCCTTCCTCGGGTTCGCCGGCTTCCATCCAGTCCGTCAGAAACGGGGCGGCGGCCATGATCCTCGTCTGTTCCAGCGGCACCGCCACGGATTTTTCGAGATCGCTGCTTATCGCTTCGACGGTGCGCAGCAATTCGTGCTGCGCCATCCGTTCCATGAGCGTCGTGCGGAACATTTGCGCCGAAAACGCCGCGGTAAGCGCCAGCGAAACAATCAAAATGGCACCGGTGCAGATCAGCATCTTCTGGCGAATCGACAGCTTGCTGAACATGGGTTTCTCCACAAATGATTATCGACGTGAATGACCGATGGCTGGACTTGCTCCGGTGGAACATTCAAAACCGGTAAATTATAGCGGTGAAGCTCCGTTCGAAAAGGCAATAATCCAACCTCGGCCGCGATTGGGGGGCAAAATGAGTCCGAAAAACACGAAAAAGCGCCAATGAAAACGAACGCAAGCACGATGCCGAAAGGCCCGAACGGCAGGCGCCGAGCGGAAAGGAGCCGGATTTTTGCATCCCGTTGCCGCGAAAACATCCGGTGCCGGGTATTGCGCAATGCGGCGTGTTCGACTACTTTTAGTACTATTCGTGTCAACGAGATGAATGGGGACTCTGTTCGAAAGTCCCCATTTTTTGTCGAGCCACGCCCTCGGTTTTTCTCGATTTGGGGTGTATCTCAGGTTATCCACGGACATGGGTTGGGGTATTGCCAGGCTTTGCGCAGCGATACCGATCCGAAATGAATCTTCTTGCCGACGGCCGCATTCGGGCCGCTGCGAGTGGAAACCGCGGTGGCCTGGTCAGAAAGGAGGTGGCGCCATGAGCAAACGGCCGTTACGTATCGGTCTTTCAGCCAGGATTTATCATCCTCAGGCGGGTGCGAAGGGCATTCAGTCGAAGTCTCTGCAGTATCTTGAGCAGTCGGTGGCGCATTGGGTGATGTCGCGTGACGTCATGGTGTTCATGATCCCGCTGGTCAGCGGCGATGGAATCGTGCATCGCAGCAGCATCCGCCTCAGCGATTATCCGCAGTATCTGGACGGACTGGTCCTGCAGGGCGGGGCGGACATCAGTCCGCAGAGCTACGGCGAGGAGACCCTGCATCCGGACTGGTCGGGAGACCGGGTCCGTGACGCCTACGAGATGGAACTGCTGCACGAGTTCATGGAGTCCGGCAAACCGGTTCTGGGGATCTGCCGCGGCATACAGCTGATCAACGTGGCGCTTGGCGGAACCTTGCACCAGGACATCGCCACGCAGATAGAAAGCGGCGTACCGCACGTGCATGACGATTACGATCGGCATACGCACGTCGTTTCCTGGGAGAAGGATTCGATTTTTTCCAAACTGTATCCCGAAACGGGCAGCGGGCGCGTCGTATCGATCCATCATCAATCCGTCAAGGCGCTCGGGCGCGGCTTGCGCGTCGAGGCGGTCAGTACCGATGACGGCGTGATAGAAGCCGTCCGCCTGGATGGAAAGTCTTTCGTGCTGGGGCTGCAATGGCATCCGGAGTTCCATCCGCCGGGATCGCCGGACTTGCTCGACTGCACCCCGCTGCTCGATGAATTTCTCGGCGCTGCACGCGGCCACTGGTGGTGATGTAGCCAATAACAACCTGTTCCGCCGGCATGGCTGCGCGGCGGATGGGATCTAGAAACTGCAGGATTGCCGATTATGATAGATGCACTGTTTTCCTCCGTCCGGGATGCCTGGGCGGTATTGCAGGGGTACCTGATTTTTCTGCCGCCGTTCCCCTCGCGGCTGGATACGCTGGCGCTGCTCAGTCTGCTGCTGGTGGCGGGACTGCTCGTCGCCGAATGGCTGCGGGCGCATTGGGGCTGGCCGCGCTTGCTGGGGTACATCGTGGCCGGAACGGTGTTCGGGCCGCCGCTCCTCGGCTGGATCAACGATGACCTGGTGATGCAGATACGGCCGATCGCCGATGCCGCGCACGGGCTGTTGCTGCTCGAAGTCGGGCGGCGGCTGGATCTGCGCTGGCTGGCGCGGAACCGCGATCTTTTATACGGCAACGCGAGCGACATCGTGCTCTCTTTCTTTTCCATCTTCTTGTTCGCCTGGTTCGTCGCGGGACAGGAGCCGTCCTGGGCCGCCGTCACCGCTGCCGTGACCATGGCCTCGGCGCCGGCGGTCGTGCTGCTGATGATCGAGGAATCGCAGGCGCAGGGGCAGGTGACCGAGCGCATCATGTTTTACTCGGCGCTCAGCGCGGCGGCCTCTTTCGTCATTTTCATCATCGTTCTCGGGGTGGTGCATGCGCAGCAGGGCCATGTCTGGACGAATACGCTGATTCATCCGCTTTGGGCCGGCGGGGGCGCCTGCCTGATCGCCTGGTTCATTTCCTGGCTGACGCTGACGATCGCGGGCAAACTGCCCAAGCGCTCGCTGGCGCAGGTATTCATTCTGATCGCCATGGCGCTGCTGGCCGTTGGTGTCGCGCGCATGGTGGGGGTTCCCATATTCCTGACGCTGTTCCTGACAGGAGCCATCCTGTCCTGGAAGGACGAATCGAAAATTCTCAGCTACACCAGCATGCCCGACGGGCACTGGCTGCTGGCGATCATTCTTTTCGTCGTCGTCGGCGCTTCCCTGCCGTGGCGCGATTTCACCTGGGTGATGGGATTGCAGGCGGTCGGGCTGTTGCTCGTGCGGGCGGCGGCCAAGTTGATTTCCACGTCGCTTTTCGGCGGCAGCCTGCCGATGAACAAACGTCTTCTGGCGGGGGTGGGAATCCAGCCGTTGTCGGCGACGTCGGTTTTCATGGCGCTCGAAATCACCCGGATGTACCCCGAGATTGCCCATTCGGTGTTGGCTCTGGCGTTTTTTGCCGCGGCCATCATGGATATCGCCGGGCCGGTTTTGTGCCGGTTTGCCCTGAAGCGGGCGGGCGAAGCGGCCGCCGAGAAGGAAATTTAGCGAGGTTTTCATGAGCGATAGCGATACATTGGAATTTTGTCAAAGCGAACCCCTGACGCTGGGCGTCGAACTGGAACTGCAGCTCCTGGCGTTGCGCGACTACAATCTGACCCGCGGCGCCACCGATTTGCTGCGGGCCGTGAATTACGACGGGCGCAACGGCGACATCAAGTTGGAAATCACCGAAAGCATGATCGAGATCAATACGCTGGCGCGCACTTCGGTGGATGAGATCGCCGCCGATCTCGACAGCCTGCGCGGCGTGCTGGTGGAACACTGCGAGCGCGACAACATCGCCATCTGCGGCGGCGGTACGCACCCGTTCCATTCGTGGCCGGAACGGCGGATTTCGCCGGGCGAGCGTTACGAACAGACCTATGACCGGTATGGCTATCTCGCCAAGCAGTTCACCGTCTTCGGCCAGCATATCCACATCGGCTGCGCGACGGCGGATGATGCCGTATGGCTGGCGCAGGCGCTCGGGCCGTACATGCCGTTTTTCATCGCCCTGTCGGCATCGTCGCCGTACGTCGACGGGGTGGATACGTATTTCCAGTCGTCGCGCCTGAATGCCGTGTCGGCCTTTCCCCTGAGCGGACAGTGCCCGCCGCTGCGGGGATGGAACGATTTCCTGGAGCATTTCAAGTTTCTGCACGATTGCGGCATCGCCGGCAGCATCAAGGATCTGTACTGGGATATCCGCCCCAAGCCGGAATACGGCACCGTCGAGATCCGCGTTTGCGATACGCCGTTGAACGTATCGCTGGCCGCGGCGCTGGCGGCGCTGGCGCAGTGCCTGGCCCGCCGTCTTTTCCGCGAGCGGCCGTCGTTCAATCCCAACCAGGCGCTCTACGTGGCGCGCTACAACAAGTTCCAGGCTTGCCGCTACGGCTTCGACGCGCAGATTTCCCGGCCGGAAAAACGTGCGCAGGAAGAGTTGCGCACCATGCTGTCCAGTTTGCTGGACGTGCTCGGCGAAGAGGCCAAGGCGCTGGGGTGCCAGAAGTGGCTGGATGTGCTCCGCAAGTCGCTGTTGACTGGGGCGACGGGCGCCGAATGGCTGCGTTCCCGTTTCGCCGAACACAAGAATCTGCACGACGTGGTGCGGGATTCAGCGGCGGTGTTTGCCAAGGGGGATGCGTGACGGGGACAACCGGCGAAAAGTGTCGATTAATTTTACATTTTGTCAAAAACTGGACTTTTTGTAAAAACCCAAATTTCATGTTTTTCCATAATAAATAATCGCTTGTGTGAGTTAACCCTTGTTGTGGCGCGGTTTTTGCTATACAGAATGAATTTTTCGACGTAGGGCAAAAGCTGGTTATCGGCAACAACAATCAACAACAAGGGGATATCGTGATAAAAGCAAAATCATTGGGAGTTTCCGCGCTTGCAGCTGCCGTGCTGGGCCTGGCGTCGATTTCGGCTAGCGCCGACGTTGCGGTCGATGCCATGGACCGCGGGTGGTATCTCGACAATCCCTTTTCCGGGAAGGTCGAGTCTTATGAGGGGGTGACGAATTACCTGGTCGGAATGGGGATAATTTCGATCCCGGATTCGTTGCGAGGCGAGTACCGGAATTATTTCGTTTTCGACCTCACCGCCTATGCGGGCCAGTCCTTTACCGAGGCGACGCTGAACCTGTACAACCCGAAATACGGCGATCCCGGGACATTGGAGGCGAATCCCAATCACTACGGCGGATTCGGCCAAAACGGGGGCAACGCGCTTCCCTACGAGACCTATGAGCTACACGAGGTGACGACCGACGTGCTGGCGATCATGAACCGGACCGCCGGCAGAGGCGGTTTCGACGATCTGGGCGACGGCACGGTTTTCGGCAGTTATGACGCAAGCCTTGCGGACAACGGCGAGTTCATCCGCATCGTCCTCAACGGCATGGGACTTGAAGCGATCAATGCCGCTCTCGGCGGCTACTTCGTCATCGGCGGCAGCGTCACGACGCTGGCCGGAGATACCGGGTCGCAGACCATCTTCGGCTTTACCAACACCGGGAAGTTTTCCGACACACAGCTGATTCTGGGCAATCCGCTGCAGGAAGTGCCGGAACCCGGCACGCTGCTGCTGTTCGGCGCGGGTTTCCTCGGGTTGGCTTTGGCCAGGGGCAGATACAAAAAAGCGTGATGATGTCAGGCAAGGGGCGAACCCCGCTACGGCGGGGTTCTTTTTGAGCGCCTTCCGGTTTCATCCATATACCGAAATGCAGGCAGGGGCATCGCCCGCGCTTTCCGCGACGGCAATTCCACCGGGGTCGTAGGCCAATTCCACGGCGACCGACGGCCCCTGGGACAATTGGCCCTCGGCGTCGCGAATGGCCTTTTCCATTTCGTCGACGGCGCGTTTCGCGTCTTTGGCGTCCTTGGCCTCCTGCGGGTCGGACACGGCCTTTTTTGCATGGCCTTTCAGCAATGACTTGATCATTTGCGCCAGTTTTTTGGCTTCCGCGAAAAACGCGCGGTCGGCGGCGTCTCCCGGTTTCTTGAGCGAAATACTTGCCCTGCGTTCGTCGTTCGATTCGTCGGTACCGGGCTTCTGAGCGTCCGACGCCGAAGCGTCCTCAGCCGCGGCAGCGGCTGCCGCAACGATGCCCTGGATTTCCGCCTCGGAGGGGATGTCGCCTTCCACTGCCTTTGTCTCTGCCTCGGCAGCGGCAGGGGCTTCCGCCGGAACGTCGTCGGCGGCGGGAACGTCTCCGTCCGCCGGCGAACCGCCGGTCGAACCTGTCGGGATATTCACCGCCGTGGGCATGGCGCCGCCGGGGTTTCCATATTGTGCCACCAGGCTTTTCAATTCTCTCGCCAGTTGGGCGACCAGGCGGGGGTTGACGTCGCCCGCGGAAAATTGCAGCAGGGCTTCCAACTGGCTCTTCAGTTGCGCCATGCGTGTCCACGCGGCGGCCTTGCGCATTTGCTCCGCGCTCTGCAACTGTTTCGAAAGGTCGAATGAGACCGCCTTTTTCAGCCCGCCCAGGCCGCCCGCGGTAGTGTTCTTCGCGGTTTTGGCTTCATTCGGCGTCAATAGCGCAGCGGCAAGCCGGGAAGTGTTTTCCGTGCCGATTTTCATTGCATCTCCCTCGCGGAACCCAAGCTGTTTGATGTTCTATCGGCAGGATGCGGCGATTCTTGACGTCACAGCGCGTAATTCCGCTTCTGAATCGCGAGCGGCTTCGCCTTGCCGCGCTCCGGCGTTGCCTGCGGCTTGTCTTCGCGTCGCTCACGATTTATAAATGGAATAAGTGGGGAGGCACGGTTTCGGCGCATGTTTTTCCTCCGGCGAATGTCATCCTGCACGGCTTTTTCACCCGGCAATTGCCGGAGTCGGCCACAGGGGCGAATGCTATAATCAACCGTTTTTACAGCGGATTTTCCTTTCCGATTTCCTGAACAATCCAACGGCATGGCGCTTTTTACTCTCGGGATCAATCACCGCACGGCGCCGCTTTCGGTTCGCGAGCAGGTGGCATTTCATGCCGAGGAATTGCGTCGGGCGCTGAATGATCTGCTGGCCGGCGGGCAAGTGCAGGAAGCGGCAATCCTGTCGACCTGCAACCGCACGGAACTGTACTTCCAGGCGGCGGATGCGCGGGCCGCCGCGGGTTGGCTGGCGGATTACCGCAAAGTTCCGCTGTCCGAGATGGAACCTTATCTTTATACGCATCCGGAAGGCGCCACGGTGCGCCACGCCTTCCGCGTCGCCAGCGGACTGGATTCGATGGTGCTCGGCGAACCGCAGATTCTCGGGCAGATGAAGGAGGCAGCGCGCATTGCCCGCGAAGCCGGAGCCCTGGGAACGACACTCGACAAACTGTTCCAGCAGTCGTTTTCGGTGGCCAAGGATGTGCGCTCGCTGACGGCCATCGGCGCCAACATCGTTTCGATGGCGGCGGCGGCGGTGCATCTGGCGGAGCGTATTTTCGGCGACATCGCCGAGCAGCGCGTGCTGTTCATCGGCGCCGGGGAAATGATCGGGCTATGCGCCGCCCACTTCGCGGCGAAAAAACCGAAACGGATCGTCGTCGCCAACCGGACCGTCGAGCGCGGGAGCGAGTTGGCCGAGCGGCACGGCGGCAGCGCCATCCGGCTGGAGGAGCTGCCGGAACGCCTGCACGAGTTCGACATCGTTGTCTCCTGCACGGCCAGCCAGCTGCCGATCATCGGCCTGGGGCTCGTCGAGCGGACCATCCGGCTGCGGCGCCATCGCCCGATGTTCATGGTCGATCTGGCGGTGCCGCGCGACGTCGAAGTCGAAGTCGGCAAACTCGACGACGCCTTTTTGTATACCGTCGACGATCTGGCGCAGATCGTCGCTTCCGGCGTGGAGTCGAGGCAGTCGGCCGTGGCCGACGCCGAGGCGATCGTCGAGGCGTGCGTGGGGGAATTCCTGAAGTGGATGCAGGTGCGCGAGAGCGTGCCGCTCATCCGCGCGCTACGCGACAATACCGACCGCATGCGCCGCCACGAAGTGGAGCATGCGCTGAAACAGCTGTCCAGGGGCGAGAAGCCGGAGGTCGTCCTGGAACAGTTTTCCCACCGTCTGACCAACAAATATCTGCACGCGCCGATGCAGGCACTGAACGGCGTGGAGGACAATCACGGCGAGATGCAGGCCATGGTGGCGAAGTTGTTCAACCTGCATCGAGACTGACATGGACGGTTTATGAAACAGAGTATCCGAGACAAACTGGAAAGCCTCGTCGGCCGCCTCGACGAGCTGGATCGCATCCTCTCCAGCGGCGAGGCGACGCGAGACATGGACCAGTTCCGCAAGATGACGCGCGAACACGCCGAACTGGGGCCGGTGGTGGCCTTGTACAAGGAGTGGCAGAAAGCGGAAACGGATTTGCGGGCGGCGCAGGAAATGATGGCCGATCCGGAGATGAAGGAACTGGCCGAGGAGGAAATGCTGGCGGCGCGCGAACGGCTGCCGGCTATCGAGGCGGAACTGCAGAAGCTGCTGCTGCCAAAGGATGCCAGCGACGAGCGCAACGTCTTCCTAGAAATCCGCGCCGGCACGGGAGGCGACGAATCGGCGCTGTTCTCCGGCGACCTGTTCCGCATGTACTCGCGCTATGCCGAACGCAAGCGCTGGCAGGTCGAGGTGATTTCCTCCAACGAGTCGGAGCTCGGCGGCTACCGGGAGGTGATCGCGCGCATCGTCGGCACGGGGGTCTATTCCAAGCTCAAGTTCGAGTCCGGCGGGCACCGCGTGCAGCGTGTGCCGGAAACCGAGGCGCAGGGGCGTATCCACACGTCGGCCTGCACCGTCGCCGTGATGCCCGAAGCCGATGAACTCGAGGAGGTGCAGATCAATCCGGCGGAAATCCGCATCGACACTTTCCGCGCCTCTGGAGCGGGCGGCCAGCACATCAACAAAACCGACTCGGCGGTACGCATCACGCACATGCCGACGGGCATCGTCGTCGAATGCCAGGACGGGCGTTCGCAGCACCAGAACAAGGCGCAGGCCATGTCGGTGCTGGTCGCGCGCATCCGCGACATGCAGGAGCGCGAACAGAGCGCAAAAATCGCTTCGACGCGCAAGAGCCTGATCGGCAGCGGCGACCGTTCCGAACGCATCCGCACCTACAACTTCCCGCAAGGGCGGGTGACCGACCATCGCATCAATCTCACGCTGTACAAGATCGACGCGATCATGGATGGCGACCTGGACGACGTGGTCGATGCGCTCATCACCGAACATCAGGCCGAGCAGCTGGCCGCGCTGGCCGACGCGGAATGACCGTTGAGCGGGGCATCGGCGAGGCCTGGCGGCAGGCCTGCCGGCGCATCGATCGCCTGGAGGCGCGCCTGCTGCTCGAATACGCCGGCGGCTGCTCCCATGCCGACCTGATAGCGCGGCCCGAGCGCCGGATGGCGCCGGAACAGGCGGCGCTTTTTGCGGAGCTGCTGCGGCGCCGTGAAGCCGGCGAGCCGCTGGCCTACCTGCTTGGCAGCGCGTGGTTCGGCGGCCTGGAGTTTGCAGTCACGCCGGCGGTACTGATTCCCCGCCCGGAAACGGAACTGCTGATCGATTTGGCGGCCGAACGTGCACTGCTTTGCGAAAAACCGCGGATTCTTGATCTCGGCACCGGTTCGGGCATCGTGGCCATCCTGCTTGCGCGCCGCTGCCCGCGGGCCGCAGTGGCGGCCGTGGAAACGTCCGCCGCGGCGCTGGAAGTGGCGCGGAGCAATGCCGGGCGGCACGGCGCGGACGTCCGTTTCCTCGAGGGGGACTGGTTCTCGCCCTGCGGCGGCGAATACTTCGATATCATTGTTTCCAACCCGCCGTACGTGCAGGCCGAGGATCCTCATCTGGAGCAAAACGGCCTGCCGTTCGAACCGAGGTCTGCATTGACCGACGGCGTGGCCGGCGGCGACGGCCTGGACTGCATCCGCCGCATCGTCGGCGAGGCGCCCCGGCATCTGCGTCCCGGCGGCTGGCTGCTGCTGGAACACGGCTACGATCAGGCGGTCGAAGCACGCAGACTGCTGCACCAGGCCGGCCTGGAACAGGTGGCCTCCTGGCGCGACGAGGCCGGTATCGAACGGGTTAGCGGCGGCTGCCGGGCAGCCTGAAGAGAAAAATTCATCCAACTACGAAAAGAGGTTTTTATGAACACGCAGGAAACCATCAAAGAGCAGGTGACGAACAATCCGGTCGTGCTGTACATGAAGGGGACGCCGAAGATGCCGATGTGCGGTTTTTCGGCCACCGCCGTGCAGATTCTGCACAACTGCAAGGTACCGCTGTTTTTCAGCGTCAACGTGCTGGAAGATCAGGCCATGCGCGAAGGGATCAAGGTTTTTTCCGATTGGCCGACCATCCCGCAGCTTTACGTCCGCGGCGAATTCGTCGGCGGCTGCGACATCATGCGCGAGATGTACCAGAACGGGGAGCTGCAAAAGCTGCTGGTAGGGATCGCCGCAGCCGACTAGCATCGTTTTTCGTTCTCACGGCGGTGCCTGCGTTATCATGCAGGCATGCTGAGAGTCCGCGCATTCATTCTGGTTCTTCTGGGATTATTCCTGCTGGATGGTTGCGCGACCAAGGTCGGCCCCGGCGGTCGGAAGGAGACGAGTTTCGATCCCCGTTATCTGGCAAAAACCGAAATCGACCGCGTGATCGATACGAATCACGCCGAGGTGACAGCCGGGCTTCGGCAGGTGGCAGAGAAACTCTATAGACGGAATCCGCAGGAATGGAAAAAAGCGGGGCAGCTCAGCCCCGATGCGGCATTGAAGAGGCTTTTTTCCGCTGGCGCCGATTTCCCCGAGCTGGGCGGCAGGCGGGAGGGGGCAGCGGCCTTGTTCGCCTTCAGTCCGCAATACCAGGGCGACCGGGTGCTGGCCGTCATGGCCGG
>JAVBSG010000034.1:0-9127 GCA_031547245.1 Propionivibrio sp.
CATGATAATGAGGCAGGCGCCGGCCAGCCAGATGCAGATGCGATAGACCGCGTCCATCGCCTTGATATAGCCACTTTCACTTTCAGCCACGGATAATTTCCTCCCAAAAACCACTACATGGAAGATGAACGCCGCTCCGCCGGTTTTCTTCCGGATACACGCGTGCTGCCGGCGAACAACGCCGGCAGCACGCTAAAAATCGGTAGCAAACGCGTCCATCAAGGTCGCTTTATTTGGTTTCCTCGATTCTCTTCAACAGATCACCAAAGGTCTGGCCGTACTTCTCGCGGACCGGCGCAGTGGCGTCGATGAAGGGCTTCCTGTCGAGGGGGATGAACTCCACGCCCTGATCCTTCAGGCGCTTCGTCGATTTCCCGACGTATTCCGCCCACAGCACGCGTTCTTCGACTTCGGCCTCCTTGGAAAACTTGAGGATCAGCGCCTGGTCTTCCTTCGAGAGCTTGTCCCACTTGACCTTGGAGAACGCGAACATTTCCGGAATCATGGTGTGATGGGTCAGATCATAGAACTTGGCGCCAGCCACGACGTAGTTCGCCGTGTCGAAGCTTGGTTCGCTGTTCTCGGCCGCATCGATCACGCCGGTCTGCAGACTGGCGAACACGTCGCTGTACGGCAGGACAACGGGATTGGCGCCCATGGCCTTGAACGAATCCAGGCCGACCGGGTTATTCTGCAGGCGGATCTTCACGCCCTTGAAATCGGCAAAGCTGCGAACGGGTTTCTTGGTGATCAGGCTGCGCGAGCCGGCATCCATGTACCCAAGGAAGGTCAGGCCGAGGTTGCTGGCGGATATCTTATCCCCGAGTTCCTTGCCGATCGGGCCGTCCAGCACTTTGTGCATATGCTCGGTGTCGCGGAAGACGAAGGGCAGGTTGAATATGCCCACTTCGGGCAACACGCCGCCGACCGGAGCCATGGAGACGCGGACGATGTCGATCGCGCCGGCGCGGGTTTTTTCCAGTTCGGCGTTTTCGTCGCCCATCTGGCCATTCGGGAACAACTTGATGGTCAGGCGCCCGTTGGTCGCCTTTTCGAGCTTCTTGCCCATGTTGACGATGGCGGTCGTAGTCGGGTAATCCGGCGGTTGAACATCCGCAGCGATAAGAACCGTCGCCGCGACAGCACTGCCTCCCATGGACAGTGCCGATACCGCACACAATCCAAACAGTGACTTACGTAGTTTCATTTGATTCACTCCTTCAAAAATCAAAGATTATTCAAATTGTCACAACCGCCCTTGATTCGTACCTTTCAGGCGCGAACCCGCGCCTGTCGATGAACGACAAGAGATCGGCCGGACCTCTGCTTCAAACAGATGATCGATTTATCAATTGTCTATTTTGCCCAATTGGCCCATCTTATGAATCGATTCATTTATGAAGCGTTTCATAAGATGAATTTATTACTGATTGATATGATGAACCGATTCATACAATGAACCGGTTCACATGGAATGTCAACGTATTGAAATGGGAACGAAGATTTGCCATATGAATCAAGCACTCCGGCATTGGCAGGTACGGCATGGCGTTGAAAGCAGCCGGACACCAGTTCGACCAACGACGATTACCCATGAATGGCCCGCCCTGCCGTCGAGCAAGAAGAAGCGGCCGATCTTGCACCCGCCTGTAGGACATGCCTGACACTGCATTCAGCAGATTTCCGACGGCATTCATTCCCCGCAATTCGTAGGATGTATTCGTCGCGGAATACCGCATGGTTTATAGACGATTTGACTTGCCACTCATCGTCGAGCAAGTTTTTCGCGAAGACTGATGCCAGGTTTTTTCCTGGACGAAATGGTTTCTGTGTTTGCCCATAGCGGCTGGTTTCGGAGAACAGTGATGCACGTAACAATGGAAATAACCTCCGGGATCATCCGCGTTTATGACAAGGAGCAGGATGCCATTGCCGGCCGGCCATTCAAGGCCGTCATTACGGCATTCATCGACGACAAAACGGCAACGTTGAAGGGCGCGTTAGGAAAGTTGAGCAAGGCCGACATGATCGGCATACGCAACCGACTAGCGCTAATGGGCATAGAAAAAATCCGGATGAAACGCTCACTCGGCCGCCGCCTGCCGCAAGGGAACAAAATTTCCGAAGGCGGGGAATTTGCGGAATGGGAGATACAGGTAGCGCGCCATAGCATTCCTGCCCGGTCGGCACGCAGGGCTTGAGGCGTCCTCCTGCCAAACGTTTCCTCGTCATTTGGGAAGCCCATATAGGATTGTCAGGGTATACGGCCAAAACAACCAGACCGCAGAAAAACTGCGTTTGCGCCCCCGCCGGCATGCTTCCGCGGACGGATGCCGATTTGCGGGAATGCCGAACCTATGGCAGCATTCCGCCCATGTTCTACTTCTCACACGCATCGCTGATTATTTGCGCCATCCGGTTTTTCGGCGGGTAGCGCACATCCTCAAGACTGCACAACCCGCCCTGGAGCGGGTTTTTTATTGCCCGCTTCCATGGCTTTCATCCTCATAGGAGCGCAACATGGCCGAACACGAACTGGTACGACTCATCAAAGCCGCCGACACGGCAATCACAACGGAGGACTTCGATACGCTGATGACGTTCTATGCCGACGACGCGCTGCTTGTCGTCAAGCCTGGAATGATCGCCCGGGGAAAAGAGCAGATCCGCCGCGCGTTCGTCAAGATCGCCGAGCATTTCCGCCACACCGTCGATGTCAGCCAGGGCGAAACCGTCATCCTGGAGAACGGCGACACCGCGCTCGTCATCATGGAGACCGTGGTCAGCTCGATGGATGCAGATGGCAAGCCCGTGGCCGTCACGCGCCGCGCAACCTACGTTTTCCGGCGCGGGGCCGAGGGCAAGTGGCTGTGCGTGGTCGACAACTCCTACGGCACCGATCTTCTCGGCGGCGGCGGGGAGGGCTGATTATTTCTTCGCTGGCTCCGATTGCCCGAACAGCCATGTCACGCGAAGGGCGAATCACCGCCAAGACATCCTTGGCAGCGACTCGCCCGTACTTCGCGCCGCGTAGGCCCTTACTCAGGTTACGGCGTCGACTGCATCTTGTCGCTGATGGCGCGGATGACGTTGTTGGCTTCCGCGACCAGCAGTTCCCCCGCCGTCTCGCTCACCCTACCGTCGGCCTGCGCCTGATTGACCAGCTGGGTGTAGAGTTGCAGGTTGCTGATCGCAAAGCTGTAGTCATACAGCGCCGCGTACGCCGGCGTCGCACCCCACAGTGTGTCGCCGTTGGCCACGTAGTAATGCGCCATATCGACTGCCTGCATCAGGCGCCCGCCCTCGGCAATGTTGTAGTACACCGTATGATCGCGCAGCAGCCCCGTCGTCGAGTAATCGGCCGTGAAGTGGCGGATGCTCAGGCAACGCTCCGGACTGCATTCGAGCTTCATACCGATGATCGACGCTTCAGCTTCCGCGATGGTCTCGGCGCCGTCTTCCGCCAGCACGAAACCGGCGGCGATCGACGCATTGACGGCATCGCGAACCTTGGTGACGTAGTCCGCGTGCGATGGATACAGCGTATCGAGCTTCGCCTTGTCGAAGGGCTCCCAGGCGCCGATGTTGCCGCACTTGACGCCGTCCGCCCGCGCCGTCGGTACTTCGCTGTGCGCCAGCCGGATACCGCCGATGGCATTGCCGTTGCTGTCGCGCGCGATGGCTAGCTCGCCTCCAGAAACGTCGACGCTGCTAAAGCGCGGACTGACAGGGGGAACCGCGCCCGTCTCGATCTGCTTCACCAGATGGTGAAGCGCCGCGTTGAGCACGTGCCGGTATGGGGTGCGCGTGCGCGACGGAGTCGGCGTGCCGCTGACCAGGCAGTTGTCATTGGTCGTCAGCGCCGGGCCGATGTCGCGCAGACGCACGCCGGTACGTCCCAACCGCTGAATCGCATCGCCGTGGCTCGTGCCCGTCACCCACCAGGTGTGCCGCAGAGCCAGGTCAGGCTGGTCGCGGGTCAATTCCTCGCGATTATCGCCTTCGCTCTCGCTCAGCACCTTGATGATCGGCGTGTTGAAGTCGTCCCGGATTCTCGGATTCGAGACCTGGGTGATGAAGCCGTCGAAAATCGGCGCGATCATATGCACGTAATTGGTGTAGACGCCCAGACGGCTCCCCGACTGCGACATGCCGATGCCGATCATGCGCTTGACCTCCATCCCGCCCATCACCGCCGGTACCGCGTAGGCCGCCTTGGCCGTCTGCGAGAAGATGTCATATGAGAGTGGATCGCCCGTCAGCGCACCGTTGTCCGTCACGTTCAGATCGCCGTAGCGCGTCGGGCTGAATTTCTTCAAACCTCCGATCGGATTGGCGTTGGTGATTCCGACATCCTGCGCACTGATGCCGACGTAGGCGTAGCCGGCGCGCAGCAGGTAATCCTTGGCTTGCACCCAGTAGTACTCGCCGTCAAAATTATCGCTGACGTTGAACCACTCGATGACCACCGTGCCGTTGAATTTGGCCGGATCGGCCGGACGCCGCACGACCATCCGCGTCTTGTAGGGAACGTCCGCCCGGGTGACGCTGGCATTGGCTGTCGGCGCCGGTGAAGTGTAATTGGGCACTGGTGCATCGTATACGTTGGCCTTACCCTCGATGTAGAACTCTTCCTCGACATATCCCCGGCTGGCCAATGCCACGTCCGAAGCAAAAAACGTGTAGTTGTTCGTCTCGCTGGTAAACGGCTCGTTGGCCAAAGGCCCCGCGACCGTCGGCGTCGGTATCGACGGGTATTTATCAACGGGGGCCTGCGGTTCTGTGGGCGTTGTCGGCTCCGTCGGAGTCAGGCCGGCGTGGTGGCCGCCGCCCCCGCCGCCGCAGCCGGCAAATGCGGCAATGAAAATTCCCACCATAACCGAGCGGGCGAAGGACGGCAGGAATCGCGCCGCCATACCTTCGGTTTCCCGTGAGCTGCTTCGAAATGCGATCACGTTCATTGACCCCTCCTGTTTTTACCGTATGCGACTCGAATGGACAGACGACAGAAAACCGCTGAGGACAATCATAGGGAGCCGCTTGCCATGCCGTCCCCGTCATAGCAATCTAGCATCTATGTCAGACAATATCAATCCATATGTCTCACACTACGATGAAAGCAAATGGCATGCACTGTAAGCGTAAAAATAGGCCAAAAAACCATTCCATCGGCGTATCTAACGGTATGCGAACGTTGATTCGCCTGAAAATTCAAAATGAAAAAAAGGTTTTCTCATCACGAAATACATTAATTTAATATTTATATTCATATCGTTATAACTTTACACGCTTCTAGAAGAACCGTCCCATACTATGACTACATCGTATATTCATAGCACATTAACCACCTAGTAATTTCGCCGGACGTCTCGGATCCAACGCTAGCACTTTTTCTTATGGGTCGCTATAGATTATTTTTATATCATTTTATGAGACAAAGATATTGACATTGTCAGACAATGTCACTAAATTTTATCAATGAGAATGGCATGGCCAGCGGCTCTCATGTCATATGCTCATCAGTTTTTATCGCCTGCCTATATGAGTCGCATCAGGAAAAAACTGGAGGAGTCAACAATGAACAGCAGATCACGGGAGACCGAAAGCATGGCGGCGAGATTCCTGCCGTCCTTTGCCCGCTCGGTTATGGTGGGAATTTTCATTGCCGCATTTGCCGGCTGCGGCGGCGGGGGAGGCGGCCATCATGCCAGCCTGGACCCAACGCAGCCAACGGACCCGACAACACCAACGGATCCAACCACGCCGACGGACCCAACCACGCCGACGGACCCGGAAGTTGTCGATAAGTATCCGTCGATACCGACGCCTACGGTCGCCGGGCCGATTGCCAGCGAGCCACTGACCAGCCAGACGAAGAACTATACTTTCTTTGCCACGGACATGGCGCTGGGGAGCCGGGGATACGTCGAAGAAGAATTTTTCTTCACAGGCAAGGCCAATCGCTATGAGCATGCGACTGTCAATATCAACGGCATGGGTGCGGTACCGGCGTCCTCGTTGCCAAGCGACTTTACCGTTACCGTCAACACGGCGGACGTGCCCTACAAAACACGGATGGTCGTGCGGCGGCCGACGGACGCTGCAAAATTCAACGGCACCGTCGTCGTCGAATGGCTTAACGTGACGGACAACTTCGACGGAGAATACTTCTGGGTACAGGCCAAGGATCACCTGATCCGGGAAGGCTATGCCTATATCGGCCTCTCCGCCCAAAGAACGGGCATCACGAATACAGCAGCCGGCCTGGGCGGTCTGATCGGTTTCAGCCCGACGCGCTACGGCAGCCTGGACGTCACCAATGGCGGCGCCACGCCGGCCGACCATCTGTCGTACGACATTTTCTCGCAGGCCGCCAAGGCCGCCTACGCCGCGCCTGAAGTCCTGGGCGGGATGACAATGAAGCGCGCCATCGGCATCGGCATGTCGCAATCCGCCGGACGCCTGGCCATGTATATCAACTACATCGACAAGAAAACGCCGATCTATGACGGATTCATCATGCAGGTATGGCCGTCGGCTGTGCGCGACGATCTGCGGGCGCCTCTCATCAAGGTGTTGAGCGAATCGGAAGGCGTCAGCGCCACCAATTTGAACAACATCCAGCCCGACATTGCGTTGCGGCATACCTGGTGGGTGGCGGGAACGAGCCACGGAGACGTATTCCAGCGCATGGGGCGCACCGGTGTGCGCATCCGCGATTACGGCCTGGCCGCCACACCGGACGATACATGTTCGACAAACCCGACCATCACCACCCGGCCGCGCACGCCTTATCGGCATGTCCTAAATGCAGCGATTTACCATCTGCAAAAGCAGATCGAAACCGGCGCCATCCCGCCCAGTTCGCCAGCCTTCGAGATCACCGGCACCGGAACGGGCATTACTCCCGCACGCGATGCCAACGGCAACGCCCTGGGAGCTATCCGCCTGGCGCACATGGAAGTGCCGACCGCGACTGTGGACGGCAGGCAATGCGGCAATCCCGGCCCGTGGGTTCCCTTCGACGATGCGAAGCTGAATACGCTGTACACCTCGCACGCCGATTACGTCAGCAAGGTCACGGCGGCGGTCAACGCCTCGATGGCAGCCGGCTTCGTGCTGCCCGAAGACGGCAAGGAAACCATCGCCGAAGCCGAGGCGTCGATCTACGGTTTGGGGTTGCAGTGCGGAGCATTGTGCCTGAACGTCAGCCACTTCAAGGTCAACTCTTCCTCGACGGGGCTGCTGCGCGAGCACACGGTGTACTACAACATCGTCGGCGGCGACAATCTCCTGCAGGCCGTGAACAGCGCCCACTGGAATGCAGCCAAGGGCTACTCCAGCACAGGCACCACAGCTGCCAACTTCTTCCATACGTCGGCGAGCGATCTGCGCTACTACGTCTCGCTCGTCGCGCAGGCGCGGGCGGAAGGCCGGTTGACGGACACGGCTGCCAACCTGCTGATGAATGAAGCCAACGTAATCATCCAGGGACTGCAGGTACTTGCCCCGTAACCGGACACTCTGACTTGGCCAGCGGGGGAGAAGCATTGCCCCGCTGGTTTTTTTGAGTTATTCCATTTATAAGTCGTTAGTGACACGAAGCCGAGCCGTTTCACAGTGCCGTAGCAAGGCGAAGGCGACAAAGTCAATGACGATTTAGAAATGGAATTATCCGCCCCTGTTGGCGGATTTTTTGTCAGATCGACCGGCATCGAAAACCGTACCAATCGACAATGACGAAATTTGTACTACATCAAAAATTACATTGTTAGACAACCGTATTGACTATGTCTGATTTTAATGCCATCCTGCTTTTTGAAAACAGGGCGAAACAATAAGTTTAAGTGAGGTCGACATGAATAGCGGGTTGAAAATTCCCCCCAATGGTGCACTGGATTTCGTATCCCTTGGCGCGCTCATCCACCGCCTGGACCCGGGAATCATTCCGTTCCGCAAGGCTTCGGAATGCAGGATTCACGTGAGCGGAGGCGAATTCAACTGCGCGGCGAATCTTGCCGACTGCTTTGGGCTGAAAACCGGCATCGCCACGGCGATGGTGGACTATCCGGTAGGGGAACTGATCGACAACACCGTGCGCACAATGGGAGTGAAGCCTTTCTACAAGCGCTTCAAGCACAACGGCGTGACGGGCCCCAATATGGCGACGGTCTATAGCGACCGCGGCCAGGGCGTTCGCCCGCCGGTCGTTTTCTACAATCGCTCGAACGAAGCCGCCGCCTTGCTGAAGGCAGGCGATTTCGACTGGGACGCCATATTCGGAAACGGCGTCCGCTGGTTCCACAGCGGGGGAATTTTTGCCGCGCTGTCCCAGACGACGCCCGAAATAATCATCGAAGGCATGCGCGCCGCCAAGGCGGCCGGCGCCGTCGTCTCCTTCGACCTGAACTACCGCGCCAAGCTGTGGAACATCGTCGGCGGCGAATCCTATGCCATTGCCGTTCTCGACCGCATTCTGAAATATGTCGACGTGCTGGTCGGCAACGAAGAAGACCTGCAAAAGAGCCTCGGCATTCCCGGGCCTGAAGTCGCCGCGAAAACCGACCTCGACCCAAGCGCTTTTTTCGGCATGATCGACAAGGTCATCGCCAAGCACCCGCAGATCAAAGTCATCGCGACCACGCTGCGCCAGGTTCATTCGGCAAATCGCCACAGCTGGAGCGCCGTGTCCTGGATCGACGGCAACACGTATTGCGCGCCGACCGCGGAACTCGACGTTTTCGACCGTATCGGCGGCGGCGACGGTTTCGCTTCCGGCTTTTTCTACGGCCTGCTGACGAACGAAGCGCCGGAAGCCGCGCTGAAACTGGGTTGGGCGCACGGCGCGCTGATCACCACCTATCCTGGCGACACGACTATGGCCAGCATCGACGAAGTCAGGGCCTTCGCCATGGGCGGCTCTGCGCGTGTCCAGCGCTGATCGTCATAATGCGTGTTCGCACGGGAAAGGAAATTTTAGATAGGAAAAAAGGCAAATCATGTCCAAAGTGATGCTGAAGCATGTGGTGAAGCAGTTTGGAGGGGGAGTGCGCGCGGTCGATGACTTGTCGATCGAGATACAGGACAAGGAATTTGCGGTGCTGGTGGGCTCCTCGGGCTGCGGGAA
>JAVBSG010000052.1:0-9425 GCA_031547245.1 Propionivibrio sp.
CTATGGTCTGGAAGAAAGCGCCAAGACCTTTGCCGCTACGCAGCCGATTCTTCGAAAAGAGGGGCGGCGCTATCGGGTAGATTTGTCGGGTGATCCCGTGACGGGATACGAATTTTTCTGGAATGCCCACGGCGGGAAAGAGGAACGGTTGCCGCGTCAATACCGATCGGGAGTTTTGTGGCCGAAAAAATCTTTCCGCATTGCCACGAATGTTTTGTCTTCACCAACTACCGGGCGGGGCATAATCCTGCTGTCGTGCTTATGCCAATAGCAGAATTGACGATTCTTCCCATATCGTCGTGTGTTTTCCGCGAAACAATGGGCTGGAGTGGA
Organism: Propionivibrio sp.; assembly: GCA_031547245.1. Lineage (GTDB taxonomy): Bacteria > Pseudomonadota > Gammaproteobacteria > Burkholderiales > Rhodocyclaceae > Propionivibrio. The sequence goes on from JAVBSG010000052.1 coordinate 334, forward strand.
TGGAAGTATTTGCCCCAAAACCCTTCGTGTTTTCGCTTTTTGAAAAAGCACGGAGTCTCTGCGGTGGAGGGAATGCGTGACAATTCCTTCGGCGCTGTGCACAACCGGTGAATTCAACAAATAAGGTTTTCTCTCTATGAGTCAATCCCCCTATCAGGTACCGAGCGCACGAGTCGCCGATACGCCGGAATCCGGGAAATTAACGGCAGGCCGTCTGGGCGTGGCCGTAATCGTTGGTCTACTACTTTTGTTCATTGGTAGTTGGATTCAGCTCGTAGTACTTGGCATGTCGCTCAGACTGGGGGCCTTGGATCTTGCCACAACCCTGAACAGGCTATTGTTCAACCTCTTCGATTTTTCTACGCGCTTGCTCATATACTCGGTTGGCGGATATGTCGCGGCGTGGATTGCGCGCACTCAGGGCAATCGCATTTAGCTTTTTGAGTTGCGGCCGAAAAAAGTCGTTTACAGACAGAGAGTTACCTAGGGGTCTTGTGGACAGCAGGTAATTGGTGTCTGCTTGGGGTTTTTCCTGAGGCTAAAGCAGATGACGCTGATAGAAGCATTCGCTACGGTGAGCGACCCACGCACCGGACCGGCGCAGCGGCACGACCTGTTGGAGATGATTGTCATGGCGCTGAGTGCAATCTTGTGCGAAGCGGATACCTGGGTCGATGTGGCCGAATGGGCCGAGGACAACGAAGCGTGGCTGGGGCGTTATCTGAAGCTTAAACAAGGCACGCCCTCGCATGACACCTTCGGTCGGGTTTTTCGTCTGCTCGACGCGAGGGCTTTTGAGAGCGGTTTTCGGCAGTGGATCGGTGGGCTGGTCGGTGCAGTGAGCGGCGTGGTGGCCATTGACGGCAAAACGCTGCGCGGTTCGCGGGAGGGTTCGAACGGCGCCCTGCACCTGATCAGCGCCTATGCCACGGCCTCGGGCCTGTGCCTGGCTCAGGAAGGGCGGATCGGTAAAGGGCATGAGTTGGACGGCATCAAAGCCCTGTTGAAGACACTGCATCTGAAGGGCTGCATTATCACCCTCGATGCCCTGGGCTGTCAGAGCGAGATAGCCGAACAAATCACCCGGGGCGGCGGCGACTACCTGCTGGCGGTCAAGGACAACCAGAAGCAGTTGGCCGAGGCGCTGCGCGACTTCTTTGCCGAAGGCGAGCAACAAGGTTTCGGAAACCTGCCAATCGGCGAACATCAAACGATCGAGAAAGATCACGGGCGGATCGAAACGCGCCGGGCGCTCTGGGTCAGCGACCTCTCCTGGCTGGACAAAAGTCTGCGGGCGCGTTGGCCCAAGCTCGCCGGGGTGGGACAGATCGAACGGACACGAGAGATTGGCGACAAACGGACAACCGAGACAGCCTATTACATCGGCTCAGCCGGTATCAATAACGCCGAGAGCTTCGCTCAGGCCGCCCGTGCCCACTGGGCGATCGAGAACGGCTTGCACTGGGTGCTCGATGTCACCTTTCGGGAAGACGGCTGCAGGGTTCGACAGGGGCACGCCCCGCAGAATTTCTCCGCCCTGCGAAAGTGCGCCCTGGGAATGCTCCGCCAAGATACTCGTTACCCCAAGCGCAGTCTGCGATCACGACGCAAAACCGCCGATCGAATTCCTGACTATCGCGCTGAGTTGCTCGGCCTAAATCCTCTGGGCTAAATGCAATTGCCCTGTGCGCGCACTCGCCCCTTCCTGGTTGGCGGCATACTAAGTCTTATCATGGGAATTTTTATGACTTGTCTCGTCTTCGTTACGGGTGGACCTTTCACGTTCTACAATTTCGCCAGTTTGCTGGTGGTTGTTGCTTCGCCGGTTTTCGGCGGACTCTTCTGGCGCATGCGTCATTGAGTCCTGGCATCTCAGCAGACGCCGCTCGGAAGCCGGCATGATAAGCAATCGTCACCAGTCCAATCCCTCAGGGCGGCATGTTGGCAGCAAGCCTCCGGACGCGGTATCCCTTTCATCGTTGATCTTCCATCCGATTCGCGGCAACATCGGCCAATGATTTCGTTCTTTATGCAGCTTCGTCAAAACTTATGTCCAGGGTGAGGCCGTTTGCCGACGGGGATCGTCCGCTGCTCGAAGACATCTATCGGGAGTGCCGGGCGGAGGCGGAGTGGCTGCCGCTGGCCTCCAGGGTGTGCTCCGATTTCTCGAGGGAAATCGAAGGCGAGTCCATTCTCGTGGCTATCGACTGCAATGGCGATCCTGCGGGGTTCGTGTCCGTCTGGGAACCCGACCGGTTTATTCATCATCTCTACGTGCGGGCGGATGCCCGCCGGCAGGGCGTTGCCATGACACTCATCCAGGCCCTGGAATTGCCGAAACCGTGGCGGCTGAAATGCTTGCGGGCGAATGTGGCGGCAACGGCGTTCTATCGGGCGCAGGGCTGGGTGGAGGTTTCATCGGGCGTAAGCGAAGAAGGAAGCTACTCGGTGTTGGAGAAAACGTGAGTCCCGCCGGGGCAGCCGCTTCTCCAGATCCTCCGCCTTCTGGAATCACACCATCTCTATCGCCAGCGCCGTTGCTTCGCCGCCGCCGATGCACAGGCCGGCCACTCCGCGCTTCTTGCCGTATTTTTTCAGCGCGCCGAGTAGCGTGACGACGATGCGGGCGCCCGAGGCGCCGATTGGGTGCCCCAGAGCGCAGGCGCCGCCATGCACGTTGACTCTGTCGGGATCGAGTTTGAGGTCGCGGAGCGCCGCCATCGTGACGACGGCGAAAGCTTCGTTGATCTCGTAAAGATCCACATGGTCGCTTGCCCATCCTGTCTTGGCGAACAGCTTCTCCACGGCGCCGATAGGTGCCGTGGGAAACTTGGCCGGCACTCCGGCATAGGAGGCATGGGCGACGATGCGGGCGAGCGGGTCGAGCCCGAATTTCTCCGCCAAGGAGGCGCGCATCAGTACCATGGCCGCGGCGCCATCGGAGATCGATGATGAATTGGCGGGAGTCACGGTGCCGTCTTTCTTGAAAACCGGCTTGAGTGTCGGGATTTTGTCGATGTTGACGGAGAACGGGCCTTCGTCCTTGCCGATGACGACCTCGCCCTTTTTGCTTGCGACGGCGACGGGGGCGATTTCCCAGTCGAAGCTGCCGTTGGCGCTGGCTTCCTTCGCCCGGGTTGTCGACCGGATGGCGAATTCGTCCTGCGCTTCGCGCGTGAATCCATAGGCTTCCGCGCACTCTTCGGCGAATGTTCCCATCAGCCGGCCGCGGGTTTCCTTGCCATAGGCATCTTCCAGGCCGTCGAAAAACAGGTGGTCGAAAACCTGGCCGTGACCGAGGCGATAGCCTCCGCGCGCCTTGGCCAGCAGATAGGGGGCATTGGTCATCGACTCCATGCCGCCGACGACGACGGCCCGGTAGGAGCCGGCAATGATTCCGTCATGTCCGAGCATGGTGGCCTTCATCGCCGAGCCGCAGACCTTGTGAATTGTCGCGCAGCCGGCGGAGAGCGGCAGCCCCGCCTGCAGCGCCGCCTGGCGCGCGGGGGCCTGGCCTTGGCCGGCTTGCAGCACGCAACCCATCAGGACTTCCTCGATGGCGTTGGCGTCGACCCCGGCCCGCGCGACGGCGGCCTTGACGGCGGCTGCGCCGAGGTTGGCGGCCGTCAGGCCGGAAAATCCTCCTTGAAACCCACCCATGGCGGTTCTGGCGGCGGAAACGATAACGATCGGGTCGTGTAGCATGTCGGTTTTCCTCGTTGATTTTGAATTTACTTGGCGGCCATGCGGATGGCGCCGTCGAAGCGTATTACTTCGCCGTTGAGGTAATGGTTCGCGAAAACGTGTTCGACCAGGGCGGCGAACTCGTCCGGCTTGCCCATGCGCGATGGGAACGGGACCATCTTGCCCAACGATTCCTGCACTTCGGGCGGCATGTTGAAAAGCATCGGAGTTTCCATGATGCCGGGGGCGATGGTCATGACGCGGATGCAGGAGCGCGCCAGTTCGCGGGCAATGGGCAGCGTCATGGAAACGATACCGCCCTTCGAGGCAGCATAGGCTGCTTGGGCGATCTGCCCGTCAAAAGCGGCAACAGACGCCGTGTTGACGATGATGCCGCGCTCGCCTGTTTCAGTGGGCTGGGCGGCGCTCATGATTTCGGCGGCCAGCCGGATCATGTTGAATGTGCCGACCAGATTGATGCTGATCGTCCGTACGAAGCTTTCCAGTTTGTGTGCGCCGTTTTTGCCGACGACTTTTTCGGCGGGAGCGATGCCGGCGCAATTGACCAGCCCGCGCAGTTCTCCCATCGCCGTTGCGGCGGCGAAGGCGGCGCGCGCGCTATCGTCGCTGGCGACGTCGGTTGGAACGAAGCACGCATTGCCGCCCAGTTCTTTCGCCATTTCAGCGCCCGCGTCCCGGTTGAGATCCGCCAGGACGACTTTGCCGCCGTTCCCGACGATCATGCGGGCCGTTGCCGCACCCAGTCCGGAAGCGCCGCCGGAGACGACGAATACGTATTCAGAAATTTTCATGGATGACTCCTGTAGGCGTTTTGTGAAGATGGGCGCGCAACGGGAGCCGGCCGAAAAGGCCATGGCGATTTTTCCCGCCGGGCGTAGTGCGTAATGCTAATGTCATTGATGGTTGTCGCCACCGGCATCAGACGATGCCGGTGAGGTAATAAAGGCCGATCACGAAGAACACGGCAACGGTCTTGATAATGGTGATCGCAAAAATGTCTTTGTACGATTGCCGGTGGGACAGCCCGGTGACCATCAGCAGAGTGATGACGGCGCCATTATGCGGCAAGGTGTCCATGCCGCCCGAGGCCATGGCGGCGACGCGATGCATGACTTCCATAGGAATGCCGGCGGCGTTGCCGTTGGCGATGAAAAGATCCGACATGGCGGCGAGCGCGATACTCAGGCCGCCCGCCGATGAACCGACGATGCCCGACAAGGCTGTGACGCTCATGGCTTCGTTGATCAAGGGGTTCGGGATCAGTTTCAGCGCTTCGGATATGACCAGAAAGCCGGACAGGGCAGCAATGATCGAACCGTAACCGTACTCGGACGCGGTGTTGAGCCCGGCCAGAAGCGCGCCGCTGATCGCCGATTTGCTTCCCTCGGCGAAACGTTTGAACACCGGCTTGAAGGCAAACAGGAACACGCAGACGATGCCGACCAACAAGGCGCCTTCGACGGCCCATAGCGACTTCACGGCATCGATTTTCTGCACGACAGGGGCCGCGTTGCCGATTACCGCCGGTATAAACGACTGGGATTCTCCGAATACCCTGGGAATCATTTCGGTGAACGCCTTGTTGCTTATTGCGACCATCACCAACGGAAGAATGGCGAGAACGGGGTGCGGCAGACGCTCATGTTCGGCGTCGAAGGGTTCCGGTTCGTTGATGTGCCCAGCGCCGTATCCTTCGCCCGCTCTCAGGGCGCGCCGCCGCAGCCACTCCAGATAGGTTATGCCAAGGACGAGCACGAACAGCCCGCCGATTGTGCCCAGCCAAGGCGCGGCATAGATATCCGTTTTGAAGAATGTGGTCGGGATCACGTTCTGGATCTGCGGCGTTCCCGGCAACGCATCCATGGTCACCGTAAACGAACCGAGCGCAATCGTTCCCGGTATCAGCCGTTTGGGAATATCCCCCGCCTTGAACAGTTCAGCCGCGAACGGATAGACGGCGAACACCACGACGAATACCGACACACCGCCGTAGGTCAACAGGCAGCAGACAAGGACGATGGACAAAATCGCCCGGTCGCGTCCGATGGCCTTGATGGCGAAATTGACGATGGACTTGGCGAACCCCGCGAGTTCAATGACCTTGCCGAAAATGGCGCCGAGCAGAAAAATCGGAAAGTACAGTTTGACAAAAACGACCATCTTCTCCATGAACAGGCCGGTAAACATCGCTGGCACCAGCGCCGGATCGGTAAAGAAAACGGCGCCCATCGCGGCGATGGGCGCGAACAGGATCACGCTGTAACCGCGGTAGGCGACGAACATCAAAAAGCAAAGAGACGCCACGACTATTAGCAAAGACATTTATCAATCTCCCCGGTATAAACTTCATCAGGATTTTCTTGCGTCGGCGGACCGGCGGAAAACGCGGCTCCATCTTTCTTGCCGGCGCATCCGGCCGATCGCGCGAAGATGTTTCGAAAGAACGCCAGTCAGAGCACCCCCTTGCTCCTGAAACTGTCGATTTCGGTCTCGGTGTAGCCCACCGATCGGAGAATTTCGTCCGAGTGTTCGCCGACGCGCGGCGGAATGCCGATCTCTCCGGGGGTTTTCGAGAATTTGATTTGAAGTCCTTTGGACTTGATTTTTCCCGCGGGAATGAAGGGGACTTCGACATCGACGATCATTTCCCTTTCCCGGATATGCGGGTTGGATATCAGGTCGTTCAGGCCGTTGACTTTCGTGCAGGGGATTCCCCTGGCCTTCATTGCCGCGATCGGCTCGTCGATATTCGGGAATTTTTTCAGCCATCCCTCGATGGCCGCGATTATTTCCGGCAGCTCATTCCTCCGCTTGCCCGGATCGTCATATTTCGTATTTTCGATCATATGCGGCTGCTCGATCAGCGCACAGAAATCGCTCCAGAGCTTCTGGTTGAGAATGCCGATCACCACATTGCCGTTCGCGCCATTGAAGACGCCATAGGGGGCAAAGAGGCCGTGGTGGTTGCCGCTCCTGCCGACCGGGAATCCGTTGAAGGCATACTCGGCGTAATCGTTTGCCGCCACGAGGCAGTCGACGAGGGAGGTGTCGATGTGCTGGCCTATCCCCGACATGGCGCGGTAATACAAGGCGGCGGATATGGCGCCGAAGGCATTGAATCCGGCGCTGTAATCGCCGATGGAGGGGCCGATCTTCATCGGCGGGCCGTCCGCCTCGCCAGTCAGGTCCATCAAACCGCTCATGCCTTGGGCGATGATGTCGTAGCCTGCCAGGCCGTTGTAGGGGCCATTCTGCCCAAAGGCGGAGATCGAGCACATGATGATTTTCGGGTTGATCTTCGTCAGGTCTTCGTAGCCCAGGCCGAGCCTGGACATGACGCCAGGACGAAAACTTTCGACGACGACGTCTGCCCCCTCGACCAGCCGCCGGATGATTTCCTTGGCTTCCGGCGTTTTCATTTCGAGCGTGATCGATTTCTTCCCGCGGTTATGCCCCAGGAAAAACAGGCTTTCGCCCTGAAACTTCGTGCCGAATCCGCGGCTGTCGTCTCCTTTGCCGGGCTTTTCGATCTTGATGACCTCGGCCCCGAAACTCGCCAGCATCAATGTGGCGACCGGTCCGGCCAGATTATTCGTAAAGTCGATGATTCGCAGCCCCGAAAATATCTTTTTCACTTCAGTTCTCCTTCTTTCACGTCAAATAGCGTGGTTACACGAACGGGCCGATCTTCGATCCGGCCGCCGATGGCGCTGCTTCGCCTCTCACGGTTTTTCCTCTGTACCGCGTAACGTTCCGTAGGCAATTGCTTATCGATTTCTTTAAAAAAAGTATGCAGGTCCCGCGCATTTACGGTAAAGATGATTTCCGCCATACTCACCTGCAAAAATGCAGAAACGAAAGGATATGCTTATGGTATATATCGACTGGGATGACCTTCGCTACTTTCTTGCATTGGCGCGTACGCTCAAACTGGCCATTGCCGCCGAAAGGCTTGGCGTGGAGCCGACCACCGTGTCGCGCCGCCTCGACCGCCTCGAGGAACGGCTGAAGGTCTCGCTGATGGATCGCCGGCGCGACGGCTATGTGCTCACCGAAGCGGGGCAGGGCCTGCTGCCTCATGCGGAGGCTATGGAAAGCGAGATGATCGGGATCCTGGCGGAGACGAACTCCACGGGAAAAGGTGTCGTCGGCAAGGTCCGGTTGGGCACGCCGGAAGCCTTCGGCGTGTGCGTCGTGGCGCCACGCCTGCGCGAACTCAACGCCAGGCATCCCAATCTGCATATCGAGTTGATGGCCCAGCCGCAATTTCCTAGCCTCGTCACGCGCGAGGTCGATATCTCAGTGACGATGGATCCGCCGACGTCAGGACGCTACATCACGACCCGGCTGACCGACCTGAGCTATTACCTGTTCGGTACGACGGGCTACCTGGCCAAGCACCCGCGGATCAGGACCGCCAAGGATCTGGCGAAACAGGAATTCGTGGACTACGTGCATGACCGCACCGTCAGCCAAAGCCTGTATTACCTTGAAGAACTGACGGAAAATCCGCAGCGGCGGTTTACCAGCACCAGCATCATGGGCCAGCGCGCCGCCGCGATGAAGGGGTACGGCCTGATTCTGCTGCCGCCCTATTGTTTGACGGACGCCCCTGATCTCGTCGAGGCCTGGCCAGGTGAAGCGCAGGTTGTACGCACGCTGACGCTGGCCGTGCCGGCGGACCTGTTCCGGCTGAAGCGGATACGGATCGTCTGGGATTTCCTGCGTAATATCGCCGAAAAGGAACCGGATCTGTTCAGAAAAATGTGAGGCGTGAAAGTGTTTGCGTACATGACGTTGGAATTCAATAGGGCAGTTCGCCGATCACCAAGGGATGTGTTATTCCATTTCTAAATCGTCAGTGACTTTGTCGCCTTCGCTTTGCCGTGTTGCAGCACTGCATGTGGCTCGCCTTCGGCCAATGCGGAAAGCATACTATTGCGCTCCTTGCATGAGTTTTGACGATATTTCGCATCAAGATTCGGCATGAATGCTCTGGCGCAGGTCTTCGGCCGAGAACGCGAGTGACAAAGGAGAAAAAATCGGCGTTGAATTCCTTATTCGAATCGCCAAGTTATGTCAACTGAATTGTGGGTGTGTGGCCAACAGCGTTACATATCGGCACAAGATCCGGCCATTGATGCAATTGTGTTACGTATCGGCACACTACCTGGTCAATGAAGCAACAGAGTCAATCGACATTTTTCAATAAAATCCTCCCTATCGAATTAATCACTTAGATAAAGAGGATGCAAATGGGTTCCCTTAGTTATATTACTTCCGTCATGACGCTGACGCTTCTTGTTCTCGTGTCCCACTTCGTTGTGGCTTTCCTGAAGGATTCTCTCGACGACCTGCTTTCGAAGAAAATGGGCGACCGCTGACCG
>JAVBSG010000041.1:0-10884 GCA_031547245.1 Propionivibrio sp.
ATCACTCGCCGCTGGGGTTCTGCTGCTGGAGGCTGGCTGGCGGGGCTTCCGCTCACCTCCGGCCCCATCTCGGTTTTCCTGGCCCTTGAGCAAGGTACGGCCTTTGCCATGTCGTCGGCAGTCACCTCGATGGTGGGCGGCGTGACTGTCGCCGTATTTTCCCTGGCCTATGCCCGGAGTGCCGAGCGCTTTTCCAGGCCGGTCAGTTTGCTGTTGGCCATCTGCGGCTATGTTGTAGCGCTGGTGATTTTGTCTCATATCCCCTTTACCATTCCTACGGCTCTCTTGACGGGGGCTGTCATGTTATGGCTGTGCCTTCGGCTCATCGGTCCTGATTCTCCCAATGTCCCACCAGCCATAGTTGCGCAGTGGTGGGATATTCCGCTCCGTATGGCGGTTACCGTGGCGGTCACCCTTGCCATAACGGCCTTGGCCCATGTCATGGGGCCGGGGGGCGTCGGAATTTTGGCCCCCTTTCCTGCGTTTACCGGCATTCTCGCTGTGTTTATTCATGCTCAGAGTGGACATGAGTCATTACACCGATTTTTGCGCGGTGTAATCACGACGACATACGGGCTCATAGGATTTTTTATGGTTGTAGCACTGTTTCTTGATCGTTTATCTTTGGTTGCAACATACGCACTGGCTATTTCGGTAGCCTTCGGAGTGAATATCGTCGTGTTGAGCGTGGCGCGGCGGCACTAACGAACACACCGGCGCAGCATCGGCAACTCACTCACAATCGCCGGAATCAAGCCGGGTTTTGGTACTCACGATCAAGCGCACGCTTTGGCCCGGGTAAAGTAGCCAGAGCTGGTCGGGCTCTGCTCGCCAAGCGTTGGCGAAAGCCTCGTTGTCTTCACGGCTGAGCGCGAACTCGGCGCGAGCGTCGGTCTCGCCGCGCAGCACGACATCCTCTTCGCTCACAGCCCTCATCCCTTCCGGTTCGCTGGCCGATCGGACGATCATCCACGGCGTATGCTCATAGGGTTTTCCGCCGGTTCCGCACATGTCCGCCAGGCGCAGATTGAACGGCTCGCTTCCGGCTGGACGGGGCATGCGCAAAAAGAGCGCAGGCGAGGAAGGGGAAGAACCCAGATATTCCCGCACGCGGGCGGACGACTTTTCGTCATTCAATTCCGCCCCCTTTTTGAACCATTCGAGAGCAAGCTCCCGATCGCGCGGCCCCCCTTTTCCGACTTCGCTCATCTCGCCGAGAGTGAAGGCCGCCAACGGCAGCCCGCGTTCATACGCCAGGCGAAACCACGGAATAGCATCGGCATAACGACCCGCGTCGAGTTCAAGCGCGCCGCGGTTGTACGCCGATACGCCCGAACCGAGCCGGCTTCCTCTTTCCGCCCATTCAGCGGCTTTCGCGCACTCTTCAGGGTTCCCGTCCGCGTTCCCGGAGAGCCGCCGTTGAATCATGCACGCGTTCGCCAGCCCTCTGACCGCTCGGTCTATCATCTTGATGTCATTCGTCTCGTTCCACGCCGCAATGTACGCGTCGCCGGCGGATGAACATGTAGCGGACTTCTGTTCTTTTTCGCACGAGGACTGAAGCACCCTGCCGATGTTGTAGAGCGACGGCATTTTCAATCCGGAATCCAGGGCTTTGCGAAAATAGGCAAGGGCCGAATCAGGATAGCCCTCGTCGACCAGAATCGAGCCCATATTGTGAACCGCTCTCGGGTCGCCCGACTGCGCAGCAGCGTCGTAGAAGCGCCATGCCTCGTTCCGGTTCGGTTCGACGCCTTTTCCAAGGTGGTATGCCTTTCCGAGCAGGAACAATGCTTCCACGTCTCCCTTCTCGGCACGCGGCCTGGCCAGAGCGAAGAACTCGTCGAACCGGCCGGCCTCGAACGCGCTTTCCAGGTCGCTTTTGCCTCTCCTTCCCTGCCCCTCGATTTGGCGTTCGCCTTGCGGCGCCGCAAGAACGGGACTTATCGCGGAGAAGCCGGCCACGAAAAGAAAGACTAGCGTCGCGCACTTCACTCCGAACAGGACAAAGTCATAGACACGTTGAAAACCCGGTACTCCGGACAAATCGGCCATTTTTTTCGGTTTCTCCGAACGCGAACGAACAACAGGGATCGGACCCCGATAGTACTCCATACTGATCGATCGCTATCCCTCTGCCAGTTCTTCGGACACTCGATCGAAGCGTCGGAAATAAGGCTCCCAGTCTTCAGGCAATGCGAGTTCGCCCAAGGTGCTGCCCATGTGGTAGCCGAACCTGGCGACTCGGATCGGCATCAGCACGCGGTTGAGCCGGACGTAAGCGGGTGGGAATCCATCCTCCTTGTGGCCGGGTTCAGGATACGGGCCTGCTTGAATGAACACGCCGCCAGGATAGGACTCGACGACAAACACGTCCTCTGGCAGTCGTTTACGCAGAGCTTCCAAACCACCAAGTTTTTCGATCCACTCATCCGCCAGGAAATTGAGCCAGTGCGCCCCGGAAATACCTTTTACCCCCTTTGAAGCGCAATACAGCCTGTTTGCCTGGACATACGGCACATCGACATCGACCCCGCTGAAAATCTTTGCCAGTTGCCCCTCGGTTCGGCGCGTTGTGCTTTCTTCGTTGTAGGTTCGTGCGAAGCCCAAACCGCCATAAGCCTGATTCGGTTGCACGCGGGCGACGCAGCGCTTGACGAGAGCAACGAATTCGCCCATCCGGCCATCGGCAATAAAGCTCAGCGGCGCCTGGAGACGCAGGTGGCCGAATTCGCCTGGCGACTCGGGGCCGCCATGGATGGGGAAAGCTGCGAGGTCATAACAATATGAGCTGGCCTCGCATTTGTGGTTGCCGCCAAAACCGTAGTATTGGTAACCATTAAAATTCCCGGGATCTTTCAGATAGGTGTCGATTGGAGGAACTTGGTTCGTCGGCACGCGAAACCCGGGGACTGCGTCACCGGCAAACCGATAGACCCACTTCCAATTCTCCAAGCCGACGACATTCCAGTAATCGTGCCAGCATTCGATGAGGGCCAAACGCAAATGCTCCTCCGATGCCGCCATTGGATGCGTATGCTCAAAATACAGCGTCGCGTAGAGCGCCGCACGATGCTCGATGAATTTCCCGTCGTCGCTCCACAACTCGGTGTAGGGCTCCAGGCGGGCGAGCCGCTTCAAGTAGTTCTCGGATAAGGTCACGTTTATTCTCTGGACTTCCTGTGTTGAGTGGCAGTAGGGGTCAGCCCCTATTGCCCCCTATTGCCCCCGTTGCTCTTGGAGAGAAACGGCGAGATCAGCCCGTGCCAATTCTCCTCACATCCATCACGGTTTTTATTATCCTCAACGTCTCAGCGACGTTGTCTTGTAGTTCGTCGTTGGTACACAGAGGACAGTTGTGCTCTTTGTCCAATGGAAAGCTTTGTTTTCACTACCTCAAGCTTGCCTTGCATGGTGAGTGCCCTGGCAAAAAGCCGGATCACCGCTGCTGGGTTCTTTGAGCAGTGGTTTTCCAACTCTGTTCGTTCCCAGAGCTTCACGCGAGGACGAGCATTTTCGTTCTGCCACTCCTTTACCCAATCCCTTAGGGGGTTGGAAAATGCTGTGTTCGTAGCGATGACTATTACATCAACCGCTGCTTTACCAGCGGCGTTGATAACCGCGTTCTTCACCTCAAATGGCTCGACCGTTCCCGTCCTACCTTTTGCTTCTACCCACCACCGTTGCTTAACCAAGTCTCCATCTGGAGAGGAAACATAGAACGACAACTCAAGGTCGCGGCCCTGATCCGCTGTACCAGCACCAGCGCCGCCCACTCTCCACTCAAGCTCCTTGGCTCCCATTGAGTCAAAAAGCCAGTAAAGCAATTCCTCAAGATTTTTACCCTTGAGGTCTTGCCAAGGAATTTCGGTCGGAATGAATAGTGCATCGGGCATCCAGCGACTCCTGACGTTTTGAACACGGTATACGCCTTAACAGGTGTATTCGCAGTTTTCAAAGGGGAACAGCAATAATCGGTCAAGCGTACCCGAATAGTTTATGTCGAATTGGGGAAGATCTAGGCTCTACAGCATATCAAACACGAAAATAATCTGCATCGCACAGTCTTATTACTCTGAGACCGTATTGAGCACTATATTACGCCTAATTATCTTTTCGATTTTTTCAAGGCGATATGTGACTGCGTTTTTTCCTATGATAAATGCACAATGAGTGATGCTGCACAGAATTGTGTGTGCTTCGATCGGTTGCTCTTGGTCACTGAGGAAAATATCTACAGGGATATGTTTTCCTTCTTTCACTCCTTTTAGGAAGCTATTCGCGGCTGTTTGACCACTTTTATCAGCGCATACTCCGATCAACCATATTCCAAGAATCAAAACTAAAACGATCATAGCGAAAGACATCATACGTACCGAGAAGTCTGCAAAATCAGCTATCTCTCTTGGAGATTCCATGGGGCTATTCTTATTTCGGCCCAGTTTTTTGGAAAACCAGTTTCCGAACGAACTTCGGCCCAGTTTTTTGGTTAACCAATTTCCGGACGTGCTAACTATCGAAGAGGTACTAAGTATGATTATAAGAAACGCAACAAATGTGATGATCCCGGAAGCGAGGACAAAGTATCCAATTTGGGCTGAACTCAGATCAAGCAGAACGAAGAAACCGTGAAAAAGTGTACGGTCAACCGTAATAGGGAATTGCGTCTCTTCTAAGCCCAAGGTACGCATAAATCCCCGATAGAAGCAAGCGCCGAATACATATAAGGACGCCGATGCAATTGGAAGCGCCATGAGTACGGTTTGTAGCGAAGGTTTATTACGCATAGAGTTTAGCTTGAACGACTGGAGATGGAAGACAGAAAAATTATGTCTTTTGCATTACTTCAGAATAAACTGTGAGGCCTATAGTCCAGCTAACTGGATGAGTGAGGTCGCCATTGCCGAATTTGCTGCAGTATGGCCGAGAGCGACACGCGTTTGCGTAATAAATTGAACATTGTGTTGGGGAGACATCGCATTAACCCAGCCTACAGTCATCCCTCTGGTACGGCATGCACAAAAAATAATGTCACATTTAGCCGCGACAAAATCATTCAAACTCTGATGCAAGTATGAGTTCGGATCACCTTGGCTTTCGATGCCAATAATTTTTCCATTTATATGCAATATAACCTTGATGTCGGTGTTGCTGCGTAGCAGTTGAACGATTGCAGCCGGATACTTGGCACAAAGGTTCTTAAAAACCTGTGTGAGAGTGCTTGTCTTGCCAGAACGGGCTGGTCCTTGTAGTGCAATGATGTGTGCCATATATTTCCTTTGCAGGGTTCATGTGATTGCAGAGCGTAATTTTTCGTAGGTTGTTGCAATGGACGGATTAAGTTCAATCTCGTGGATTGAACAATTTAGCTATCAATAGAACCAGATGTGGTTTTCAGCCGTCCGTCGCACAAAGCAAGTAGGGTGTTACGACAAATATCTTAGTGTCTGGTTGTGCGTAAAGAACTTTGCATAGCATACGAACAGGAATTTGAATATATCGTTGCAGCGCTGGAGAAATGATCTCTAGTGCATCAATGTTTGCCAGGAAGTACTCGTTTTTCGAAAGAAGCGAGTAGCGATGATCTCTGGAGGTAACTTCGAAGAAAACATTTAGGGCAGTTTCCGAGTTTTCTTCGTCTCCCCACTGCCCAATAGTCAAACTCCCCTTAATCCAGGCAATCATAGGTTTTTGGCCAGGTTTAAGGTTGGGGATATGCTCTGGAAAATTTTTGAGCGACAGAGTAACTGTCTTCAGCATAGTTTGGTTTGACGAGGTAAACTGCTTGGTTACTTGGCTATGCAAACCAGATTTCAGGAAAAGTGGGATACCAGCTTGGGCATCCATGCCCTCGTTTTTCGATATGACGGTTTTCGGTGCCGTTCCTGTGATTTCCTCATATTTGTCTGCAAGAAAATCAAGGTCGAGATAGAGCAGTTCTTCGTAGATCACGAGTGCCTCTTTCTTCTAATGGATAATAAGCAGCATGTGCCGTTATCGGCATATTCTCAAACAGATTATGACAATAGTCTACCACTTCCATTTGTCTACGAGCGAGCTAGTTTTGCGAAGGTTCCTGTTGCGACAGACAGAGGATCAAGCTTGAGGCAATTTTTTCCCCTAGAGAAAGTGACTTCGATTGCGCCCATCCACTTGTTATTGAATAGGCACCCGGTCGTTCGTGAATATGGGACTGCTGGAACAGCCGGGGATTTCAAATCTGCCTACGTCGACTTGTGAAAAAATGGTGCTAACCATCACCTCTTCGCCTAAAGCAACTCGTTCGGCGGTTTGATTCGTTCAGATGAGGCGATATTTATCATGTTAGGTTGTGTCAATAGCTGTCATCACATACCAGCGGTAATGATGGGAAAAACGATGGGAAGGCCACCCCGCCGTGAAAATTATCCCACCCGTGTTTCCCGGTACAATCCGGCTTCGCATAATTATCACATCGGATTTTCAATGAAACACCAGGATACGAACACCTCGGCCTTCCGTCAGCTCCTCGTCCTTGCGGCCATCGCCTTCTCGCTCGGCCTCGCCGGCACATCCATGGCCGCCGGCCACGACGATGACGATACCGAGGACGACGATGGGACGGCTGCGGTGGCCGGCATGCATATGGCCTTCGTCGCGCCGGAAATCTGCGCCACCCTTTATCCCGAGCTGCGTCCGGCAGCCAACGAATATCGCCGCCAGATGGGGGAACAGATGGCGAAGGGCATGCCCGCCGGGGCGAAAAAGCCGGACCTGACGGTTCCTGAGGAAGAAAACAAGAAGATGATGCAGTGTATCGACAAGAAGGCCACGATGAGCAAGAACCAGTGCCAGCAGCTGATCTCGCACCTGACTTCCGGCATGGCGGGGAAAAAGCCGACGGCCAGTCCGCAGGAGATGGAGCAGTTGAACAAGGCGTCGAACGCCATGATGGCCCCCTGCATCAAGAACCAGGTTGAGGCGACAAAGGCGCGGCAAGGCCGGAAAGCTCCGGCGCGCTGACCGCGCCCGCTGCCGCAACGCTCCGGAGAGTCCGCCATGCACATCAACATTCTTAACGATAAACGCTCCCTCGGCCGGGCCGCGGCGGATAAGGGCGCGGAGTTCCTGCGCGCCGCGCTGGGCGCGAAGGAGGAGATTTCCGTCATCGTGGCGACCGGGGCCAGCCAGTTCGAGATGCTCGAAGCGCTTATCGCCCAACAAGATATCGATTGGTCCCGCGTTAGCGTTTTCCATCTCGACGAATACATCGGGTTGCCGGAAACGCATCCGGCGAGCTTCCGCAAGTATCTGCGCGAACGCTTCGTCGCCCGTCTGCCGAAGCTCAAAGAGTTTGTCGAGGTCGACGGTTCCGCCGCCGATATTGATGCCGAAATCGCGCGTCTCAACCAGTTGATTTCCGCGCGCGATATCGATGTCTGCTTTGCCGGCATCGGCGAGAACGGCCATCTTGCCTTCAACGATCCGCCGGCCGATTTCGAGACGGAATCGCCCTTTATCGTCGTCGATCTTGATGAGGCTTGCCGCCGCCAGCAGTTTGGCGAAGGCTGGTTCCCTAGCCTTGCCGACGTTCCCGCCCAGGCCATTTCGATGAGCATCCGGCAGATCATGAAATCCGGGCAGATCGTTCTCAGCATCCCGGACGAGCGCAAGGCCGAAGCGGTCAGGAACTGTATCGAGGGTGCGGTTTCGAACCTGCACCCGGCTTCCATCCTGCAGCGCCATGCAAACTGCCACGTCTTCCTGGATGCCGCTTCGGCCTCGCGGCTGAAACGCTGACCGCTACCTCGTCAGTTTTGGCGACGACCGGTCGTCCGCCGCGCCGTAAACCGAAACGGCGTGCAGGCGGCTGGAGACGGTGGCCGCCAGCACGCAGGCGGGCAGCAGCGCCGGCAGGATGGCGAACTCCCCGGTCATTTCGAAGATCATCAGCGCCGCCATGACCGGCGCATGGGTCGTGGCGGCGAGCCATGCCGCCATGCCGCACAGCGTCATCAACAGCGGCAGGTGGTCGAGGCCGATCCACGGCGCGACGGCTTTTGCCGCCAGCGCGCCGAAGGCCGCGCCGGCGAACAGCGTCGGCGTGAATACGCCGCCGGGCGCACCCGAGCCGTTGCTGGCAAGCATGGCCGCCAGTTTGGCGGCAAACAGCGCGGCAATCAGCAGGGCGGCTGGCGGCGCCGTCAGCAGGGTGCGCACGACGGAGAAGCCGTTGCCCCACACTTCCGGGTAAATCACCGAAAGCAATCCGACAAACGCGCCGCCAAGCGCCAGTTGCAGCGGCAACGGGAGTTTCAGTCGGCGAAATCCCTGCCGTGCGCCATCCAGCGCCCACAGGAAGGCCGCGCCGGCCACCCCGGAGACGATACCGACAACGATCAGCAGCAGATATTCATAGTGTTTGGGAATGGGCAGCGGAGGCACCTGGTAGAGGATTTCGGCGCCGCTCAGCCACTGCGTCGCCAGCAGGGAGCAGACGGCGGCGATAACCACCGGCGTCATGGCGGCGATCGCCAGCGTGCCGATCAGCACTTCGGCAACGAACAGCGCGCCAGCCAGCGGCGCATGATAGGCGGCGGCCATACCGGCGGCGGCGCCGCAGGCCACCATCAGCCGCCATTCGCTGCGCGGCGCCAAGCGCCGTCCAAGCAGCGAAGCCGCCAGGGCGGCCAGCAGGATCATGGCGCCTTCGCGCCCGATGGCGCTGCCGGTGGCAACGACCAGAAGCGAGGCCGCGCATTTGACCAGGCTGGCGCGCACGTCGAGCAGGCCGTGGCCAATATTGACGGCCTCGATGTAATCGCTTGGAATATCGTGCCGATGGACGCGCAGCGCCTCTCGCCGCTGATGCATCCACAGCAGCACGCCGGCGGCTGCCGCGCCCAGCAGCGGCGTCATGGCGCGCCGCCACGGCGACAACGCACGCGCGGCATCCACCAGCCCGCCGCCGGAGCCGACGAACCAGATCTCCAGCTCCGCCAGCATCCGGCGGAACAGCCAGACGGCCAGCGCGCTCACCATGCCTATCAGCGCGGCGAGCAGGACTCGGCGCAAAACGGTGCTGGGAGAAACGGGCTGGCGCATACTCGCTTACCTTTTTTCCGGGAGACGAATGACAATGTCACTATGGCAAGCCAAGGCTCGTCCGCGATTTTTGCGCCGGAAAGGTAGCCTGGGGTGGCAAACTGCTCGCTCCTCGCGCCGGCCATTCCAGGCGAAAAACCGAAAACATGCTTTAAGCATCTTCACGCCTCCTGCATGGTCCCAGCCCGCGCATCGCCGGCACCCGCCCGGAAATACGCACTCGGCGAAACGCCGAACTGCTGCCGGAACATCGTGGCGAAAGCGCTCGGGCTGCTGTACCCGAGGCTCAGCGCCACATCCACGACTTTCCGCCCGTTGGCCAGAAGCTCCAGCGCGGTGATCAGCCGCGCCTGCTGGCGCCATTGCCCGAAGGTCAGGCCGGTTTCCCGCAGCAGGCGGCGTCCGATGGTTTTGGCATGCACGCCGAGCCGCTCCGCCCAATCGGCCAGCGTCGACATGTCGTCCGGCCGTTCGACGAGGCGACGGCATATCGTCAGCAGGTCGGGCGATACGGGGTATGGCAGTTGCAGGGGGAGAATGGGCAGGATGGCCACCTCGTCGAGCAGCAGCCGCATGATCCTTCCTTCGCGGGATTCGGCTTCGTAAGGCGACGGGATCTCGACAGCGGCGAGGATCAGTTCGCGCAGCAGCGACGAGATGCTGACGACGTGGCACTGGTCCGGCAGATCGCGGACAAGCTCCGGCCGGAAGTAGAGCGTCCGCAGTTTTACTTCGCCGATCATGCGAATCTGATGCGACACGCCGGGAGGAATCCACACGCCCCGGGTCGGCGGCACAACCCACTGCCCCGACTGCGTGTTGACCACCATGACCCCCTGGGCCGCGTAGATGAGCTGCGCCGTCGGATGGCAATGTACGGGTACCTGGTAGCCGGAAGAGTAGTTGACCACCCGCCCGGAAACCGGGGATAGACCCAGGTCCCTGCCATGGTTGGGAATGAATTGATTCACTATGTCCATTTCGCGAAGATTGGTGATCCGTTACAGCAGGACAGACAAAATAATACGCTGTATAGTGAGATTCGCTCTCATTTTTTTCCGTCAAGAAAACTGCATGAAATCCGAACTGCCCCCCACTTCCGTAGCTCCGCCCCACCCTGTTCCCGGGACATCCTTCAATATCCTGGGATCCATCAGTTTTTGCCATTTCCTGAACGACACGATCCAGTCGCTGATCCTGGCGATCTATCCGCTGTTCAAAACCGGCTTCAATCTGACTTTCGCCCAGATCGGGCTGATCACCCTGACGACGCAATGCACGGCATCGCTGCTGCAGCCCCTCGTCGGCCTCTACACCGACCGGCACCCTAAGCCCTTTTCGCTGGCGGCAGGAATGTGCAGCACACTGACGGGGCTTCTGCTGCTTTCCGTCGCCAGCAGCTTCCCCATGGTATTGATGGCCGCTGCGCTGGTCGGCACGGGGTCGTCGATCTTCCACCCGGAGTCGACACGCGTGGCGCGCATGGCTTCCGGTGGCCGGCACGGCCTCGCCCAGTCCATTTTCCAGGTCGGCGGCAATGCCGGTTCCGCCACCGGTCCGCTGCTCGGCGCCTGGATCGTCCTGCCGCACGGGCAGCGCAGCATCGCGCTGTTCTCGCTCGTGGCGCTGCTGGCCATGGTCGTGCTGGTCGGCGTCGGCCGCTGGTACCGGCAGCACCTGCGCCAGTCGGCGAAAGCCGCACCCCCGGCAGGCCACGGCCTGCCCAGGAAGCAGGTGTGGCAGACGCTCGGCGTCCTGCTGGCGCTCATTTTCTCGAAACACTTTTACCTGGCCAGCATC
>JAVBSG010000143.1:0-32522 GCA_031547245.1 Propionivibrio sp.
AACCCTCTCCCGCTTGCGGGAGAGGGAGGAGGGGGAAACAGCATCCGTTTACGGCCACAACCCTGGTTCTCTTTTTCCAGGATGGCAGATGGGCATCCTCCACCACAAAGGACTTCCTTACTGCGATGAACCATGAGCGAACGCCCCCTCTCCCGCACGCGGGAGAGGGTGGGGGTGAGGGTGGACGCCTATCAGTATCACAGCAACGTCATTCGCGCCCCCTATTAAGGAGGCCGTGGGGTAGGCAAAGCGCAGCGTGCCCATACGGCTGGTGGCAACCATCATGAACAAACGCTGAAGGGAAACCGATGACCCGCTTCATTCTCGCCCGGCTGGGCGGAACGCTGGCTGTCCTGATGCTGGTCGCCGTGATGGTGTTCGCCCTCACCCGCCTGGCCTCCGGCGATCCGGTGGCGCTGCTGCTCGGCGACCAGGCCACCGCCGAGGACATTGCCCAGGCCAGTGTCCAGTACGGACTGGACAAGCCGCTGACGACCCAGTTCGTTTACTGGATCAAGGAAGTGGCGCAGGGCAACCTGGGCCAGTCGATCTTTCTCCAGCGGCCGGTCACGCAGGCGCTGGCCGAACGCGCCGAGCCGACCTTCTTCCTGGCCATGTTCGCCGTGGGCATCGCCGCGCTGATCGGCATACCCTGCGGCCTCATCGCCGCCGTCTGGCGCGGCCGGCTGGCCGACCAGATTTTCAGCGCCGTGGCCATGCTCGGCGCCAGCGTGCCGAGTTTCTGGATGGGACTGATCCTGATCCAGGTTTTCGCCGTCGGGCTCGGCTGGTTCCCCGCTTCCGGCTACGGCAACCCCGGCGTGCCCTTCGCCGAACGGTTGCACCATCTGGTGCTGCCGGCCACGGTGCTCGGCATGCTCAATTCGGCGTTGATCATCCGCTTTACACGCGCCTCGGTGCTCGACATCCTCAACGAGGACTACGTGCGCACCGCCCGCTCCAAGGGCCTGAGCGAGCGCGTGGTGATCCTCAAGCACGTGCTGCGCAACGCGCTGGTGCCGATCGTCACCGTGGTGGGGCTGACGCTGGCGCTGATGATCGGCGGCGCGGTCGTCACCGAAACGGTCTTCAACCTACCGGGCGTCGGCAACCTCGTCGTGCGCGCCGTGCTGCGCCGCGATTACCCAGTCATCCAGGGCGCGTTGCTGGTGATCGCCGCCATCTACGTGCTGATCAACCTCGCCATCGACATCATCTACATGATCGTCGATCCGCGCATCCGCGTATAGGAGAACGCCATGGAACAGATCTCCTACGTGCTGCAACGCCTTTTCCGCCGGCGCATCGTGCTCATCGCGGCGCTGACGCTGCTCGCCGTCGCGGCGCTAGCCGTTTTCTTCCCGCTGCTCTCGAGCACCGACCCCAACGAAATTTCCGTGCTGGACCGGCTGAAACCGCCCTCATCCACGCACTGGGCCGGCACCGACGAGCTCGGGCGGGATCTCGCGATGCGCATCGTCTGGGGCGGCCGCTATTCGATCATGATCGGCATCGCCACCGCCTTCTTCAGCGTGCTGGCCGGCACGGCGCTGGGGCTGCTTGCCGGCTTCTTCCGCAGGCTGGATGCGCCGATCATGCGCGTCATCGACGCCA
Organism: Propionivibrio sp.; assembly: GCA_031547245.1. Lineage (GTDB taxonomy): Bacteria > Pseudomonadota > Gammaproteobacteria > Burkholderiales > Rhodocyclaceae > Propionivibrio. Next base: position 1,615 of record JAVBSG010000143.1, read on the forward strand.
TGATGTCCTTCCCCGACATCCTGCTCGGCATCTCGCTGGTTTCCATCCTCGGCGCCTCGCTGTGGAACGTCGTGCTGGCGCTGTCCATCGTCTACACGCCGCGCGTGGCGCGCGTCGTGCGCGCCTCGACATTGGTCATCCGCGAGCTGCTGTTCGTCGACGCCGCGCGCGCCATCGGCGTATCGACGGCGCGCATCCTCTACGCGCACATCCTGCCGAACCTGATGTCGCCGGTGCTCGTGCAGCTCACCTTCATCTTCGCCTACGCCATCCTGGCCGAGGCCGGGCTGTCCTTCCTCGGCGTCGGCGTGCCGCCGGAAATTCCCACCTGGGGCACGATGATCGCCTCCAGCCTGCAATACGCCGACCGCGCGTTCTGGACCATCGTCTTCCCCGGCATCGCCATCATCCTGACCGCCCTGTCGCTGCAGATCGTCGGCGACGGCGTGCGCGACCTGCTCGACCCGAAACTCAGGAAATCAGCATGAACGCGCCCTCCCCTCCCTCCACACTCCCCCGGCTCGCGGTCAGCAACCTATCGACCTCGTTCATGACCGACCGCGGGCGCATCGTCAGCGTCTCGGAGGTTTCCTTCGACATCCCCGCTGGCGGCACGCTGGCGCTGGTCGGCGAATCCGGCTCCGGCAAATCCGTCACCAGCCTCGGCCTGATGGGCCTGCACGCCAAGGGCTCGCAGGCCGTCGTCGGCGGCGAGGCGTGGTTCGTCCGGCGCGACGGCAAGCGCGTCGACCTGCTGGCGCTCGCCGAGGCCGAACACCGCCGGCTGCGCGGCAACGAACTGGCGATGATCTTCCAGGAGCCGATGACGAGCCTCAACCCGGTGCTCACCGTCGGCGAGCAGATCGCCGAATCGGCCCGCCTGCACCTCGGCATGGACCGCGGCCAGGCGTTTGCGCACGCCCGGAAAATGCTCGACCTCGTGGAGATTCCCGCGGCCGAGCGGCGCGTGCGCGAATACCCGCACCAGCTCTCGGGCGGCATGCGCCAGCGCGTGATGATTGCGCTAGCCATGGCCTGCAACCCGACGCTGCTGATCGCCGACGAGCCGACCACGGCGCTCGACGTCACCATCCAGGCGCAGATCCTGGCGCTGATCCAGCGCCTGCAGCGCGAAACCGGCATGAGCGTGCTGTTCATCACGCACAACCTCGGCGTCGTGGCGCAGTACGCCGATGAGGTCGCCGTCATGTACGCCGGCCGCATCGTTGAAACGGCCTCGGTCGAAGCGCTGTTCGCCGCGCCGCGCCATCCGTATACGCGCGGGCTGCTGGCCTGCCTGCCCGGCATGGCCGTGCGCGGCCTGGCGGCAGGCCAGGCCCGCCCGCGCCTGACGGCAATCAGCGGCCAGGTGTGCAGCCCGTTCGAACCGCCGCCCGGCTGCGCTTTCGCGCCGCGCTGCCCCCGGCACGCCACCGATTGCGAAGCCGCCATGCCCACCCTGCAATCCTTGGGCAACAGCCGCAAGGCGCGCTGCCTGCACATCGAGGAAGGAGTTCCGGCATGACCGACACCCCACCCCTGATCGAGGTCAGCGGCCTGCGCAAATACTTCGGCAGCGGCCCGCATCCGGTGCGCGCCGTCGACGGCGTCAACTTTTCCATCCAGCAGGGCGAGACGCTCGGCCTCGTCGGCGAATCCGGTTCGGGCAAGAGCACCATCGGCCGCATGCTGATCCGCCTGCTCGACCCCACCGAAGGCGATATCCGTTTCGAGAACCAGGAGATTTCGCGCATTTCGCAACGCCAGATGCGCCCCTTGCGCGCGCGCATGCAGATCATCTTCCAGGACCCCTACGCCAGCCTCAACCCGCGCATGCGCATCCGCCAGATCCTCGGCGAGGCGCTCGACACGCACGGCCTCGCCAAAAGCGCGGCGCAGCGCCAGACGCGCATCGCCGAACTCCTGGACCTCGTCGGCCTGCGCCCCGAATACGCCGACCGCTACCCGCACGAGTTTTCCGGCGGCCAGCGCCAGCGCATCGGCGTTGCCCGGGCGCTGGCCGTCGAGCCGAGCTTCATCGTCGCCGACGAACCGCTCTCGGCGCTCGACGTGTCGATCCAGGCGCAGGTGGTCAACCTGCTGTGCGATCTGAAGGACCGCTTCGGCCTGACGATGCTGTTCATCTCGCACGACCTCGACGTCGTCGAATTCCTCTGCGACCGCGTGATCGTCCTCTACCTCGGCAAGATCATGGAAGTAGCGCCGACGCAGACGCTCTACCACACGCCCAGCCACCCTTACACGCAGGCGCTGCTGGGGGCCTCGCCGATTCCCGACCCGGCGCGGCGCACTGCTGAGCGGCCCCTGCTCAGCGGCGACATTCCGAGCCCCGCCAACCCGCCCTCGGGCTGCGTATTCCGCACGCGCTGCCCGCACTCGCAGACGGCCTGCGCCGAAACCGTGCCGCCGCTTCGGGAAATCGCCCCCGGACACTGGCGCGCCTGCCTGCGCAGCGACCTGCCGCAACGCATCTGAAGGAGGAGCGTCACGTCGCCTGCCCCATCCGTCAAGGAGCTGGAAAACGGAGGCGGTTCAGGCGATCTCCAATTCGCACCTCTCTCTCCCGGGCCCCCTCTGCCCAGGGTAGACAGCGGATGTTGGGTAAGCAAAGGCCGTATTCCATGTAAATGCGGTCGAAGCTGCCGAAATCGCGCCTCATCGGACCTGGTGGTCCGAAACTGCCGGGAATTGGCAAAGCATTTCAGCAGCGGACGTAACTCTCCTGGATGTAAGAAAATTTCATAAAAAACCAGTTGACATGGAATTTTCGCGTGTTTAGTATGCATACATGTAATATTATTACATCAGAGGAGGTTCAACATGTTATTACTGTTATGCCGCTCGTGGTTCAAGTGTGTATTTTTAGTCTTGGCAACGGCTCTTCTGCTTCCCGTTTACGGGAACGACGCAAAAGCAGAAGTTTCCTTGAAACTGATTGCCTGGAACTATCAAGTCGACACCGTCAAGCAGTTCGTCGACAATTTCCAGGCTCAAAACCCGGACATCAAGGTCGATATCGAATTCATTCCCTCGCCGCAATATGTTGCGAAGGTCGTTCTCATGAAGAATTCGAATACGCCGTTCGACGTTCTTTACGTTTTTGACCATGTGTTGTCCCAATGGGCGCCATGGCTGGAGCCGCTGGATGGCTACGAGGGCGCTGCCGGGCTCAAGGCCCAGATGCTTCCTGTCGCCAGACAGTCGATGTCTTACAAAGACAAGCTGTATGGCCTCCCCTACTTTTCGAGCTATTTCGGAGTGATCTTCAATCAGAAGATGATGAAGGAAGCGGGCTTTGCGAACCTGCCGCGCACTTATGACGAATGGCTTCAACAGGCCAAGACGCTCAAAGACAAGGGGATCAGCCGCACGCCGATGGTCTGGCCGGTCAAATACACCGGATGGGGCGGCGTATGGGTGCTCAATGCCATGGTTGCCTCTCGCGGTGGCAAGGTGCTGGATGCCGACATGAATGTCACGCCGGAGGCTCTTGACGCGTTGAAGTGGTGGGCGGCGACTTATCGTGATGGTTTGTCCGATCCGAAGAGCATCGAACTCGATCCCAACGATTCCGCTCGCGCTTTCATGACTGGCGACTACTATTCCCTGCTCACGGGCAATTTCTTCGCAGGCCCCCAATGGGCCAACAAGCCCGGCGATTCCAAGGTTGCCGGCGAAGCGGTGCTCGCACCGATGCCGGAGACTGGAGCCACGGTCGGATTCGCCCGGATGTACGCCATGAATAGCGCCAGCAAGCATAAGGCCGAAGCATGGAAGCTGCTGAAATTCCTGGGCGGCACGGACAACAAGGGGGAATACGTCACGCCCAAGCAATGGGTCGAGAGCGGAACGCTCACGTGGGGATACAAGGGGCTGGAAAACGACAAGGCGATCTCGGCTTCGCTGAAATCGTGGGGTGCGGACCCGGCCTCCGTCGGCGCCAACCTGGAAAACGCCATCCATATGAGCGCCGTCGTGCCGTTTCAGGCCGTCTGGTATGCCGAGTGGGAGCAATACGCCAACGGCGTCCTGCAGGAAGCCTTGAGTGGCCGGATCAAGCCTGAGCAAGCCGCGCAGCAGTGGTCAAGCAAGGCCAAGTCGCTGGCGGCCCGGTACAAGTAATCGTTTCGTGCCCGGAGAAGCCGCCCGCCGGCGGCCTTCTCCATCCCTTGCCCCAATACGGTCCGGAGCCATTCAAAATGCCCAAGCAACGAGACAATCTGTCGGCCGCGCGTATCAGGGCGGGACGCATCCTTCACATCCTCAATTTGCCGGCGGTCGCCTTGGTCTTTGCTTTCAGCGTTCTGCCGCTGGCCTATGTCGCATACCTGAGCGTTCAGGATCTTCGCTTTGGCCTGTTTTCCGCCCAGTTCGCCGGGTTTGAAAACTACCGGTTCGTACTCGGAGACCCTTCGGTCATCAACGCCTTCTGGAACACGATCTATTTTTCGGTATCGTCGGTCGGCATCGCAACGCTGGCCGGGCTGGGCATCGCTCTCCTGCTCGACAGCGACGTCAAGGGAGCGAGCTGGCTGGTAATCGCCATCGTCCTTCCCTGGGCCGTTCCCGAAATCGTCAACGCCCTCATGTGGCAGTGGATTTACAACCCGACCTATGGCGCACTCAACGGACTGCTCCAACAATTCGGGATCGTAGCGGACTATCAGGCCTGGCTCAGCACACCGCTGTCAGCCATGCACGCGGTGATATTCGCCTATTCCTGGAAACTGGTGCCGTTCGTCGTGATCATCGTTTATGCGGGGCTGCGTTCAATTCCGCTCGAGCTTTACGAGTCGGCGCAGATAGATGGGGCCGGAGCCTGGGCGCAGTTTCGCTATGTCACTTTGCCGCTGCTCGCTCCGGTTCTCGTCGTCGCCGTCCTTTTCTGCGTCATCTGGTCGATGCGCGCGTTCGACATCATCTATCTTCTGACCAAAGGCGGTCCGGGCGAGGCCACCACGGTACTCAGCTATTTCGTTTTTGCCAAGGCATTCGATTTCGGCGACCTGGGAGCTGCTGCCGCAGTTGCCTGTCTGCTCGCGGTCATAACCTTCGGCATCACCTGCATCTATATCCGCATTCTGCCCGAGGGAGAAACTTCTTGATGAGAACGAGACATCGGGCGTCACGCACCGCCGCACTGACGGTATTGATCGTCATCAGTATCCTGTACCTGCTAGCGCCTCCGGGGTGGATGCTGATATCGAGCATTTCCCCGGAATTAGAACTGCACGCCAAGCCGCCGCACTGGATCCCGCTCGCACCAACGCTGGAACACTACCGAACGTTGTTCCAGTTGCCGGGCTTCAACCCGGCCGTGCTCGCCGAGAATCCACAGATCAAGGCGTTCCTGCGCTCGTTCGGCAACAGCTTCATTATCTCGTCGGCAACGACGGTCATCTGCATCGTCCTCGGCGCGGTATCCGCTTATTCGCTCAGCCGCTTCGTTTCCAAGACTGTCCGTAAATGGACCCTTCTCGGCCTGTTGACCTCGCGCATGATCCCGGTTCCCGCCATCATTATCCCGATTTACTTTGCGATGCAAAAACTGGGACTCCTTGATACGCTCACCGGACTCGTCATCGTCTATACGGGCCTGTTGCTGCCCTTTGTAATCTGGATTCTCGAAGGCTACTACCGCGACTTCCCGCGTGAGCTGGAGGAAGCGGCGGCACTCGACGGATGTTCGCCGTTGGGAACCTTCTTCCGAGTGGTGCTGCCGCTTTCGAGAAACGGGTTGTTCGCCGGAGGAGCCTTCGTTTTCATCTCGGTGTGGTCGGACTTCATCGTCGGATTGACATTAACGACCACAGGCAACGCCTGGCCGTTATCCGTTGCTTTGGCCCAGGCGCTCAACCCGATCGCCGAACCGAGCTGGGGGCTCCTCAACGCCGCGGGGCTTGTGGCGGCAATCGTCCCGGCGATCCTCGCTTTTCTGTTCCGGGGAGCAGTCATGCGCGGAATGCTATCCGGTGCCGTCAAAGGATGAGTACAAGCATGTCTTCAAATCAGGAGGGAACATCTATGTCACTGGAATTAGTCACCGTCCGCACGGCTGACGACAAGGAACTCGACGGAGCCATGTATCACCCGGAGGGACCGCGCGACAGCCGGACGGCGATTTTGCTCGTCCATGGGCTGACCTGGAACTTCTATCGCGGACCCTGCCGATGGCTCGCGCCCTTGCTTGCCGAAGCCGGGTTTACCTGTCTCTCGCTGAACATGCGGGATCACGACTTGACTGAAGCCGTCGACTTCGAACAGTCCCATCATGATCTGCGCGCAGGCATCGACCGTCTCATTGCAGAAGGATTCACGGAAGTCGTGGTATTGACCCATGGCTACGCGTGCAACAAGGCTGCGTGTTATGCCGCGCTGTCGGGCGATCGCCGTGTACGGCGGTATGTCCTTACGACGTTGGGCTCGGTCAAGAGCTATCGCCCGGACATCTGGGAGAAGGTATTGGCGTCTGCTCCGGCCATGCCGGGGAGGATTCTCGTTGTCCAGGGCGCGGACGACCATCTGATCGAGGCTCAGCCAAGAGCCGACGAACTGGTTGCGGCGGCGACGGGCGCCAAGGCCGATGTCGTCATGCTCCAAGGTGGCGATCATTATTTCGCGGCAACCCACGAGTCCCTAGCCAATACGGTCACGGACTGGTTGAAGCGTACTTGAAACCGGAGGTATCCAAAAATGAAACTGCAAGGAAGAACAGCTCTCGTCACCGGGTCGAGCAGCGGCATCGGCGCTGCGATCGCTTTGGAACTTGCCCGACAAGGGGCTTGCGTAACGATCAACTATTTTCGTAACGAAACCGGGGCAGAGTCTGTCTGTCGGGCAATCGAAGACAGCGGACAAGCCGCGTTGGCTGTCCAGGCCGACGTCCGCCATGTCACCGGGGTAGAGCATCTTTTCGAAGAGCATCTCAGCCGGTTTGGCCGGCTCGACATCCTGGTCAACAATGCCGGTGACATGGTCAGGAGAATACCGACGGAAGAAACGCCGGAAGAGCTATGGCGCGATGCAATCGACCTCAACCTCTCCAGCGTCTTTTTCTGCTGTCAGCGGGCGATCGCGCCGATGACGACCCGGAAGTGGGGAAGGATCATCAACATTTCGTCCGTGGGCGGCCGTACCGGCGGCGGACCGGGATCCATCCCGTATCACGCCGCCAAGGCGGGCGTGATGGCCTTGACCAAGGGATTGGCCAAGGAACTTGCTCCGCATTCCGTTACCGTCAATACGGTAGCGCCGGGAATCATCGACACGGCTTTTCATATCCGCCACACTTCGCCGTCGGCGCACGAGGAATGGCTCAGGACATTGGTGCCGATGCAAAGGGCCGGCTTGCCCGAGGAGGTGGCCCGTACCGTCGCTTTTGTCGCTTCCGACGACGCTTCCTACATCACGGGCGCGACCATCGACGTTAACGGTGGAATGGCGATGTACTAGCACGCGAGGCGGCATCTGCTTTCGGCATATCGCCTGCATATTCTTTAAGCATCAAAACTCAGGAAAATCCCATGGCATCGGTCGAGATCAAAGACGTCTATAAGATGTTTGGCTCTACGGAGGTTTTGCACGGAGTCAGCGTCAACATCCGCGATGAGGAATTTGTGGTCCTGGTCGGCCCATCCGGTTGCGGCAAGTCGACGCTGTTGCGCATGATCGCCGGGCTGGAGGATATCTCCAAAGGAGATATCCTGATCAACGGTCAGCAGGTCAATAACCTGCCGCCCATGGATCGCGACGTCGCGATGGTGTTCCAGAACTATGCGCTGTACCCGCACATGACTGTTTTCGACAACATGGCTTTCAGCCTCAAGCTGGCTAAGACGCCGAAGGAAGATATCTTGCAGCGGGTCGGCCGGGCAGCAGAAATACTGAATCTGAGCGAATATCTGACACGCTACCCCCGGCAACTGTCGGGCGGACAGCGCCAGCGAGTGGCGATGGGCCGGGCCATAGTGCGCGATCCGGCGGTGTTCTTGTTCGATGAGCCGCTTTCCAACCTCGATGCCAAATTACGTGTACAGATGCGGGCAGAGATCAAGGCGCTTCACCATAAGCTGCGCACCACCATCGTTTATGTGACCCACGATCAGGTTGAGGCGATGACGATGGCCGATCGGATCGTTGTGCTGCACGATGGCATCGTAGAGCAGATCGGCGACCCGATCTCGCTCTACGATCATCCCAACAACCTGTTCGTGGCCGGTTTCATCGGTTCGCCGGCGATGAACTTCATCCCGGGGAAAATCGGGCTGGGCGAAGGGCGCGTATGGGTGGAATCGGCAAACGGGATCAAGCTGCCATTGCCCGGGATTGGCGCGGGACGAGAGGGACAGGAAGTCGTTTACGGCATTCGGCCGAAGAATTTCCGGCTCGCCGGCGAAAATGACGGCATCGAATTGACGATCGAGGTCGTCGAACCGACCGGCGACGAAATCGAAGTCATCTCGAATATGGCCGGAACCCGTATCTGCGCGGTGTTCGCCGAGCGGCACGCATTCAAGCCTGACCAGCGTATCAGAGTGGCCCCTCAGTTGGAGAGCGTCCACCTGTTCGATACGAAAACGGGCCTGCGTATCAACGATTGAAATACACCGTCGGGAGCGATAGCAGGAAAACACACGGAATCCGCCACGGATGATCGCCTCTCCAGTTGACTCGAAGCCATGGCGTATCTAGTATCCATGGCTGTAATTTTATTACAGAACAAGGAAAATCGACATGTCACCAGTGCTTCGCCGTTGCTGGCTCAAGAGCGTATTGTCGCCAACCACCCTGGCCTTGCTCTCGGAGAGACCGGTGCTGGCCAGCCTCTGCCGCTCCTGACGGCTATCATCAACCCGTTAGCAGTCCGTTCGAGACGCTTGGCTACGTTTTCCGTACACGCAAACTGCCTGCGCAACAACCTGTCACGGCCCATCTGAAGGAGAAGCCCCATGACCGCCAACAACACCGTAATTCTGGACAATACCTACAAAGGCTTCCCGCTGGCGGCAGAGCCCTGCCGCATCGACGAAATCAGCGAGCGCAACTGGAACGTTCTCAAAGGCGACCTGGCTTTCCCGATCGCGCTGCTGCGCGACTCGGCGATTTCCCACAACCTGGCCTGGATGCAGGATTTCGCCCGCGCGCGCGGCGTTGTCATCGCGCCGCACGGCAAGACGACGATGTCGCCCGAACTGTACCGCCGCCAGATCGCGGCGGGCGCCTGGGGCCTGTCCTTCGCCACGGTGTATCAGCTTTCCGTCGGCGCCGCGGCCGGCATCCCGCGCGCGATCATCGCCAATCAAGTCGTCTGCGACGCCGACCTGGACGGATTGGCCGCGCTGCAACGTGAGTATCCGACGCTCAAGGTCTGGTTCCTGGTAGATTCGCTGGCGCAGATCCGCCTGATCGAAGCCTGGAAGGAAAAACGGCAAAGCGTGGCGGTCTTCGACTGCCTGCTGGAAATCGGCGTCGCTGGCAAGCGCACCGGCTGCCGCACGCCGGAGGAAGCCTTGACCGTGGCCGTCGCCATCCACGCCAGCCCGGCGCTGCGCCTCCACGGCATCGAGTGCTACGAAGGCAGCGTCGCCAAGGGCGAAACGGAACACGACCGCTACGAAGTCGGTGCCCTGATGCGGCGCGTTGACGAAGCTGCCGCGGAATGCGACCGGCGCGGCCTCTTCGCCGGCGACGAGATCCTCATCACCGCCGGCGGCTCGGCGCTGTTCGACCTCGTTACCGACGGCATGAAGGCCGCCCTGTCGAAACCCGTGCGCGGCGTCCTGCGCTCGGGCTGCTACATCACGCACGACCACGGCTCCTACATGAACCTGCTGCACCGCGTCGAAGAACGCCAGAACATGAAATCCAGCCTGCTGCCCGCCATCGAAGTCTGGGCCATGGTACAGTCCCGCCCCGAACCGGGACTGGCCATCCTGACCTGCGGCAAGCGCGACATTTCCTACGATCTCGCCCTGCCGATCGCGCTTTTCCACCGCGCACCCGGCCAGGCCGTGCCGCGCAACATTCAAGGCGACTGGAAGGTGGCCGACCTCAACGACCAGCACGCCTACCTGCGCTTTCCTGAGCAGGACGCCGGCCCGGCCGTCGGCGATCTGATCGGCATGGGGATCTCGCACCCCTGCACGACCTTCGATAAATGGCGCTGGCTGCCGGTGGTGGATGACAACTATCAGGTTTGCGATGCCATCACCACACGCTTCTGAAATTTCCCACACGGCCATGGACATGTCGGCCTCAGGACTCCTGCAGCGGCTCAACGAGCATGGAAGCAAACTGCCGCTCGCCCAGCGCCGGGTCGTCAAGCTGATCGCCAAGGACCCCCAGAGCGCCGTCAGCGCCACCGTTGAACAGTTGGCGCAGCGCGCAGGCGTTTCCATGCCGACGATCGTGCGCACCTGCCGCTCCTTCGGCTACGACAGTGTCCGCGAATTCATGCTCGCCCTGGCGCAGGACATCGCGCTCGGCGGTTTCTACCTGCACCGCAGCGTGCAGCCCGAGGACTCGCCGGCGCAGATCGCAGACAAGATCATGCGCTCGGCCGTTGCCTCGATGACGGCGCTCGAACGCGACATGGACGTCGACGCCCTGGAACGAGCCGCCACCGCCATCGCCAACGCCGAGCGCGTCGATTGCTATTCCTCCGGCTCGACCTCGAGCTTCATCGCCAACGATCTGCAGTCGCGGCTCTTCCGCATCGGCATCCATTCCAATTCCTATTTCGACGCCCACCTGCAACTGATCTCGGCCTGCACGCTCGGAGAAAAAGGCGTGGCCATCGCCATCTCGCATGTCGGACGCATGCCGACGCTGCTCGAAGCGACGCGCTTCGCCCGCTCGCAGGGCGCCACGGTGATCGCCCTGACACAGCCCGACACGCCGCTCGCACAGGCCGCCGACATAGTCCTGGGCACCACCGTCCCGGAAGACGCCGTCATGCGCGTCGGCACGGAAGCCTATATCGCCCACCTGCTGTCCACCGAGATCCTGACCGTGCTGGTCGGACAGAAACTGGGGCCCAAAGCCGCTGAGCGCCTGCGCCAGTTCCGCAGCGTGCTGACCGAGCACGGCATCGACAGTGAATCTCACGCAACAATGACTATGGCATGGTCGCGGGCCGAACGCGAACGGAGTAATGATGTCTGATACGGTATTGCTGAAAAACGGAAAAATAATCGACGGAAGCGGCAGGGGCAGTTATTCCGCCGATGTCCTCATCGACGGCGAGCGCATCGCGCAGGTAGGCGACATCGACCCGGCCGCCGCCCGGCAGGTCATCGATTGCACGGGACTCATCGTCTGCCCCGGCTTCATCGACACGCACACCCATGACGATGCCATCGTCCTCGATGCGCCGGCGATGCTGCCGAAGATTTCGCAGGGCGTCACCACGGTGGTCGTCGGCAATTGCGGCATCTCCCTCACCCCCGTGGTCACGCAGGCGCCCATCGAGCCGCTCGGACTGCTCGGCACGCAACGCTTCCGTTATGGCTGTCTGGCCGCTTACGCGGAGGCCGTCGAAGAGAACAAACCCTCGATAAACGTCGCCGCGCTGATCGGCCACACCAGCCTGCGCGCGGCGGTCATGCCGCAGTTCGACCGCGCGGCCACGGCCGCGGAATGCGAAAGCATGGCCGCCCTGATGCGGCAGGCCATGGACGAAGGCGCGCTGGGCCTCTCCTCCGGCACCTTCTACGAAACCGCCTTCGCCGCCGACGAGAAAGAGTTGATCGCCGTCGCCGCCGCCGCGGCGCAGGCCGGCGGCGTTTATGCCACTCACATACGCTCGGAAATGGCCGGCATCATCGAGGCGATAGAGGAAGCCGCGCACACCGCCCGCCACTCCGGCCTGCCGCTGGTGCTCTCGCACCACAAATGCGCAGGCCCCGCCAACTGGGGGCGCGCCGGCGAAACGCTGGCGCTGATGGACCGCCTGGCCACGCGCCAGCCGATCGGCCTCGACGTCTACCCGTATACAGCCGGCTCGACCGTGCTGCGCGAAGACCTGGTCGACGGCGTCATCGACATCCTCATCACCGGCTCGAAACCGCATCCGGAAATGATCGGGCGTCGGCTCGCCGACATCGCCGCCCTCTGGGGAACCAGCCAGCAGGAAGCCTGCCGCCGCCTGCAGCCCGGCGGCGCCTGCTATTTCCAGATCGACGAAAACGACATGCGCCGCGTGCTCTCCCATCCGCGCTGCATGATCGGCTCCGACGGGCTGCCGCACGACATCCACCCGCATCCGCGCCTCTGGGGCGCCTTCCCCCGCGTGCTCGGGCATTATTGCCGCGACATCGGCCTCTTACGCCTGGAAAGCGCCGTCTTCAAGATGACCGGGCTGCCGGCCGCCCAGTTCGGGCTGAAGGAGCGCGGCATGATCGCCCCCGGATATTTCGCCGACGTCACGGTTTTCGATCCGGCAAGCATTCGCGACCGCGCCACATTCACTGAACCCGCGCAGGCCAGCGAGGGCATCCGCCACGTCTTTGTCAACGGCGGGCTGGGGTATGAAGAGAACGGCAGCGGCGCCTATGCGCGCAACGGCCGGTTTCTGCGCCGGTCGGTTTAGTCATTCCAGTTGCTGACGAGTGCACCAGATAATAATACCCCCGTAGCAATCACAGAGCGTCCTTCAAGGCCACGGTATATTGCTGGTGCCTCGCGATTGCCTCGCTGTTCGCTCATGCGCGGCCTGTTGGTCACATGATCAGTGTTCATGCGACCGAAGTTCGGCTAATCCGGCTGTTGCTCAGCCTGTCGGCGTCGGGCAGCAGCGGAGCGAGAACGTGCCATTCAGCCTTTTATGCCCCCGAATGGCAGCTTTCTCATTCAGCGAATTCGTGCTCCCGACCCAGAGCGAAAGTTACGGGACTGCGAAAGCAGACCTTTAGCGTTTGACGTGAGGAGCGTGCGACAGCAGGCGAAACCTGATGTTACGTGTCCCTTTGACTGATGGGCTAGACGCCCCGACGGTTGCCATGACGTAGTGCGATTTCCAAGATTTCGTCAAGTGACAGCTCATGGTCGGCATACTCTCCATTTCGGTACTGATCGGGCCAGTAGATCAAGTTGGTAAGTTCAGGTTCGCCAGTACTCGCCTCAAGACACTTCAGCCAATATTCGGACCGATCTTGCGTGCCTTTGACAGCGCAAAGCGCGTCTAGCAATTCCCGCATTTCCTCCTTGGTGAGATCGCTTGGATAGCGATTCCAATCGATTAGGAGGCGGCGCGCGAAGTATTCCGGATCTCCGGTTCCAAAGGCATAGTGGACCGCGGGAACGTCGACGATGCGACCGGCGATTCGGGAGACTTGCTTGAGTTGTTCAGCATAGCTGCGACCAGTTTCATGTAATTGAAATATTTGCTGCGCGAGAGGTAGCAACTTCGCCAGCTTCTGCTGATCGTGGACAGGTTCTGCGATTTCTGGACGCATGATTTCTTGACTTCTAACATTCGAGATAAGCGGCGGATGACCAGTGGTGGCCGGTAGTACGCATACAACATCTTGCCACAAAGCCGACTGTGGCGCAGACTCAATGTCATTAAGTTAGCCTTTAGACATGTCGTTTAGAAGGGCCATTAGCCGGTGGGGGCGTAATGAGGGGGAAGAATGGATGGCGTATGCAGTTCTCTCCTGAAGATTGCGAGTGCAAAAAATGAGTTTCTTGAAGATCTTTTCGGCGCTTTGCTGCTTTCTCTTTGGAATGAGTGCCACATTTGCAGCCATCAAGAGACACTATGATTGGGGTACTGAACGCTGGCACAGGAAAAAGGACGTGTTTCTGGTGCTTGGGATAGGTGTTGCCGACGTTATTCTTCTTTCTCTTGCGTCTTGGAGCGCCAAGGCTATTGGGTCAAAAATATCTTCAGACTGGAATACATATGCAGTATTTCTGGGGATTGCTGCAGGAGTAGTTTACTGGATGATCGATGGCGAACGCTGGAGATGAAGCGGCCGCCTAACCCTTCCATCGATAGGACATGCACCGTCAAACCGGATCATACCTCTCATGTCAAACGTTAGGCGCCACACATATGACTTGGTACGCTACCGAAGTACTTGCGAAATGCACCTCTTCTCTGCTCGCCGTGGTAAAGAATGATCCTGCGCTTGCTGCACATTCATACCTGATACGCGAGTCCATCGACTACGACCTCAACGGCTCAGATTTCACGTTCACGCCCCCCGAAGGTGGACTGCTAGTAATTCGACCTGTTTGTGATCCCAAAGCGCATTGCGCCGAGTGGCATGAGGAAAACGTTTTGTCTTGGCATTCGCTGTCTGGGCTGAGTCGAATCGAGGCGATACCACCGGATGCGCTCGGTGAGTATGTCGACGACGACACCCTCGCCGAAATGCCGCCCGCCGCGTTCCTCGCCTATCTCAAGCAGCTTTCCATTCGAACAAGTTCGCACCTCGCCTTCTTTCACTGCTTTATGTGGGGCGGTGAAACAGAGTTCGAGTACTTGTGGCTCTTTGGCGAGAGAGAGGAGGCAGCAATCGTGCTGGAACCAGGGGTAAAGTCCAAGGTCGCTCGGGTCGGAGTGAGTCGCAATATCCAGCTTCAGGAAGTCGATCTTCTGTCTGAGGTACTTGCATATCTTGGCGCGCCGATCCCTTCCCCGTTTTGGGTTCTGCACACAAGAGGTTTTCCGTGGGAGAGCTACAAGCTCCTTTCTGGCGTGAATGGTGACGTCTAACCCAACATCGAGCAAGTCCTCCAGCAAACTTCGCTTCCAGCTACCGTTCATGTCAAACGTTCTGAGCGTCTGCTTTCACATTACGCCAACGGCAGCAACGGGGCGGCAGAACGAATTCGCTGAATGAGGCAGCTGCCATTCAGGGGCATCAAAGGCTGAATGGCAGGTTCTCACTCCACTGCTGCCCGATGCCAACAGACGAGCCAATGGCCGGATCGGCCGATCAACTGCCTCAGAGAGGGCTGATCAAATCAGCGAGGTGATCACGAGCGCCAGTATGGGTGCTCAAGAGTGACCAGATTCCGCAATTCTTCCAGTTCTGATGCGGATACTGTTTCATAAGCTCATATAAAACGGTCGTTTTTCATAAGCTCCCAGCGAAATCATCCTAAAGGAATCGGGAGAAGTTAATCTGGCTGTGGGGTTGAGCCTCGCCACCGAAACGCCAGATTCGCGGTCCAATACCTCAAATCACGGTAGAAGAACCAGGGCGGACAGAATAACGAGCGTTGTTACCTGCCTTGTTGTACTGCGCAGCCCTGCAGCCGGAGGCCGGCCCAGGACGTTTCGCGTCATTTGGCTGGCGCTTCTTACCGATGAATTGAATTCATCGATCAACGAAAATTATTCGTTTGAGCACAAAAAATCAAATGATTACACTTTTTCATACCTGCTGAGGCAACGGTTATCCGCTGTCTGCGGCAGCTACGGAGAGAGTGCACTTTCTGTTTTTCTGCAGTACCGCCCCGCCGGCGAATCCGGAAACGACCGGCATGAGGAGAGTCATGTGAATCTGAACACAGCGGGAGATCGCGGTTCTCTCACCGAGAGTCCCTACATGCAAAATACGCCGAATCTCACGTTCGACGAGCGCGTCGAACGGCTCGAAAAAATCGCCAACGTCATGCGACGCAATGTCGTCGACATGGTGTATACGGCGCAATCCGGCCACATCGGCGGCTCCCTGTCGGCAGCCGATTTCGTGACCGCCCTTTACTTCGACCTGATGAACATCGACCCGGAAGAACCGCACTGGGCAGACCGGGACCGCTTCATCCTTTCCAAGGGACACGCCTGCCCCATCTGGTATTCGGCGCTGGCCCTGCGCGGCTACTTCCCGGTCGAGGAATTGAAAACCTTGCGCAAGAACGACAGCCGCCTGCAGGGGCATCCCATCGCCACCTACCTGCCGGGCCTCGACGCTTCGGCCGGATCGCTCGGCATCGGCTTCGCGCAGGCCGTCGGCATGGCCATGGAAGCCAAGCACATGAAGAAGGACTACAAGGTCTACGCGGTGCTTGGCGACGGGGAAATCAACGAAGGCATCGTTTGGGAAACCGCGCTGGCGGCCGCCAAGTACAAGCTCGACAATCTCGTGGCGATCGTCGACATCAACAATCTCCAGCTGGACGGCACGCTGGAGGAAGTGATGCCGACCGAACCGATAGACGCCAAGTTCCGCGCTTTCGGTTTCGACGTGATGACCATGAACGGCCACGACATGGCGGACGTGCTGATGACGCTCACCAAGGCCAGGAATGCCCGCGCCGGGAAACCCACCTGCGTTCTCGCCTACACCGTCAAGGGCAAAGGCGTCTCCTTCATGGAGGACCAGCTTGACTGGCATGGCAAGGCGCCCAACGACGAGCAGTACAAAATCGCCTGCGCAGAACTCGAGGGAGCCAACGTATGAACCTGACCGCCGCCAAGAATCCCACGCGCCGCGTCTTTGCCGCCAGAATGACGGAGCGCGGGGACACCGACAAGGATTTCGTCGTTTTCGAATCCGATCTCGCCAAATCCACCTACTCCTACCTGTTCAAGGACAAGCACCCCGAGCGCTATTTCAACATGGGCATCGCCGAGATCGGCACCGTCGCCACCGCGGCGGGCATGGCCGCCCAGGGGCGCAACGTGGTCGTATGCGGCTACGGCGTGTTCATCACCATGCGCGCGGTCGAGGCCATCCGCTCCTTCGTCTGCTATCCGCACCTGAACGTCAAGTTCCTCTCCAGCCACGGCGGCCTGACGGCGGCCATCGACGGCGTGACCCACCAGTCGACGGAAGACATCGCGTTCATGACGACGCTGCCGCAGATGAAAGTGCTCGTCCCCGCCGACTCGACCGCTGCCGCCGCGGCCTTCGACATCGCGCTGGCCACGCCCGGCCCGGTCTTCACCCGGCTGATGCGCGATCCGCTCTACGAGCTGTATTCCTCCGACGAGGAATTCCACCTCGGCGGCTCCAAGGTCGTACGCATTGGCAAGGACGTCACCATCGCCACCTACGGCGACATGGTGTTCCAGTCGCTTAACGCGGCGGAAGAACTCGCCAAGCAGGGAATCGACGCGGAGGTCATCGATTTCTATTCCTTGAAGCCTTGGGACCAGGCGGCGCTGGCGCAGTCGGTCAAAAAGACCGGCGCGCTCGTCGTCGCGGAGAACCACCAGAAGCGCAACGGCTTCGGCTACGAAGCGGCCGTCTGGACGCTGCAGAACCATCCGGTGCCGACCGCGCTGATCGGCCTTGAGGACACTTTCGCCGAAAGCGGCAATTACCAGAAAACGCTCGACAAATTCGGACTTTCCGGCGCCGCCATCGCCGAAAAGGCCGCCTCGCTCGTGGCCGGGAAGAAATAGGCGACTGCCCCTCGCCATTGCCCGAAGGTCTTCCGGAAACCCCAACCGGAAGACCTTCGTCTTTTCGCCGGTTTTCTCCGCCATCGAGCGAACTACCGGCAGCGCGGGACAGCGTTTCCCGATTCGTTCATCGGCGCTTCCGAAACGGCGAATTGAACCATATCGGTTTATTGAATAAGATCTCGCTGAGACGAGGGATTCCATGTTCATTTCACACACCAAGGAGAATAAGATGCCCTTAGTATCGTTGCGCCAGTTGCTCGATCATGCTGCCGAATACTCGTATGGCCTGCCGGCATTCAACGTCAACAACATGGAACAAGTGTGGGCCATCGTCGACGCCGCCGCGCAACTTGATGCTCCGGTCATCATGCAGGCCTCCGCCGGGGCGCGTAAGTATGCCGGCGAGCCGTTCCTGCGGCACCAGATCCTGGCGGCGCTGGAAGCCTACCCCAACGTGCCGATCGTCATGCACCAGGATCACGGGCAGTCGCCGGCGGTGTGCATGGCGGCCATCCGCTCCGGTTTCACCTCGGTGATGATGGACGGCTCGCTGGAGGCCGACGGGAAATCGGTCGCCTCCTACGACTACAACGTCGAGACGACCAAGAAAGTCGTCGAGTTCTCCCATGCCATCGGCGTTTCGGTCGAGGCCGAACTTGGCGTGCTCGGCTCGCTCGAAACGATGAAGGGCGACAAGGAGGACGGCCACGGCGCCGAAGGCCACATGACCCGCGAACAACTGCTGACCGACGTCGAGCAGGCGGCAGATTTCGTCAGGAAAACGCAATGCGACGCGCTGGCGATCGCCATCGGCACCTCGCACGGCGCCTATAAATTCACCAAGAAGCCGACCGGCGACATCCTGGCCATCGACCGCATCAAGGAAATCCATGCGCGCATCCCCAACTGCCACCTCGTCATGCACGGCTCGTCGTCGGTGCCGCAGGAACTGCTCGCCGAAATCCGCGAATTCGGCGGCGACATGAAGGAGACCTACGGCGTGCCGGTCGAGGAAATCGTTACCGGCATCAAGCACGGCGTGCGCAAGGTCAACATCGATACCGACATCCGCCTGGCGATGACCGGGGCAATCCGCCGCTACTTCGCCGAAAATCCGTCAAAGTTCGATCCGCGCGACTACTTGAAACCGGCGCGCGAAGCTGCCCGCAAGATCGTCGTCGCCCGCCTCGAAGCCTTCGGCGCCGCAGGGCAAGCCAGCAGGATCAAGCCGATCCCGCTCGACAAGATGGCCGAACGCTACAAGGCCGGAGATCTGACCCAAACCATCCGCTGAGGACAGCGCCAGCAGCTTGAGGCAGTGCAATCATATCGCGATGATGTGCCAGGTTCTTGGGGTGTCGCAGAGCGGCTACCTCGCCTGGCACAAGCTGCCGCCGTCGCGGCGCGCGTAAAAATGCCCGGCTGGAGATCGAGATCAGGGCCGTGCGCGAAAGAACGCGACGGCCTCGCCAAGTGTGTTGCGGCGAACGGCAACCGGCTCATAAACCACAAAACCGGACACGTCCAAAAACTCGTGACAGTTCCCAGCCCACGCCTCATAGCCATTGAAGTTCCGCTTAGCCTGAGATTATGATAGCGATCGTCCGCGAAAAACCGTGGATTTAGGCAACAACGGCAAATTCCGAGGTGACCATGAAGCTGGTTCAGCGTTATCCCGCTCTCCGAAAAGCATCGCTCAAGAGTCTGCAGGCATTCGAATCCGCCTATCTCCATCAAAACTTCGCAACAGCCGCTATAGAACTATCCGTCACGGCATCCGCGATCAGCCATTCGATTCTATCGCTGGAGTCAGTGCTTGGCGTCCATCTGTTCAACCGAGGGAAAAAGGGCGCCATCCCCACGGAAACCGGAAATCAGCTCTACGTGGCGTTGAAAAAATCCTTTGCGGAAATCGATTTTGAAATGCAGTCGATCATAGATCGCCCTTCAGAGCAGCAACTGGTGACACTGCAGAGCTCGCCGAGCTTCGCGCATCTCTGGCTTCTTCCCCGCCTGCCCGAATTCATGCGCCTGCACCCGGAGATCGACCTGCGGATCTGGGCTGTCCACGATACGCCCGACTACGGAAGCAACGTTTTGGATGTAGCCATTTCTTATGGCAAAAAACCGACTTCCCCCCTAGTTTTTTCCGAACCTATCATGCCCAAGGAGACCTACATTCCGATATGCCACCCCTCGCTCCTGGAATCCGGAAAACTGCTAAAGCCTGCACAGATATCGCAGATGTGCCTGATTCATAACGAGACATCCCTCGTTTCGTGGAGCGACTGGATAGCCGCGTACACCCCTGAAAGTGCGAATATCCAACGAGGGCTGTATCTCGATCGATCGTTCATGGGGCTATCGGCAGCTGTCGATGGCCTGGGTGTTTTCCTCGACAGTATTTTGTTGGTTGACAGTTATTTGAAGAGCAAACAGCTTGTTATGCCTTTCGGGAACCTTGGCATCCATGTATGCGCACATCATTTATGCGTACCAAAACCGAAACTGGAACACGACAAAATTCAGAAGTTATTGAAATGGATTAAATCCTGGCTTCCCCAATAGTCCACCAGGCCATATCTTGCCGAATTGTCCTTGCGCATCAAGCTTACAGGAATCGCCGGATTGTTTATGTATTAGTCATAATTATCGGAACGAGCCATCCCCTTCGACAAGCATGCACAGCGAAGGCCGTATGCTGATAGCTGATCATCGGGATCAGTGAGCCGAGCCGTCCCTTCGCCGATATTTCGACTTCTACAATCGCCCTCGTCCTCACTCGATCCTTGATGGCCCCCGACACGGCTTACCTCGATCTCTCTGAACCGCCACCTGCCGCGGCGGTTTGAAACCCGGCGGATAGATCACTTAAAAAACCATTTCTCCGTCCAACTTGGTGGCGCCACTTCTGCCTTGAAATATTTTCATTGATGCACAAAAAATTATCACTATTCAACGGCCTCAATGTTTCCTACAGTGTCTCAAACGCGATGAAGAAACACTCGGAAAGAGACGAAAGCGGTAGCTTGGACCAGGCAGTCATTCCCAAAATATTTGTTTGAAAAATAAGGGGCTGCCGTGGGAGCTGTGGGCCCTGAAAGACTATTTTGGAGCACAAGACATGAAAAAAATTGCATTCGTAGGGTTGGGGTCGATGGGGCTCCCCATGGCAACAAATCTTGTAAAAAAAGGCTTCGAAGTATTTGGATACGACATTAGTTCCAAGTCTCTTGGCGCCTTTTCTGCGGCAGGCGGCAAAGCGACGGCAAACGCTATTGAAGCGGCTACGGGGAAGGATGTTCTACTTCTCATGGTGGTCAATGCGACGCAAGCAGAGTCCGTTTTGTTCGACACCGGAGCAGTCAATGCTCTATCCGAAAAAGCGATTGTCATTTTGATGGCGACCTGTCCGTCTGGCGCCGTTGAGAAGATAGCGGCTCGTGTCGAGGCGACAGGCCGAGGATTTGTCGATGCTCCCGTATCGGGAGGAACGGCTGGTGCCATCAATGCCTCGCTGACGATTATGGCAGCATGTGATCCACCGACTTTTGAAGCAGTCAAACCGGTGTTCGATGCCATTGGCAACAGAATATTTCATGTCGGCGCTCAGGCTGGACAAGGCGCCATGCTCAAAGCGGCGAATCAGTTGCTTTGTGGAGTTCACATCGCTGTCGTCGCGGAATCTTTCGCCCTTGCAGCCAAAGCGGGAGTCGATCTCAGTATCCTTCTCGAAATCATGAGCGGGTCCGCTGCATCGAGTTGGATGTTGAAAGACCGAGGTCCGCGGATGCTGGAAAACGATCCGGAGATAACGAGCACCATTGATATTTTCGTCAAGGATCTGAGTATTGTTCTGGATAGCGGCAGGGAGAAAAAGGCAGCGCTTCCGCTGGCGGCTATCGCCCATCAGATGTTTCTTGCCGCTTCAGGACGCGGAGAGGGAGGGACAGACGATAGCCAGGTCATACGCAGCTACTATGCCATCAACGGTAGTCGTGCTCCATCGATTCGTTGACTAACAAATTTCCTATAATTCCCGAAAATTTTCCATCCGACGAATTCTTTTTATCAGGACAATACAAAACTTAACGCTGCCTCGGCTTTCATCGGAACGGACACGATTTTATCGGTAGTTTTTCTTCGTACTACAATATGAAAGGGAGTTGAACATGCAAAAGTTCTGTAAAAAACTCGTTGCTCTTGCCATCTTGACATGTGCGCTAACAGCGCATGCACAAATGAAGCTGACTCTAGGGCACAATGCTGCTGTCGGAAACCCTAAGCATGAAGCGTCCCTTAAATTCGCCGAAGTCGTCAAGGAGAAATCCGGTGGGCGGATCGAAGTGCAGGTCGGCCCAGGCGCTCAGTTTGGCGAAGATGTTCCGTTGCTCACGGCGCTCAGAACAGGGACAGTGGACTTTTCCGCCAATTCCCAAGGCCCGGTATCTTCCCTTATTCCCGAGTATTCTGCGTTTGGGTTGCCGTTCCTTTTCGCAACTTTGCCGCAAGCCTGGAAAGTGCTCGATGGTCCTGTCGGACAGGAGCTTGCAAAAATTACCGAGGGAACAGGACTGATTCTTCTCGGCTACTGGGATAACGGTATTCGCCACATTTCGAACAAAACCCGCCCCATCAACACGCCTGACGACCTGAAGGGATTGAAAATCAGGGTTCCGGCAGATCCATCAACAATCGAGATACTGAAGGCATTAGGCGCCGATCCCCAGCAAATCCAGTTTTCCGAACTCTACGTTGCATTGCAGCAGGGAGTTGTTGACGGCCAGGAAAATCCCCTGATGAACATTTGGTCATCCAAACTTTATGAAGTGCAGAAATATATTTCCTACACTGCGCATAAATACGAGATGACGGTTTTCATCATGTCGAAGCGTACCTACGACAAACTCTCGGAAGCTGATCGCCAGATTATCCGCGAAGCGGCTGCCGAAGCTACGAAATTCAACCGCAAGGCTTCGTACGAATCGGACCAGAAACTTGAAGGTGAAATGAAGGCGAAGGGGATTCAATTCAATCGCCCGGATCTGGCGCCTTTCATGAAAGCGACCGATAGCGTGACAGCCAAGTGGCTGAATGGGCCTCAGGGTCCGTTTGCGAAAAAAGTCGTTGAGGCAGCCAAGGCTGCGGCCCAATAATTTTTCAGGTTGAGATCATGAGCAACACTTGGCTGAAGGTCAGTGAAAAAATCGACGAAGCTATCCAGGCAGGGTGTCGATGGGTCATTTATCTGGCGACAACGATGTTGTTTGTCTGCTTGGTAGTTAATGTGTTTCTCCGGTATTTGGCAGGAACGAGTTGGCAAGCTGCAGGAGAGGCTCCCGAGTACATTTTCCCTTGGTTGGTTATGTCCGGGGTTGTGCTTGCTGCACAAAAGGGGGCGCATATCAGCATCGTCTGGATCGTCGAGAAACTAAGGCCAAGTGTTCGCTTGATAGTCACTATGATTCACGCATGCATCTTGATCGGCGGGTATTCCGTTCTGGTGTGGGCTGCAATGGAAATGCTACCCCTGGTTCATATGGAGCGTAGCCACATCCTTGGGCTTCCGAAGTCGGTTACTTATTTGTGTGCAACATTGGGTTTTCTGTTTCTCACCATTTCCGAAATTATCCGGCTGGTCAGAATGTCCATTACCAAAACCATTAGTGGACAGATGACATACGATGATAATAAATAGGGGGGACAAATGTTATCCGCATTAATTTTCGGGGTCTTTTTTTTCTTAGCCCTGTTCGGACTGCCTATCGCGCATTCCCTGATCGTCGGAGCTGAAATCGGCTTGATTCCTTCCGACCGTCTGGGGGGAGAGTTTATTGTCCAGTTGCTTGTGAACCAGACACAAAGTTTTCCGTTGATCGCTATTCCTTTCTTCATGTTGACGGGTACGTTGATGGTGGGTGGCAAGCTCGGACAGCAATTAGTCAAAATGCTTACCTTGATCATGGGGAGAGTTCATGGAGGACCTGCGCAGGTGGGGGTTCTTTCGTCGACAATCTTCGGGGGCGTGTCAGGTTCGGCGGTAGCCGATGCTTCAGCGATCGGGTCGCTGTTGATTCCATGGCTGAAGAAATTGGGCTATCCGTCGGCATTCGCTGCCGGCTCGTTGGCTGCGGCAGCAACGATTGATGTTTTGATCCCGCCATCCATACCAATGATTATTTTTGCATTGGTATCCAGCGCTTCCATCGGCAGTCTTTTCATCGCGGGGATATTGCCGGGACTGATGTTATGCGGCGGATTCATGCTGATATGCTACATACAGGGGCGCCGCCGCGGTTTTCCGCGTGACACGAGTAAGTTTTCGTGGGGGGAACTGGTTTCTTCGACGATATATGCGTTCCCGGCTTTACTGTTGCCTATTCTGATCATTATTTTTCTCAGATTTGGCATCGCGACACCCACCGAAGTCAGCGTGATGTCGACGCTTTATGCACTGGTCGTATCTGCCTTGTTTTATCGCGATGTGAGCCTGGAGCGTTTAAAGCGCACCATGCTGGAAGCGGGAATAGCAACTGCAGTGGTCATGCTGATTATTATGGCTTCTCACGTTATCGGTACAGTAATCACGTATGAGCAAATTCCCAAGATATTCATCGAGTATGCCCAGAACACGCTGAAAGCGCCATGGATGATCATTTTAGCGATGAATCTGGTGATGCTGATGACGGGAATGTTCATTGATCTTACGGCATCTATCCTTCTTCTAGGACCTATTTTTGTGCCGATTGCCAACATGTTGGGCATGGATCTTGTTCAGCTCGGCATTGTGATGATTATTAACCTTGCAATCGGCTTATATCATCCGCCTGTCGGAACGACTCTCTTCATTACAAGTTCGATTGCAAGAGTTCGCATGGGGGACGTCGTTTGGGAACTCGTACCATTCTATGTAGTCGCCTTTGGCGTTCTCCTTCTGTTCAGCTATATCCCTGCAATGACAATTACCTTATGAAGCGATAGTGATTGCTTGATTTTTTTTCGGGCCAACCCGAGAGTGACTCGTCGGCATTGGTTAAACCGGGACGGGGCTGCAAAGCCCCGTCTGCCGCATGAATCGGGAAGATCTCTTCCCGCAGGAAATCGCCCAAATCCTCGACGCCATCAAAACCGGCAAAAACAGAACTCGGAATAACTTCTCGCTTTGGCAAGGTGGCTGGGCAGATCGTGCATGATGGTTTGCTTTATGGTGTTAACGGCAATCAATAGCTTCCCAAGGTCAATTTCCGTTTGCATACCCATTCGGTGAAGCATGTTTACCGTATCCTCGGTAGCCGCGTTTCCAGCCGCACCAGGAGCAAATGGGCAGCCACCCAGGCCGCCGCCGGCGGTTTCAAAACAGGTAACCCCGCATTGTAGAGCGGCATATGTATTGGCAAGCGCCATCCCATGAGTGTCATGAAGGTGAAGCGCAAGAGGCAAAGAGGGTGCAGCCGCTTTTATTTCCGGAAGCAGCGCCATCACCTGCCGAGGATTGGCGACACCGATTGTGTCGCATAGGCTGACGCTATCGATGCCTCGTTTCATTCCCTCATGAAGCAGCCATAGCACCTGCTGTGGCGTTATTTCTCCATCGAACGGACAACCGAAGACTGCCGACATGGAGAGATTGATTTTCAAGTCTGGAAACCGTTCACGAATCGCTGAAAGATCGTCCAGGGATTCCTCATGTGTTCGGTTGATGTTGGCCCTATTGTGTTTGGAACTCGCAGAAATTATGTAGCTGATTTCTGAAGCTCCTGAATTGGCCGCATCCTGTACTCCGCGCAAATTAGGCGCCAGAACAACGACATCAACTCCGGGATTATTGTTTACGACATGGGCAGTCACCTCGGCCGCATCACTCATTTGCGGGATTGCCTTAGGGCTGACGAACGAGGCAATTTCCATTTTCTTGATTCCGGCCGCTATCAACTCGTCGATGACCCGGAGCTTGATTTCCGTAGGTATCCATTCCTTGACGCTTTGGAACCCGTCACGGGCCGTTATGTCAGTTATCCTGATGGCTTCCGGTGAAGCAGTGCATGAACACGGCATGGTATAACTCCTTACGCAATGCGAATACCTGATAACCCCGGCAACGTATACTCACTCATTCTGCGTTGCTTCAACGGGGTACCGGGCGGCATATGGCCTGGCATCGGAGAGCAGCTTGCAAAGAGTACTGCGTACCCGATTCTTGTGCTTCTGGCTGAGTGCGCGTGCGAGTTCGCAATCGCCTGCGTTGAGTGCCGCGACGATCTGGCTGTGTTCTTGGGTGGAATTGCTACGGTCGACATACATGGGTGTGATAAACCAGAGGACGCGGTCCATTTGGGTCTTGATGTTCCACCAATTCGCCTGGATCGTCTTGTTACCACAGAGATCGAGAATGGCTCCGTGAAACAGCGAATCCAGCTCAACCCATCCATGGATATCGTCTTTACCCAACAAACCATGCATACGGGTTTCCAACTCCTCCAGAATGCCGAGGTCATCCAACGCCAGACGGCCTTGGCCAACTTTTTCCGCAACCAGATACCCTGCCATGCCTTCCAGTGCTTCGGCCGCTTCATACCCAACGATGAGATCGCCCAGTTCGAAGCTCTTGACAAAAGTACCGCGCCGAGGGATCACGTGAAGCAACCCCTCGGTTTCGAGGTTTCGAATAGCATCACGAACCGGCGTGGAGCTCATGGACATCCTTTCCGCAATTTCTTGGACGTCCAATAATTGCCCAGGCTGCAGCTCGTGCGCGAGAATCATGCGAAGAATCTCCGAATATGCTTTGGCAGACTGTGGGTTATGCTTGGAACGGCCACTGCCCATAATTGATCCTTCGGTTTGGTAGAGTCCGCCAGTATAGGCGACAAAGCATCAACAAGCGCTCTCGTAAATGCCAGCCAGGTCTTCACGAGACAACGGAACATAATTGTTGACGAGTAAACGCTGTTGAGTTGCGATCACCTTCTCGGCGTAGGCTGCCGCATCTTCTCGCTTCATGCCGTAGTCAATGAGTTTTTTCCTGGGCACGAGTTTCGCCAGCATGTCGTCAAGGGCGGCGAAGGCCGTAGCGGTATCGCTATCGACGTCGAGGCATTCGCCAATGATGCGCGAGACATCCTTGAGTTTGCCATCGGGGTTGATTCGCGCGTAGGCTTTGAACACCCCCATGAGAAAACGGCTGTTCGATTCTCCGTGGGGGACATGGTGTGCACTGCCGAAATGCATGGCCATCGCATGTACCGCGCCGCAAAGAACGTTGCCCAAGGCGGCGCCTGCCATGTTGCTGGCGGCCATGAAATCGTCGAGCATTTCGAATCGCCTATCAGGCCCATGCTTGATCAGTTCCACGTATCCGCCGAGGATGCGCCGTATAGCCTCGATGCAGAATATATCGCTGTACTTGCTGGCAGTAGGTGCAACGTAGATTTCCAGGGCATGGACCAGAGCATCGACTGAAGAATAAATGAAAATATCATATGGCAGGCCGCGCAACATCTCGCTGATCAACACCGCCGTGTCGGCGAAGCCGTTTTCGAAGCGTTTCCCCATCTTGGCGCCACGTGACGGAAAATCCACCACAGACACTCCGGTCAACTCACAACCTGTACCACAGGTGGTAGGAACCATCATCAAGCCCTTGCTTCGGATCGGCTCCTCCCTGGAGTCGAAGGCGGCTATGGTGTTGGTCAGGCCGTCGAGGCTGATGATCTTGGAAATGTCCAGTACTGAGCCCCCGCCCACCGCGATCATGCGCCTGTAATCGTATTTGGCGATGTCGGCCAAAATGGAGTCGATCATGGTGTCGGATGGCTCGCCCGAACCGTACTTTTCGATAAACATGGTTTGAGCGTTCAGGCCTTCCATATAGGCCTTGTGAAGGAATCCATGGGTGAACACCAGATCGTCAGGGCCGACGTTCTCAGCCTTCGCAAATTCAGCAAAACTATCGTAGGACTTGATTTTGGGTTTTATCTGGAACTGGAACATACGGCCTCCTAGCAGATGTCACGAAAGACCTGATTCTTTATTCGGCGCAAATTGCCGGCGCATTACTTTTGGGAGATGAGCATCAAGTGCTTTCCATAGATTTCTTCGTCGCATGCTGGTTTGCGGTCAATCTGCTCGGCTACCCAGGTTGTATTGAAATAATGTTTCTGGGTTACATTCTCCGATACGATGTTGCCTCCCCAAGTGCCGCAACCGAGAGAGAACGTGTTGGCAAGGCCATTGTGCCAAGCACCGGAATTGGACGCCCCATGCGGCTGGCGAACGATGACTCGTGTCGTGTTGGTGGCAAGAGCGAGGCGGAGAATACGTTCCTTATCGTGGGAATGGATGCCGCAAGAATGGCCGGTTCCTGAATAAGCGGTAATGGCATTGACTTTATCAATAGCCTCCTGGAAATCATCGTAGCTGTATACGGTTAAAACCAGTGACAGCTTCTCGCCGGAGAAAGGGAATTCCTGGCCAATACCGCTTTCCTCGACAAGGATGAACTCCGTCTTTTCCGGGATGCAGATGCCCGCCAGATCGGCAATCGTCTGAACCGGTTTGGCGACGACCTGGCGGCTGACGTGCCCATCCTCCCAGATGATGGCCTGCAATCTCTTCTTTTCCTCCGGAGTAGCGACATATGCGCCATGCTTCTTCAGCTCTTCTATGAATTTTTCATATATATTCTTTTGCACGATCAGCGCATTCTCGGCAGAACAGCCTGAAGCATAGTCGCCTGTCTTGCCGATGCGAATTTTTTCCGCTGTATCGCTCAGATCGACCGTTTCATCAACCACGATCGGAGCATTGCCCGCACCGACGCCATAGGCAGGCTTACCTGCCGAATACGCAGCTTTTACCATGTCGCCACTACCGGTTGCCATCGTGATGTCGCACTGGCGCATCAGTTCTGCCGCCAATCCCTTGGAGGGATTCTCGATGCAGAGTAATAAATCCTCGGGAGCGTCATATTTGCGCAAAATTTCGCGCATCTTTTCGACTATCGCGTACGTCGTACGCTTGCTGGACGGATGAGGGGCGCATATGACGGCATTGCGTGCTCGAATTCCCAGAACGCCCTTGAAAATGGGTGTCGCTTCAGGATTTGTGCTGGGAATGAGTGCCGCGATGACGCCTATGGGCTTGGCGAGCTTGATAACGCCTTTTTCCGGAATCGTATCGATGACGCCAACCGTTTTCTGATCCTTGATGTCGTAAAGAACAGCCGGCATTTTCCTGGCCATTTTATTGAATTTGGATTGGATATCACCCATATTCGTCTCGTTGAAAGCCATCCTGGCAAAGTGCATGGCAGTATCCTCGCGCGACAGTTCGTAAACTATGGCTGCTGCCAGCAGATCGACCTTGTCCTGATCAAAAAACTGGGCGATTTGTTGAGCTGTGCGTGCCCGCTCGACTAAAGAGGCGATTTGTTCTTGTTCCTGGGTTTGGTTAGACATGGCATCCCTCCTGACAAAGTATTTTTAAATCAACAATATGGCCGCCAAACAAGCAATACGACGGAAAAACGGATATTCGAAGCTGGACAAATTCTAAAACATTTCGTGATACATCACAATAAATAATACTATGCGGCGCATTCTGGCGTGGCGGTTCTCGAACACGCTGGCAGCCAAAACTCCCGACATGGATTGCATCAGGCTGTTGAAATGTCTGACCGTTGTCGATGAATACACGCCCTAGCCATCGATGTGGCTGGCTCGATCCGTTCATGCAGAGTGATCGAAGCGACCAAAAGCCGCTAATAAAATCCTGCAGCGCAGGTAACGCACAAGCGTAAACCATACAACTCGTGCGGCGGGTAAGCGCAAAGCGATCCCACAAACAAGTGGGACTTAGCTATCTTGCCCCCTCGTAAAAACCTTACCACTCGATTGCGTCGATCTCCTCGATTTCCTCGAACAGCCAGTCGTGGAAGTTGCGGACCTTCGGCAATTCGGCGCTCGACTTCAACACGTTGTACGAGTAACCCTGGACCTTCAGGCCGTCGAACCCCAGCGGCGCCACCAGGCTCCCGGTCTCCAGTTCGCGCTGCACCAGCAGCAGGCTCTCCAGGCAGACGCCCAGGCCGTCGACGGCCGCGCTGATCGACATGAAGGAACGGTCGAAACGCGGCCCGCGCTTCAGATCCAGGTTGACATGGCGGTGTTTGCGCCCCCAGTCCCGCCAGCCGACGAGGCAGACTTCGCTGTGGATCAGCGTGTGGCGTGCCAGGTCCGCTTGCGAGCGGATCGGCTGCGGCCCGTTCGCCAGCTCCGGCGAGCAGAGCGGAACGACCGTCTCCGGCGGGAAAGGAACCGTTTTGACGCCGGCCGGCTGAATGTTCCTGGAGCCATAGCGGATCTCCACGTCGACGGCGCCGGTGATCATATCCACCGGGTCGTTCGACGCTTTCAGGCGCACGTCGATATCCGGGTTCCTGGCGCTGAACCGCGCCAGCCTCGGCATCAGCCACTGCGTGGCGAAGCTCGGCGTCGAGTGGATCGTCAGGATGTCGCTCTTGGCCAGCCTTCCCAGGTCGCGCGTGGCGGCTTCGATGCGCGCGAAGGCCGCGGATATCTCTTCGGCATATCTCCGCCCGGCATCGGTCAGGACCACCGCGCGGTGGATGCGGTGAAAGAGCTGCACGCCGAACTGCTCCTCCAGAAATTTGATCTGGTGGCTGATCGCCGACGGGGTAACGAACAGTTCTTCCGCAGCCAACGAGAACGAGGAAAGCCGCGCCGCGGCCTCGAATGCCTGCACTGCCTTGAAGGAAACACGGTTTCGCATGACATCCTCGCATGAATTGTATTCACCAGTTCATGATAAATATTCGTTTGAGGCAAAAAAATCAAGTGCGTAAACTGAATACATACGCTGATCGGGTTTGCATGAAGTCGCCCGGCATCCAGCGGACACAGGGAAAAGGCATTTTCTTCTTTGAATAAATGCCATAAATCGCCGGAGCATCGTGGCCCTGCCCCGGAAAGGAGAATACGCATGCTATGGACCATTGCAACGTCTGCGGCTGTTTAGCCGCCCTGCCAGACAGCCATTCCGACATCGCGTCAATGACACGCATCGCCCGGTTTTCCATGAACATCTCACGTAGTATTTTAAAACGAACCAAGGAGGGTATATGAAAGAGAACGTCAAAATGACTCGCCGTACATTCCTGCATGGCGCCGGGGCAATCGGCGTTGCCGCCGTCGTGGGCGCCCCGACGATCCTGCATGCCGCGCCGCTCAGGCTGACACTCGGCCATGGCGCCGCTCCGGGCAATCCGCGGGCGCTCGCCGCCGAGAAATTCGCCGAACTCGCCAAGGCGAAATCCGGCGGCGCGCTCGAAGTCACCGTCGCCGGGTCGGCCGCGCTTGGCGACGATGCCGCCATGCTGACCAGCCTGCGCACCGGCACATTGGCCATTTCGGCCAACAGCCAGGGCGCTGCGGCGTCGCTGGTGCCGGAAATCGCAGCGTTGGGCTTGCCCTTCCTGTTTACGCAAAGCACGGAAGCCGTCAAG
>JAVBSG010000208.1:0-27479 GCA_031547245.1 Propionivibrio sp.
ACCAGTTGTTCCGGCCGCGCGCTGATCTCGAAGCGGTCGATATATTCCATGGCCGCCCGGTTCAGGCTGCCGTAGTCGATCCGCAGCCCGGCCATGCCGGACTTCTCGAACGGCATGAACAGGTTCTCCGCAACGCTCATGTGTTCGAACAGGCTGAGTTCCTGCGGCACATAGGCGATGTAGTCGAAAAGCTCGTGCTTTGCCCGTGGATCGCCGCCATCGATGCGGATGGACCCTTCGCTGGGCTGATATGTGCCGGTGAGGATTTTCACCAGCGTCGATTTACCTGCCCCGTTTTCCCCGGCCAGGATATGGACCTGTCCCAGTTCGATGGAAAGGCTCACATTGTTCAGCGCGACAACGCCCGGGAAGCGGCGCACGATGCCGCTGGTCTCAAGAAACGCCATCAGAAACTCCTGCTGCCATGTTGCCTATTGGAGCACCCCAAGGAACGGCTTCGGGTCCTTAAGAGAACCCGAAGCGTCAATTCCTGCATAGCTGTGCCGCGAACCGTGCGATCTATTACTTGTAGCTATCCACGTTTTCCTTGGTGATGACCGCCGTGCCGGTGTCGATATATTTCGGCGTCTTGAAGCCCAGCGAGTTCTGCCAGAGCGCGATGACCGACCAGTAACCCTGCATGTGCGGGCGGGAGGCCGATGACGATTCCGCGACACCGTCCTTGATCAGCTGGATCATCTCGGGCAGATCATCCAGGCCGACTTCGATGACCTTGCCGACCTTGCCGGCTTCCTTGATCGCCTGCCCGATGCCGATCGGCCCTGCCGCATCGCAAGCCACCCATCCCTTCAGGTTGGGATTGGCCTGCATGATCGCCGCCGCCTGCTTCTGAGCCGTTTCGATATCGTCATTGTCGATGCCCTTGGCGACGACCTTGATGTCTGGATACTTGGCGAAGGTCTTTTCGTGGCACTGCGCGCGAATCGCATGGTTGGGCGCCGTCGGCACGCCCATCATGATGGCCACCTCACCTTTGCCGCCCATCAGCTTGACGAGCCGCTCCGCCGCGATGTTCGCCTGTTCGCAGAAGTCGGCGCCGACGCTGGTCAGATCCATGCCTTCTGGAGGAACGGAATCAAAAATCCCGACGTTGATCTTGCGTTTGATCGCTTCCTGCAGCACGGTTTTGTTGGCCTTGGCATCCAGCAGGTCGACGATGATGCCGTCCGGCTTGGTGGCGATGGCGCGCTCCAGAATCTGATTCTGCTCTACGACGTCGGCTTTTTGCGGCGCCTGGTAATCGATCGTCACTTTTGCGCCCGTCTGGTCCTGAATCATTTGCGCCGCCGCCTTCGCGCCGGTGTTCACCGCGTCGAACCAGGGATGGACCACCTTCGGGACGACAACGAAGCGGAAAGCCTTTTTGGGCACCTGCTGGGCAAATGCCGATGAAACTGCCAGGGAAACCAAAAGGGTAACGAGTATTTTCTTCATATAGACCTCCTCAGCAAGAAACGAACGAATCAACGAGCAACCGACCAATTCTAGTCGTTTTTTGAACCGATACGATCAGCGCGCCAAAAAAAACCCGGCAAGAGCCGGGTCGCAATTCTGGCTGAAAATCTCAGCCTAAAGGAGGAATGCGCAAGACCTGCCCCGGGTAAATCTTGTCCGGATGCGTCAGCATCGGTTTGTTGGCCTCGAAGATGCGG
Source organism: Propionivibrio sp. (assembly GCA_031547245.1). Classification (GTDB taxonomy): domain Bacteria; phylum Pseudomonadota; class Gammaproteobacteria; order Burkholderiales; family Rhodocyclaceae; genus Propionivibrio. Next base: position 1,674 of record JAVBSG010000208.1, read on the forward strand.
TTGTATTCGTTGCCCTTGCCTTTTCCGTAGAATTTCTCGGAGATCGCCCACAGCGTGTCACCCCTCACCACTGTATGCCATTGCGATTCAGGCTGAGACTGTTTCACCGTCATGTTGTCGATCACCTGGCCGATGCCATGCGTATTGCCGCAGCACAATACTATCCTCTCGCGGGTAGCCTGATCGGCAGCCTCGCCGGAAACGGTGACAGCGCCCTTGGCCATGTCCACGGTGACGGCCAGATTTTCCGCCTTCAAACCCATCTTCGCGATGTAATCGAGAATGGACGCAACAGCCGCCTGGTTTTCCGCTTGCGAGTCCGCCGCCTGTGCGGGCTTGATGCCAAATAGTTTTTCTCCAGCTTCCTTGATGAAACTCAGTATTCCCATGACGTCTCCTCTAATGTAGAAATGGCCGGCGAAGTCGGCTGGCCGGATGCTGTTGTCGTGATATGAGCGGCCTGAGGGAGCGGGCAAACATCTCCATCAGGCATAGGAAGCGCAGCATCGCCCGAAAAGCGATGGCATCGCTCACGGGCATCATGCATCCGTTTGGCATGAGCATGACGTGACAAAAGTCACACATGCGGTTCTTGGGCAACAGCGCCAGTTTCGAACGGATGGTCCGGCATCCGCCGTATCACGGGGTGGAATCCGCGCCCCGCCAGTTCATGGCTTGCTGCAGCTCGCCGAATATCTCGGCAGCCTTGCCTACGAGATTGAACCGCGACACTTTGTCATGCGCTGTCGGCAGCGGGTTGACCTGAATGACGCACTTACCCTGCTGCGATGCCAGAACAGGCAGCGAGGCCGCAGGCATGACGGATGATGAAGTACCGACGCTCAACAAGACATCGCAGTCAAGCACCGCTTGCGTTGCCAGCTTCCATTCGAGATCGGGCAGATCCTCTCCGAACCAGACGACACCAGGGCGCACCAAACCACCGCAACGACCGCACTGCGGCGGCGCTACCCGGCGGCCGCCTTCCGGTTCATCGGGGACGCCGTTCGGCAGGACGTGCTTACGGCCGCAGGCCGAACACCTCGACTCATGCAGGCTGCCGTGCAGATGCACGACATTCCGGCTGCCAGCCCGTTCGTGCAAATCATCGACATTCTGGGTAACGACCGTAACTTTCGGGATCACGGACTGCATCTTGGCAATCACCCGGTGCGCCGTGTTGGGCTCGGCCGACATCACGCGCATCCGCCGCCATTCATACCATCCCCAAACCATATCGGGGTCTTTGTTGAACGCGCACAATGTCACCAGCCTTGCCGGGTCAAAGTTTTCCCATAGCCCCGTCAGGCTGTCACGGAATGTCGGAATACCGCTCTCCTGCGAGACGCCCGCACCAGTAAAAGCGACTATGTGATGCGCATTGCGCAGGCATTCGAGCATCTGCCCATCAAAATTCACGAAATTCTCTCCTTGCTTTCGCATAGATCGATTTACACTAGGACATCGACTCAAACTGATGCACTTTCCTCAGTGCGAATGTTCATAGCATACGGCAGAAACGCAATGCCTTGGTTACATAAAGAAGTTTTCCGGTCCCGGCAGTCTTGGACTCCAGGTTGAATATTTTTCCAGCAATAATCATGCCAAAAACATTAAATCACCAACTGATCGTTGCGCTTTCCTCGCGCGCGCTTTTCGATTTCGAGGAAGAAAATCGTGTTTTCGAGGAACAGGACGGCGAGGCGTACATGAAGCTCCAGTACGACCGCCTGGAGCGGCCGGCCAAACCCGGCGTCGCCTATCCTCTCGTAAAAAAGCTGCTGGCATTCAATGCCGACGGAGAGCAGCGCGTCGAAGTCGTCATCCTGTCGCGCAATGACCCGGTTTCAGGGATGCGCGTTTTCCGCTCGGCAGAAGCGGCAGGACTAAAGCTTGGACGCGGCGTGTTCACCCGCGGACGCTCCCCTTACGCGTTCCTGCACCCATTGGGCGCCCACCTGTTTCTGTCGGCCAACGAGGAGGACGTACGCAACGCCTTGAACGCCGGGTTCCCGGCTGCGAGAGTCTTCGCCCATTCCCACATCGATGCGGAACGCCATGCTGCAGAATTGCGCATCGCCTTCGACGGCGACGCCGTCCTCTTTTCCGATGAAGCGGAGAAAGTGTACCAGTTGCAGGGTATCGCACAGTTCGAAAAGCATGAGCGCGCCAACGCCCTGAGCCCGTTGCCGCCCGGCCCATTCAAACCCCTGCTCGAAGCCCTGTACCGTCTGCGGCTCGCCACGGGAGAGAACATGCCGGTCAAACTGCGCACCGCGCTGGTGACGGCCAGAAGCGCCCCCGCGCATGAGCGCGCCATACGCACGCTCATGAACTGGGGCGTCGTCGTCGACGAAGCGATGTTTCTTGGCGGGCTGGAGAAAGGCCCGTTCCTGGCCGAATTCGAGCCGGACTTTTTCTTCGACGACCAGACCGGGCACTGCGAATCGGCTGCATCCGCCGGGCCGGCGGGACAAGTCATCTATGGGGTCACGAACCGCGACACCGGGAAGAATGGCTAGGGCATCGCCGGAACGAAAGACCGCAGATACTCGGCTTGATTCATTCAATGCAAAAAGCGGCCCGAAAGCCGCTTTTTGTACTGTTGACGCCGTTTCCGTCAGATACCGGGGCTTTCTCAATAACGCTCGTTCTGCTCCAGTTTGACCACGCCTATGGTCAGCAGCAGATTGGCAAAACGGCGCGTTTCCGCCGTGGCGATTACCAGGGAAGTCATTGGCGAGCAAACCGCATCGTAAAACGCGTGCCGCTCAAGACGGGAGACCGGCGTTCCCTCCGGCAGCATGGCGATATACTCATCATGAACCGGGGCTTTTTCGCCGTTGGGAATCTGCATGATGGTGGCTTCCTGAATCGGAATGCTTGCCATCAACGCTTCCAGAACGTCGGTTGTCTTGGGAATCCCCGGCATCAGGTTGAGAAAGACTTTCGTGGCTCCCGGCCCCGACTTTGAGATGAATGGGTAATTCCCATCGGCGATGAGGATTTGCGAGAAATGGCCGGAACTCCCAAGCACTCTGAGAATTTCCGGATGCAGCAGTTTCGATTTGAGCATTGTTCTTCTCCGTTGATAATCTCGTCAGACGGCGGCAAATCGCATGGATACTGCCGCATCAGGCGCAATAGACACCGCCGTTGATGTCCAGCGTCGCGCCGGTGATGAATCCATCGTATTCGCTGGCAAGAAAAACCACTGGACGGGCGATATCCTCGACATCGCCGGCCCGCGCCAGGGGAATTCCCCGGATCGTTTCCTCGGCGGATTCTTTGGTCGTATGGGTATTGTGGAATTTGGTTCCGAGAATCAGGCCCGGCGTAACGGCGTTGACGCGAATGCCCTGCGCTGCCAGTTCGGCCGACAGGGCACGGGTTAAGGTCAGCACGGCGCCTTTTGTCATCGAGTAGACCAGCGACCCCCCGTGCCCGCCTTTTCTTCCGGCCAGCGAGGAAATGTTGACGATGGAAGAACCTTTGGCTTTTGCCAGGTAAGGCACCGCCTCTCGCGTAACCAGCATCATCGAGGTCATGTTGACGTCGATCACCGTTTGCCAGAAGGCAAGGTCGACCTGGCCAAGCTGGCGCCGCGCGATCAGGCCGCCAGAATTGTTGATCAGCACGTCCATTCCGCCCAGGAATTCAGCGGCCTGCTTCACCAGCGAAGCGGCCTCGCCCTCCCTGGTCAGATCGGCCTGAAATATCTGCGCGCGGCGGCCCAGCGACTTGGCGCAGTCGGCCACGGCCTCCGCACCGGCCTTGTCCGAATAGTAATGCACGGCCACATCGCAGCCGGCTTTGAGCAGCCCCTCGGAGATCGCCTTGCCGATGCCCTGCCCGCCGCCGGTCACGAGGGCGCGTTTTCCTGTCAGTGTTCCCATGTTTTTTCTCTCTTTCTCTTGATTTCGATGATCCGTTTGTCAGATTCCGTAACCCAGGTAATGCGGCAGCCACACCGTCAGCGACGGCATGAAGGCGATGCCGAGCAGGCCCAGCGCGACGATGATCATGTACTTGAACATCGGCCGTATGACCTCCTCCATCGGCACGCCGCAAACCGTGCATGTGGCATAGAGCCCCAGTCCGATGGGCGGCGAAAACAGGCCAAGGCCCATGGCGATGATCAGCATGCTGGCGTAATGCAGCGGGTTGAATCCCAGCTGGACGCCGATCGGCACGAGAATCGGTCCGAAAATGATCAGTGCCGGCGCGCCTTCGAGCACGGCGCCGAAAATGGCGACCATGACGATAGAAAGCACCAGGAATACGCTGGGGCCGTAGTTGTGCCCGAGCGCGACGAGCCACTGGGCGATCCGCTGAGGAATCATCTCCATGGTCAGCGCGTAGGACAGGCTCGTGGCCGCCGCCACGATGAACATCAGCATGCCGGATTTGGCCGCCGTGTCGGCAAACAGCTTGCAGGTGTCCTTGAACGTCAGTTCACGGAATGCCAGATAGCCGACGACAAGGGCATAGACTACGGCAAACGCCGAGATTTCGGTTGCCGTGGCAATGCCTGCCACAACGCCACGGCCGATCATGAGAACCATGACCAGCCCCACGCCGCCACCGATCACCAGTTGCTTGGTGGGCATCCGCACGGGATAGGCTTCATCAACGTTGATTTTCTTGCCGAAGACAACGCCGGCAATGATCAGTAACAGAAACAGGCAGCCGGCAGGCACCAGCCCGGCGATGAACAGCGCGCCGATCGAGATGTTCGCCACGAACCCCATGACGATCATGTTGACGCAGGGCGGAATGGTTTCCGCCATGACGGCCGAGGCGGCGAACAGTCCGGCGGCATCGGCGCTGCTTTGTTTCGATCGGCGGATCGCCGGCATCAGCACGCCACCGACAGCCGCAATATCCGCCATCTTGGAGCCGGAAATCCCGGAGAAGAAGGCGACGCCGGAGACGATCGTCAGGTTGAGTCCGCCCCGGAATCGCCCCATGCAGCGCACGATCAGTTCGACCAGGCGGGACGACATGCCGTTGACTTCCATGGCCGCACCAGCCAGCAAAAAGAACGGGATCGACAGCAGAACGAAGTGGTCGACGCCCGCGGAAACTTGCTGTGCGAAGAACACGAACGGCAAATTCGGCGTGGAAATGAAAAAAACCATCGCCGAGAGCCCCAGGGTAAAGGCGATTGGCACGCCGCCCACGATACCGAGAACGAAACACGCCAGCATCAGACTGCCTGCTGCCGATACGCCCGACGGAATGGCATGGTAAAGCAACCAGCCTAGCAGCGTGACAACGGCAACGCCAAGCAGGCTCAAGGTAACGCGCTTGACCGGCGCCCGCAGGGCATGCTCGATGGCGGCGGTAGACATGACCAATGCGCCGAAAGCGACAGGAATCACATAGATGACCTGCGGCAGCCCATTGGGCGTCGTCTGCACCAGAGAAACCACGACCAGTTCGACACTGGAGATCAGGATTCCAACGGAAACGATGGCCAGCACCCACTGGCTGGCATGCATTACGTAGGACCTGGCATGAGTTGGCAGCCCTTTGAGAAACAGGTCGATGCCGATGTGCGATCCTTTACCCATCGACGTGGCCGCACCGGCAAAGATGATGGTCACCATGAGCGCCCGCGCCACCTCTTCCGCCCATTCCAGCGGCTCGTTCAGCGCATAGCGCCAGAAAATCGAGAAGAAGACGACCAGTACATCGACTGCGAGTGCAATGGCGCCAACCGCCGAGGATATCCGCGTCAGTATGTCATTGGTCGAAGTCAGGAAAGGAATCGGCGCCGCTATTCCGGCACCGTCCTCGTGGTGAGGCGCCGCGATAGCCTCTTCGGATTCGGCAACCGCCGTTTGGTTTAGTGATGACATAACGTCCCTCCGCACCGATATGGGTTCGGTTGTACTCAGTGGAGTCGCAAAAACCGGGAGGCAATGCCCGGCGGCCGCCATTCGCCGCGCCGGGCATCGTCTCTCCCCGTTCTACGCCAGCTTACTTGCGCACTGCCTCGACGGCTTCGAGAAGCGGCTTCGCCGACGGATATTGTTTGACGAAGTCATCCCAGACAGGCCGGACCATCTTGCTGAACTGGGCGCGGTCGATTGGCACCACCGTGATTCCGCGCTTCTTCAGTTCGTCGAAAGCCTTGGTTTCGGCTTCCGCCGCGTAGTTTCGTTCGTATTTCGTGGCTTCTTCCGCCGCCTTGATGATCGCCGACTGGTATTCCGCAGGAATCCTCGCGAAACTGTCTTTGTTGATAAGAGCAACAATCGGGTTGAAAATATGCTCTGTCAATGCGCAGTGGGTTGCCACTTCATAGAATTTCTGACCCAACACGGAAGGCGCATCATGTTCGACCCCCTCGACGACGCCCATCTGCAGGCCCGAATAGACTTCCCCCATGGGCATGGGCACAGCTGCCGCACCCATCGCTTTCAAGGTTGCTATGAAATTCGGCGACGGCAGGACGCGGATCTTCATGCCGTGAAGTTCGGCCGGCGTCTTGATCATTTTCTTGCTGTAAACGTTTCTCGCGCCAAAACTGAAACCGAATCCCAAGGTCTTGGCATTGGCTTTTTTCAGCAGAAGCTCGGAGGTCAGAGCGCCGGCCTTGTCATCAAAAGCACGTCCCGCGTGCTCATTGCTGTCGAACAGATACCCCAGGTCGAACGCTCCGATTTCCGGCACCAAGGTTGACCAGATAGACGTTCCCGAAACCATCATGTCCAGTGCGCCGAGGCGGACCTGTTGCGTCAGATCCGATTCCTTCCCAAGCATGCCGTTTGGGAAAAAGGAGACTTCGACGGCATCATTGACCGAGGCTTTCAGGTTGTCCCTGAAGCGCTCGTACCAGACGAAATGGGATGAAGTCTGATCGCCGACCAGCGACGAAGCCAGGCGCAGTTTCACCACGGGCGCGGCGACGGCGCTGGCCGGTATCCCGGCAAGAACGCCTGCGAGCAGGCTCGTGGCGAAAAGCGCCTTGACGGAACCGCAAACTGATTTGTTGGTAAACATGACCCTTCCTCCTGCTGATAGTAAGTGAAAAACCCGCTTGGTTTGCACCCGAAGACCACCTGACAATCGACCAGTCCTTTTCAGCCCCCGGAACCATCCTTCTTTCGATCTCTGCTTCTATGTGTATCGATACACTGATTATGTTGCAACAATACTGCCACCAAATGCCATTTGTCAACTAGGGCAGAATCCTGTCGGAAACCGCTTCGCGCCGGAAATCAAAACAACCAGCATTTTCAAAGCTTTCATACCCAAAAAGATCGAATAAAGCGGATACAATTACGGTTTCCGGCAAGCTGGCGCCGGCCGTTCGTCCTTTGCCAGCGAATGCCCCCAACCATCGGTACCTTTATCCGCTCGTTTTCGAACCATGCACATCGTCGTCTGCATCAAACAGGTTCCCGACAGCACACATATCCGCGTGCATCCGGTGACCAATACCATCATGCGGCAGGGCGTTCCGGCGATCATCAATCCCTACGACCTGTTCGCCATCGAAGAGGCGCTACGCCTCAAGGATAAGCACGGCGGCCGCGTCACCGTCATTTCCATGGGACCGCCGCAGGCCGAGCCGGCATTGCGCAAGGCATTGTCCTTCGGCTGCGACGAGGCGATCCTGGTGACCGACAAGATTTTCTCCGGAGCCGATACGCTGGCCACCTCTTATGTTCTGGCATCAGCCATCAAGACGCTCGGAGAGAAACATCCGGTCGACCTCGTCTTCACCGGCAAGCAGACCATCGACGGCGATACGGCCCAGGTAGGGCCCGGCATCGCCAAGCGGCTCGGCCTGGAACTGCTGACCTATGTATCGCGCATCAACGCGCTCGATCTTGCCAACCGCGGCATCACCGTCGAACGGCGCGCCGAGGGCGGCGTACAGATGCTGCAGACCCGGCTGCCCGCACTGATCACCATGCTTGAGGGCAGCAACGAACTGCGTTTTGCCAGCGCGCCCGACATGTTCCGCGCCGCACGCGCCACGGTCCGCCACTGGGACCGCACGTCGGCGGGCATCGAGGATCTCAAGCTCGTCGGCCTCAAGGGCAGCCCGACCGTCGTCAGCCGTGTTTTCGGCCCGACGCCGCGCGCGCAAAAAGCGGTGCAGATTCCCTTCGATCAAGCCGATCCCGAAGCGGCCTGCGCGGCCCTGCTGGAAAAAATACTGGCCGAATCGCCGCGCGCGGCAAAAGAGCTGGCCGGCCGCCAATCAGGCCACCAGGATTGACAGGGACGAATCATGACAGAAGCAAAAACCGCCAAACCTATCAAGAAACGCAAGGTCAAGCTCGACGAAAACCTCCTAGCCTATCGCGGTGTCTGGGTATTCGTCGAAAGCGAGCGCGGCCATGTGCACCCGGTGTCCTGGGAACTGATGGGGCAGGGCCGGCAGTTGGCCGACCAGTTGGGCGTTGAGCTTTGCGGCGTGGTCATGGGCGTTGCCGGCCCCGCTCTCGACGCGCAATGTACTGCCGCCTTTCATTATGGAGCCGACCGCTGCTACCGCGTGGCCAGCCCGGTGCTGGCCGACTACCGCAACGTGCCCTTCACACGCGCGCTGACCGACCTCGTCAACGCGCACAAGCCGGAAATCATGCTGCTTGGCGCCACGACGCTGGGCCGCGATCTGGCTGGCTCGGTCGCCACCACGCTGCGCACGGGTCTGACTGCCGACTGCACCGAACTGGCGATCGACCTCGAAGACCGCTGCCTGCTGTCCACCCGGCCGACCTTTGGCGGCAGCCTGTTGTGCACGATCGTCACGCTCAACTACCGCCCGCAGATGGCGACGGTCCGCCACCGCGTCATGCCTATGCCGGAACCGCAGCCCGAGCGCACCGGCCTGATCGTCGATTTCGACCCCGTGCTGATCGAAACCGACATCGTCACCAAGATTCTCGAATTCATCCCGGACGAAATGCGCGACAAGCCGCAGCTACCCTATGCTGAAGTCATCGTTTCCGGCGGCAAGGGCCTGGGCAAGGCCGAGAACTTCAGCCTGGTCTGGGATCTCGCCACCGTGCTGGGGGCGGAGGTCGGCTCGTCACGCGCCGCAATCCATGCCGGATGGATTTCCCCCGACCGCCAGGTCGGGCAGACCGGCAAGACGGTGCGCCCGGCCATCTACATAGCAGCTGGCATTTCCGGCGCCATCCAGCACCGCGTCGGCATGGAAGGCGCCGACTGCATCATCGCGCTCAACAACGACCCGAACGCCCCGATTTTCGATTTCGCCCATTACGCCATCGTCGGCGACTGCCGCCAGATTCTGCCTGCGCTGACTCGCACCTTTGGCGCTTACCTGGGCAAAAACACAGACATATCGCGGAAGGAAGTCGCATGAGCGAAAAATTCGACGTCATCGTCGTCGGCGCCGGGCCCGCAGGCAACGCTGCCGCCTTCACACTGGCCAAGGCCGGCCTGAAAGTGCTGCAACTCGAACGCGGCGAATACCCGGGCTCCAAGAACGTGCAGGGCGCGATTCTCTACGCAAGCTCTCTGGAACGCATCATTCCCGACTTTCGCGAAACCGCGCCGCTGGAACGCCACATCATCGAACAACGGATGTGGATGATGGATGAGAAATCCTTCGTCGGCACCCACTACCGCTCCGACGAATTCAACGCCGAGCCATACAACCGCTACACCATCATCCGCGCGCGCTTCGACAAATGGTTCTCGGAGAAAGTGCAGCAGGCCGGCGCCATGGTCATTTGCGAGATGACGGTGAAATCGCTGCTGCACAACAAGCAGGGCCGCGTCATCGGCGTCGAGGTCGAACGGGCCGATGGAAAAATCTATGCGGACGCCGTCATCCTGGCCGACGGCGTAAACTCGCTGATTGCCACCCATGCCGGACTGCGCAAAGACATACGGCCGGACCATGCCGCGCTGGCCGTCAAGGAAATGATCTTCCTGCCGCGCGAAACGATCGAAGCGCGCTTCAACCTGGCGGGACAGGCGGGCGTCGTCATCGAAATGATGGGCAGCATCACCGAGGGCATGGTCGGCACCGGTTTCCTCTACACCAACAAGGATTCGCTGGCGATCGGCATCGGCGGCATGCTCAAGGACATGAAAGCGCAGCGGACAACGCCTGCCGAACTGCTCGAACGCATGAAGGCCCACCCATCGGTCGCGCCGCTGATTGCCGGCGGAGAGACACGCGAATACGCCGCGCACATGATTCCGGAAGGCGGCTACAAAGCGCTGCCGCAACTCTACGGCGACGGCTGGCTGATGGTCGGCGATTCGGCAGGCTTCGTCAATTCCGTGCATCGCGAAGGATCGAATCTGGCGATGGAAAGCGGCCGCCTGGCAGCCGAGACTCTGGCCGAGCTGCTGCAGGCCGGGAAAGCCCCGAGCGTGGCCAATCTGGCGCGCTACAAATCCCGGCTCGATGAAAGTTTCATCATGAAGGATATGAAAAAATACCGCAAGGTTCCTCATACCCTGCATACCCACCGCCAGTTCATCAAAGACTACCCGCCCCTGCTCAACAAGGCCGCACACAAATTCCTGACCGTCGACGGCCGCGACAAGCGCAGCAAGGAAAGAGAAATCGTCGCGGCCTTCGTCAAGCGCCGCTCGCTGTTCGGCCTGCTCGGCGATGCGTATCGTCTGTGGCGCGCCACACGCTAGGAATTCGTCATGATCAAGGTTGAAGAGAAGCTTTTCCAGAACCGCTACCGTGTCGACGCCGACCGGCCGCACATTCGCATCAAGAACGAGAGCGTCTGCAACGAACGCTGCAAGAGCCGGCAATGCACAGTCTGCTGCCCGGCAGGCTGCTGGTCGTTCGAAGATGGCAGGATCGGTCTCATGACCGATGGCTGCCTTGAATGCGGCACCTGCCGCGTCGTCTGCGACGAACTCAAGAACGTCGACTGGAACTACCCGCGCGGCGGCTACGGCATTCTTTTCAAGTTTGGCTGACGCGATGTCGACAGAACACGCAATCCCGCCCCCCAAGAATGCTTCGGGCCAGGCAAACGGATCGCCGCTTGATCCTGCCATGCCAGCCGAATGATAATGAACGCGATCTGATGCTCCATTTTCCTGATCTTCGGGAGCGCACGACATGAACGATATCCGCGTCAGTCTTATCGGAGCCCCCACCGATATTGGCGCCGGCATGCCCGGCGCCCGTATGGGGCCGGAAGCGCTGCGCGTTGCAGGCATCGCCGAAGCCATCGCGCAATTCGGCATCGATGTTAGAGATTGCGGCAATGCCGCGGGGCCGGCCAATCCCGGCCAGCCTGCGGTGAATGGCTTTCGCCACCTGCCCGAGGTTGCCGCCTGGAACCGGGCGGTACATGATGCCATCCATGCGGAACTGACCGCCGGCCGCCTGCCGGTTCTGCTCGGCGGCGATCATTCGCTGGCCATCGGTTCGATCAGCGCCGTCTCCCGTCATTGCCGTGAGCGAAGGAAAAAACTGCGGGTGTTGTGGTTCGATGCCCACGCCGATTTCAATACCGCGACATTGACGCCGAGCGGCAATCTGCATGGCATGCCCGTCGCCAGCCTCTGCGGGCAAGGACCAGACGAGCTGGTCAACATGGCCGGTTTTTCCCCGGCGCTGAATCCGAAAGACATCCGTCAGATCGGCATTCGCAGCGTCGACGCCGGCGAAAAGCGCCTGGTTCACGACGCAGGCATTGAAGTGTTCGATATGCGCTTCATCGACGAGATGGGCATGCGCCACACAATGGAGTTGGCGCTGGCGCTGATTGGCCCGGATACGCATTTGCACGTCAGCCTGGACGTCGACTTTCTCGACCCTGACATAGCGCCCGGAGTCGGCACCACGGTGCGCGGCGGCCCGACTTACCGGGAAGCGCAGCTATGCATGGAGATGATCGCCGACACCCGGCGGCTCGCCTCGCTCGATGTGGTCGAACTCAATCCGGCGCTCGACGTGCGCAACCGCACTGCCGAACTGGCCGTCGACCTGATCGAAAGCCTGTTCGGGAAAAGCACATTGATGCGCGCGCCGTAAACGGCCTGTCAAAAAGACACCCGTGGCATATCAAACGGCCTCGGCCAACAGCTGTTGGCCAGTCCAGTCCTCGGGAATTCCTTGTGGATAATCCGCAACCCCGTGAACCACCAGCCCCTCAAGCGTCTGATGCAGCAAGACCGCAGGCGCGTTAACGCGCGGGCACTGGCGCTGCTTGCCGATCTGGTAAAAACCGAAGCGGCGTTCATAGAACCGGACGTGGCGCGGGTTGACTTCAATTACCGCATCGCTGCCGCCGAAACGCTCCTTCCCGAGCAGAAGCGTAGTGCGGAAAAGGTCGTTCATCATTTTTTCCGAACTGCAACCTGAACGCACGGCCAGACGCGTTACCTCGCAGACAACCCTGCCGGGCTGCCGCAAGGAGGCCAGCTCTGGCGCATACAACGCATCGGCCAGCAGCCCTTCAGTGGAATCGCGTCCAATGGTCAGCGTCGCCGCCACCTCATCATCCTGCCAGACGGCAAGCGTAGCCTGGTCGGAATCATTCGAACGGTATAACGAGGGAAGCATCGAATAGCCGCGCCATGCATACATCCTGCGTACCAAACGGTCAGCTGCTTGCCCTTCGGAACGTGTGCGTACCAGTTGGATACGGTAGCTAGTAGTGCGAGGAGTGAAAAACATTGGCTATATGTGTGGCGAAAAAGCCGCCGCCCCCTGTCTTTTTTGCAAACTGTGAATTAGTTCCTTGCAAACCGGACGAATAATGACACAAAAGACACAGGTTGGAGCGGAAAGTACAAAATAAAGTTTTCCGAAAAATCGTCAATAAGCGAATCACCCATTCACGCCGAGTGTCAGGACTGGCGCGGCAGGCGCATCGTTTTTGTCGCTGCTGCGTTCGGCGGATAGGATGTCAACGTTCCCACGAAGTTCGCAGCCCTCGTCGGCCACAAGCTTGCCGTAGCGAATCGACCCTTTCACCCGCGCCGTTGAATGAATGATCAACTGCAGGCGGGCTGTCAGTTCTCCATCGAACGAACCATGGATTTCGGCGACATCGACGCTGACCTTGCCATTGAAAGAGCCATGCTCGGCAATCTGGATCACCCGGCTATCCATGGTCGCTTCCACATAGCCCTCGACGACCAGCGTATCGCAATCGAGAATCTGCGCGCCCTTGAGCTTGACCTCCGGGCCGACGATCAGCCGCGCTCCCGATTCTCTATTGGCAACGGCTTCGGGGATTTTCTTATCCATGCGTTCCTTGTCTTCCTTGGTGTTTTCTTTGCCAGGCATAGAAGCGGTTCTGGACAAATCAGCGCTTCCCTGGCTCGCCGGTTCCTTTGGGGGATTGACTGTTCGCACAAGGGGCCTATCGCCAGAGGCGGCTTCCAATCCGGAGGCAGTTGACTCGGGAACGGTAGCGCTTCGGTGGGGCAAAGGATCTTTTCGATTGAATACGGACTTGTTGAACATGCTTGCCTCCTTCGACATCAAATACTCCGGTTTTTATAGCAATATTCGCGCCAAGAATTTTTTCTATATAAAACAGAAAGTTGGAGTAAGCGCAAAAAAAATGGCGAAAAGACTGTCGATAAAATGTCGTGAAAAGGCGACAGAATAACGAGGCAACATCAAAGTTGCTTGCAGATCAATCCGATATCTTGTCGCCAATCAGCGACAAAATGCCTCGCTATCCACCCCGTTCAGGAAGCCGCTACGCCCAAGACAAGGTTCGTAAGTCAAAACCATGGCAGAATCAACAGACAACGCGACTTTCCGCTCGACAACAATACCGGAGCACACCATGCAGCAGGATCTGGATCTAGGGCGTGCCTGTATTTCTGCGATGGCCTGACTTTTCGTGGCGTCATGCTCACAGGCACGATGGCCGTTCTCGAGGATGCCGCCTGCAAGCAAATGATCTGGCGTGAAGGCGATACGCTGTACTACCCGCTTGGCGTCGCCGACCCCGATTACTGCGTGCTGCGCTTTGCTGCGGAATCGGGAAGGTATTACGGCAATTTCAAGACAGAAGCCTTTTCTGTCAGGCGAAACTGACTACATATCAGAAATGCAGGAAGCCGTGACTCACTACTTGGCAGTCTGAAAAACCCGGCTAACGACAATATCATCAATGCCGGAAGGCCGGCATGACCTGGGAAAATTTCGGCCACTCCATCGCGTCGACCATGTTCTTGACGACAAGGCCGAGTTCGGTGTCGCCTTCAATGGTCAAGGCGCGGTTGAAAAACAGGGTGTCGGGGTCTTCCTGGCGCGCAGCGAGTTGCAGAAAGGCCGAGAGGTTGGCGCGGAAGGCCAGGTCGGGCGAGGCCGGGGCGGTAAACAGCGGCCAGAATAAACCGTTGCGGTAGGTGAACGAGATGCAGCCGCCGGTATCCAGCACGTCGATCAGGAAAGTCCGGTTTTCAAGCAGCGCCAAGCTGTCCTCCGGCAGCAGCTTCGTCTTGGCCAGCGTGTTGAGGCCGGCGACGAAAACCAGGGAATTCGGCCATTGCGGCAGTTTCCTGCCGAGCGCTGCGACGAATGACGGAAAGGCGAAGCTTGGGATGCTGCACGATTTGAGAAAACTGCCGGGCATATCGGACTCCTTGCGATGCGTTGGCTGCGGTCAAGCGAGTTGCTGGTGTCGGGCGGCGATGCCGGCCTGGCCGAACCAGTAGCCATCCACCATGCCATCAGGTGCCCATTCTCGCTTAACCGGCAGCGGATTTCCACCCTGGCGGGCTGTGTCGAAGGCGGCGATGACCTCCCGCATGTATTGCGACTGCGGACTGAGGCGCAGAATGTCGACACCCATGGCCTTGATGTCCGGCACTTCGGCGAGCAGATTGTAGGTTTGCGCCGACATCGTCTGAATACCGTTAATGGCCAGGAAAGGCTGGCCTTCGCGGGTTTTGAGCGTAATTGCTTCGGGATGGTCGAGGCACTTGAACTGGCAATCGTCCTTGTTCAGGTTGTAGTGCCGCGCGGTGAAACAGCGCGCCGAGAAGGCGAGCGGCAGCTTGCCGAAGGCGAAAACTTCGGTTTCGACGCCTTCCGGGCGGCTCTTGTGCAGCGATTCAACGAGCGCGCGCGTGCCCTCCAGCGGCGGCACCCAGCGGCTCAGGCCGTAGCGGTGAAAGGTGGCGAGCGTCGCGGCGTTGTAGATGTTGAGATGCGGCCCGGCGACGAACGGCCTGCCGGCGGCGACGTTGACCGCGCCAAGATCGTTAGCCTCGATCTTGCAGCCGTGAGTGTTGGCCAACTCGTCGATCAGGCGGCGCAGCGCCTTGAGGTCGCTTTCCGACTCCATGAGCGCCTGCGCCGAAACGACGACCTCCTTGCCGGCGTCGGCAAGGGAACGCGCCAGTGCGATCCAGTCGGCGGTGCGCAGCTGCTGGCGGCGCGAGCAGACGACTTCGCCGACGTAGATGATGTCGAGCGCCTTGATCTTCGCCATGTCGGCGTAGAAATCGAGCACGGTCTGTCTCGGCCAGAAATAGAGCAGTGGTCCAAGCGCGAGCTTCATCGATTCATCTCCAAGGGCGGTTGTAGGCGCCGAGCGTCACCTGCGTGCCCTCGGAGATTTTGCCAAGCTCGGCCTGCCAGGCCGGTTTGACGTGGAAATGTCCAGGGCCGCGAGCCAGTTCGTCGAGCGCTGCCCGCAAAGTGCGCGTAACCTGCGCCACGTAGGCCGGACTGCGTTGGCGGCCTTCGACCTTGATCGCGGAAACGCCGATTCGGGCGATCTCGGGCAGAAGTTCGAGCACGTTCAGACTGGTCGGCTCTTCCAGCGCGTAGTAGGTGGAACCATTGACCTCAAAGCGCCCTTTGCAAAGCGTCGGATAGCCGGCGTGCTCGTTGTCGCCGTAGCGGTCGATCAGAATGCCGTTGAGCCGAGTGGTCATCTGTCCTGGCGCTTTTTCCCACTTGACGAATTTAGCCGGCGAGCAGGCACCGACGGTATTGGGCGATTCGCCGGTAGCGTAGGAGGAGAGCCAGCAGCGCCCCTCGTTCATCACGCACAGGCTGCCGAAGGCAAACACTTCGATTTCGATGGCGGTGTTCCTGATGACCAGTTCAACCTGTTGCAGCGTCAGCACGCGCGGCAGGACGACGCGCCGGATGCCGAATTCGCGATGCGCAAAGTTGACTGCCTCATAGCTGGTAGCCGACCCTTGCACGGAGAGGTGCAGGCGCAAGTCCGGATGGCGGCGGCTGGCATAGTCGAGCAGGCCGACGTCGGCAAGGATGACGGCATCGACGCCAAGATCGGCGGCGCCATCGACAGCCAGATGCCAGTCGGTCTCGCGCCCAGGCTGCGGGAACGTATTGATGGCCATCAGCACCTGCCGGCCGTGCGCGTGCGCATAGGCGATGCCTTCGACCATGGCCTTGCGGTCGAAGTTGAGTCCGGCGAAATTGCGCGCGTTGGTGTCGTTCTTGTAGCCGAAATAAACGGTATCGGCGCCGTTATCGACGGCAGTCTTGAGCGCCGGCAGGCTGCCCGCCGGGCAGACCAGTTCGAGTCGTTTCTGTTGCATGGAAAATCCCGGAAAACGAAGTACCAAGTATACCGGCCAAAGCGCCAGGCGGCATGATTCCGGTCAAATTGTCCCGAGCTGCCGCGCAGCCAGCTCGTCGGTGACCACCTGCTCAAAGGCGCGGACCACGTCCATGTCGCCGTCGGAGAGCGGTGCCAGTTCCTTGAGCCGCGCCCGGCGGACGTCCCACTCCGCAGTGTTGCTCGTTTCCCTGGCAAGATGGGCAGCGATTCTTACATACTCGCTGGGGGTTGAAGCAATCGTATCCGTCACACCGATCTTGCGCAGCAGGCCGGCTGCAAGCCGCTGCCGCAGAGACTCCCCCTCCAGCGTGACGATCGGCAGACCGCCGTGCGCCGCCTGCCAGGCTGTGGTATAGCCGGAAAACGCCGGACAGTCGAGGAAGATATCGCAGGCGTTGAGCAGGGAAACGAATTTTCCCGCCGACAGCCAGGGAATCTCGATCAGATAGTTGGCCGGATCGAGGCCACGCTGCCGGAAAGCACCGCGCAATCTTTCACACAGCCTTTCCGTGGCCCAGGGATAAACGGGATCGCGCAGCAGAATGAAGGTACAGTTCCCCGTCGTTGCGGCGATTTCCGCGTAAAGGGCATCATGGGACGGGTCGGCCTTGAAGGCGCGTTGAGCGATGACGAAGCGCGGGCCTGGGCGCGACGGGAGGAGCGGAATGATGTCGTCAATGGGTTCCGGCGGTATGTCCAGCGGCACTGTACAGCAGCCGGCGCCTGGCAAACGGACCAGCTTCTCCCGATAGTGAGCGCTTACATCCACCGCTTCCAGCAGTTCACCTGACAAAAACAGGTCGATGGTCGACAAGCCGGTGGTAATCGGATGGCCCCAGCTGGCGATCTGCAGGGGAGCCAGCCGGTACGCTGCAAGCCTGAACGAGAATGGATCCATACCGATTTCCGGATACAGGATGGCATCGGGGGCATCCGCTTCGACGGCCCGACGCAGTGCCTCGAAGTCGGCCAATTGCCGCCGGTCGCGCCAGGCATCGACCATTGCCTGGGCGGAAACGGTTTCGGCGTCTTCGTGAGACCCGGTGTGGTACAGGATCGTTTCGAAGCGTTCCCGGTCGATGTTGGCGAGCAGGCCGCGCAATACCACGTCCCAGACCGAGTGCCGGCACACCTGGTTGGAAACGACGAGCAGCCTTGTTTTCCCGCACCGCTCCGGAATCGGAGGCGCTGCTGCCGGAAGACAGCCTGTTGCCAGATCGCCGTGACGGGACAGCAAGTCGCGGTGGTTGCCCGGCCGATAGGCCAGGTGATAGGGCAGCGTCGAACCGATAACCTCGGCGAACGCGGCACGATGCGCCGGATCGGCATCCAGCCAGCCGGAGAGCTCGCCAAGCGCCTGGCCGAATCGCTCGGGCGCCCGCCCAGCTTCCTCGGCGTCGTGCGGAACGATGGGCAGTGCGAGCATGGACATCGCCAGCCGCGCCTCGGCAGCGCCGGGATGGATGCGGATCAACTCGCGGTAGGCCGCACGCGCTTCTTCGGTCCGGCCGAGTTCCCTGAGCACGAAGCCGAGCTGTCCGAGCAAGTCCACTCGCTGCGGTTGTAACTGCAAGGCCCTTCGATAGCAGCTCTCGGCATCGGCGAAACGGTTCGCCTGGAGATACGCCAACCCCAGGTTGCCATGCGCGTCGGCATAATCCGGCGCTATTTCCAACGCCTCGCGGAAACAGTCGATGGCTTCGTCGACACACGCCAATCCAAGCAGGACATTGCCGAGATTGTTATACGCACGAATGAATTTCGGCTGGGCATGGATGGCGGACCGATAGCTTTCCCGCGCATCTTCCATCAGTCCTCGCTGGGCCTGGATGTTCCCCTGGCAGAAATGCGTTTCGGCCACCGCCGTGCCCAATTGCATGGCTTGCCGCAGGACGGTTTCGGCTTCGTCCAGCCGGTTCTGCCGAGCCAGCACGTCGCTCAGCCCGATCAGCGCTTCGGCAAGCTGCGGGGCGATTTTCAGCGCCTGGCGGAAAGCGGTTTCCGCCTGCGGCAGGCGGCCATTCGTCGCCAGCAGACCGGCAAGATTGAGATGCGCCCGCAAGTGCCGTGGATCGAGTGCGGTCGCCTTGCGGTAACAGGTTTCGGCTTCATCGATCCGGCCCTGCCCGTGCCAGGCCGTGCCCAGGTTGCAGTGCGTCTCGGCGTCGTCTGGGGCCAGGGCGACGGCTTTTTGCAATGCCGGCAGCCCGTCCTCGCCCAGCATTTGCCGCGTGGTGCCGAGCAGCCCCCAAAGGAAGGCCGACTGCGGATTTTGCCGGAGCAGATGGTCGAGCTGGTCTTCCAGCGGCGCGAAATGGCCAGCATGAAAAAGCGCAAGCAGATGCCGCCGGTCGATGTGAACCGCGTTCGGGTTGCCGCCTGCGCCGCAACAAGCCTTGTATTTTTTCCCGCTGCCGCAAGGGCATGGGTCGTTTCGGCCAATCTTCATGGCAAATCGCTATTCCTGTAAAAACAATTCGTCGTTGTCTTCGTTCCGCTACGGGAAGCTGGCCATCAACCGCCTGCGGGCGTTCCTTGCCGGGAATGGCCGCCAGCGGAAACGTCAGAGAACCTTGGGCTTATGCGGCACCTTGGCGAGCAGCCAATCGTAAAGCCAATTGGGCAGCAGCCGCAGGATTTTGGCAACACACCCCATCTGCCAGGGAATGACGGTGTAGCTTGCGCCGCGCTCAATGGCACGCGCAAAGCGGCGCGCGGCTTCGTTGGCCTTGAGCCTGAAAGGCATGGGATAGGGGTTGACCGCCGTCATCGGCGTTTCGATGTAGCCGGGCGCGATGGTGACGACCTTGACGCCGCTACCGCGCATTTCCAGGCGCAGACTTTCGAGATAGCTGATTGTTGCCGCCTTGGAGGCGCAGTAGGCTTCGGCGCCGGGCAGGCCGCGAATGCCGGACACCGAGGCAATGCCGGCCAGCCGTCCGCTGCCGCGCTGCTTCATGCCGGCAATGAAGGGCGAGAAGGTCGCAGCCATGCCGAAAACGTTGATTTCCAGGATGCGCCGGATGGCGGCGAGGTCTTCCTGACATTCGGTCAACGTGCCGGAGGAAACGCCGGCATTGGCGATGACGATGTCGGGAGCGCCGCCGTGGTTCATGAAATCCTCGGCGGCGGCACGCAGGGCGGCGGCATCGGTAACATCGAGCGGATAGGGAAAAACCTCGGCCGCCCCCATGCCTGCCAGTTCCGCGGCAAGCGCCTGCAGCTGCTCCAGGCGCCGCGCCGCCAGCCCCAGAACGGCGCCCTGCCGCGCATAATGGGCCGCCAGGGCGCTGCCGATACCGGAAGAAGCTCCGGTAATGAAGACTCTCGGTCTCGGCGGCACGGGAATGGCTATTTTTTCTGCGCGCGCTCTTTGCGCCGCATGTCGATGGCCTTATCGGCCAGAACCAGCAAATCGTTATATGACTTGATACCCGAGTTGAGCAACTGGTAACGGCCATCGACGAATACTGCCGGAACGCCCTCGATCTTGGCGGCGCGTGCGACCTGGTCGGCCTGCTTGACCTTGTTTTCGACACCGAAGGATTTGAAGGTGGCGCTGAACTTCTGGGCATCGATCCCCTTCGACTTGACCCAGTCGGTAATGCTCTTTTCGTCGATCAGCCGCTCTCCCTTGACGTGGAGCGCCTCGAAAACCGCCGCATCGAATTTTTCTGACTCGCCCATCGTCTCGAGGGTGTAATAGAACCGGGACATCAGCGTGTAGAACGGGCTGCCCGGCAGCGCAACGCGCTTGAAGACCACGTCGGACGGCAATTTGCTGGCCCATTTGTGGATCAGCGGATTGAGATCATTGCAATGAGGGCATGCGTAGGAGAAAAACTCAACGACCTCGATCTTTGCCGGATTCTCGGTAGGCATCGGCGGATCGACCAGGGCATAATCCTTCCCGAGCACCATCTGTGCCTGCACTGGCAGAGCAAAGAAAAGCAGCGCGGCAGCCAAACATGCAAAACCCGCTCCAAAAAACTTCCTCATTCGTTTCTCCTTGATTTCTCAATCTTTCTTGACGACATTGGCCTCTACGCCCTGCTTGGCCATTTCGGCGCGCATGGCATTGACTTCCTCGACTTTCTTGAACGGCCCCAAACGCACGCGGTACCAGACCTTGTCCTGCAGCATGACCTGCTGGACCGAGGCCTCGACGCCCATCATCGCCAGTTTGGCTTTTTGATTATCGGCATCGTTGGCGTTCTGGAAGGAACCGGTCTGTAGGTAGAGCGATTCCTTGGAGACGAGTTCCTTCGATTCCTTGTCTTTGTTGCCATCGGCCGGTTTTTGTTCTCCGGGCTTCGCGTCGCCGGTTTTCGGATCGGGTACGGCTTCACCGTTACCGGGCAGAATCTTGTAGAAATCGAAGCGCGGCTTGTCGCCGTTCTGCGGCTGCTGCGGAACGGGATCCCCAGGTTTGCCCGGCAGCGCGAGCGGCGCCTGCGACGGAGCCATCGCCTGTGGCGCAGGCGTGGGCGCCCGGTTGGCAAAAGGCACGGGCGTTTTATGCAGATACCAAACAACCCCGGCTGCGATAAGAACACCTATGACGAGGCCGACAAACAAGCCGACCAAGGTTCCGCCGCCCGATTTCTTGCGGGAAGCATTGCGTTTGCGCGGCTTCATATCACGGCTCATGATGATTCCGACTCCTTCAACTTACATCGATTGCGGGCAGCTGACGCCGATGATGCTCATGCCGTTGCGGATGACCTGCCGAACGGCGGCGGCGAGGGCGACGCGTGCATCCTTTAGCGGCTCATCGTCGACAAGCATGCGCTCAGCATTGTAGTAGCTATGGAACTCCGCAGCCAGATCCTTCAGGTAAAAGGCAACCATGTGCGGCGCCAGATCGCGAGCCGCCGATTCGACGATCTCCGGGAACTCGCCTAGTTTAACGGCAACGGCTAGTTCGTGCGGGTTGTCGAGCCGCCCCAGATCGGCTTTGAGCAGCGCTTCGTCGTCTCCGTCCCATTGAGCGAGAACCGAGCAAACGCGGGCGTGGGCGTACTGGATGTAATAGACCGGGTTTTCGTTGGTCCGGCTTTTTGCGAGATCCAGGTCGAAATCCAGATGCTGGTCGGATTTGCGCAGGACATAGAAGAAGCGGCAGGCATCGTTGCCGACCTCTTCACGTAGTGTTCGCAAGGTGACGAACTCGCCGGAGCGGGTCGACATCGCGGCCTTCTGGCCGCCGCGATAGAGTACGGCGAACTGCACGAGCGCCACGTCCAGCACGTCCGGATCGAGCCCGAGCGCCTGCAGCGCACCCTTCACGCGCGGGATATAGCCATGATGATCGGCGCCCCAGATATTTATGATGCGCGAAAAACCGCGCTCGTATTTGTTCAGGTGATAGGCGATGTCGGAAGCAAAATAGGTAAACAACCCATTGTCGCGCTGCACCACACGGTCCTTCTCGTCACCGAACGACGTGGACCGGAACCACAACGCGCCATTCTTTTCGTAGAGATGGCCTGCCTTTTTCAGCCGTTCGACGCAGCGCTCGACGAGCCCCGTATCGAACAACGACTTTTCCGAAAACCAGACGTCGAAATGCACGCCGAAATCTTCCAGATCGCTGCGGCTGTCCTCGAGCTGCTCGGTGAGAACGTGGTTATGCACGTAGTTCCATTCTTCGCCGAGCAGGCGCTTGGCGTTGGCGATCAGCGCGTCGAGGTGGGTCTCGCGCTGCTGCTTGGCTTCATCGTCGGCGCGGCAGGCTTCCGGCAAGCCCGGCGTACCCTCGAGAATATCCGTCGCCATGCGGACGAACTTCTCCCCGTGCGCGATCTTCATCTCCGTGGCCATGTGGCGGACATACTCGCCCTGATAGCCGTTGGGCGGGAAAGGAACACGCTGGCCGTGCAGTTCGAGGTAACGCAGCCAGCCGGAAAGCGCCAGGATGTCCATCTGGCGGCCTGCGTCGTTTACATAATACTCCGGCGTGACATCCCATCCCGCATAAGCCAGCAGGCTGCACAGACTGGCGCCGTAGGCTGCGCCGCGTCCGTGGCCAACGTGCAGCGGACCGGTCGGATTCGCCGAAACGAATTCGATCTGTATTTTTTTCTTTCCGCCCAGAGTGGAACGCCCGAACGCTTCGCGCTGTTCAAGGATGTCGCGGACCGTCTCCAGCTTGGCCGAGCGATGCAGGTGAAAGTTGATGAATCCCGCGCCGGCAATTTCCGTTTTGTCCACAAAAGGCGATGCCGGGATATTTTCGAGCAGTTGCTGCGCCAGCTCACGCGGATTGCGCTTCAGTATTCGTGCCAGCTGCATGGCCAAATTGCAGGCAAAATCACCGTGTGCGGACTGTTTCGGGCGTTCGAGAAGGATAGGAATTTCCGTCTGATCCGGGGCGAGGCCGTTCAACGCAGAGCGCATCAGATCGGCGAGATGGGTCTTGATATCGTGAGTCATTACTTTGGAAAGTTACTGGGCAAGATGCTGATTATACGACGCCATTCCGTCCGCGGAGGGTTATGGCGTCAGGCAAAGAAATGCGCCCACGCGGCCGAGACCGGCATGGCCAGCAACAGGGCGGGCAGCATATTGACGATGGGGAAAGATTTGATGCCGCAGATGCGCAACCCGGTGGCCAACATGACGACCCCGCCACAGGCCGAAAAATCGGCCAGCATGGCAGGCGTGGTCAACGGCATCAACAGATAGGCGCCTGAATAAAGCGCCCCTTGGATCAGCAGTTGCGGGATGGTAATCAGGGCGACGGAATAGCCAAGCTCGGTTGCGAAAATCATGGCGGTAAACAAGTCGAGCACGGCTTTCGCAAGCAGGATATTCGATTCGCCGGTCATCCCTTCATGAATGGATCCGAAAATACCGGTGCCGCTGGCACAAAACAGTACCGAAATCGTCACGAACTTGATGGCAAACCCCTCGACGTGGGGTTTTTCACGTTTCTGCGAGCGGAGTCGCTCAAAACGTTTTTGCGCCCACTTGATGGACCGCTCAAGCCGATATTCTAGGGACAACAGCTCGCCACTGAACGACCCGGTGAGTAAAGCCAGGGCAACGGCGGGCAGAGTATTGACTTTGGATACGAGGATGACGCCGATCGCGAGGGCAATCACGCCGCAGGTCAATGGCAGCGCTTCTTTGACCCGGCGCGGAACAACCCGTCCAAGCAAGGCGCCCGAAACTGCGCCGACGACCAGTGCCGCCCCATTTACCAACGGGCCCAGCATATCACTCTCCAATATAAAGACCCGCGACGACGAACAAGCATGCGGCAACAGGCAAAAGAGGCGAAGGCTATGCCACCGCCGCGAGTTTGTCCATATCGATTCACGTTTGCGGGAAGAAAAAGCGGCCGTGACGCCGCTTTTTTTTGCCGGAACGAATCGGCTCCCCAAACCCTTTGGCCGCCGCTCCGCAGCGCGCTACAGATCCCAGCCGTCAGGCTGCCTGCCAGTAGAATAGGGAAGCGGTTTTACTTCCCGGCCGGTTAGATAACCTCCAGATGGCCGATCCCCGAGCCCAGATCGCGGCCTTTTGATTCCGTGCCGTGCAGCTTGATCTGTAGACGCAGATCGTTAACCGAATCCGCGTTGCGCAGTGCATCCTCATAACTGATCCGGCCGGCATCATGGAGATCGAACAGCGACTGGTCGAAGGTCTGCATGCCCAGTTCACGAGAGCGTTTCATGACTTCCTTGATCTCATGGACCTCACCCTTGAAGATAAGGTCGGAAATCAGCGGCGAGTTGATCATGATTTCAACGGCCGCCACCCGACCCTTGCCGTCCTTTTTCGCCAACAGACGCTGCGAAACCATGGCGCGCAGGTTCAGCGAAAGGTCCATCAGCAGTTGATGGCGGCGCTCCTCGGGGAAGAAGTTGATGATCCGGTCGATTGCCTGGTTGGTGCTGTTGGCGTGCACAGTCGCCAGACACAGGTGGCCCGTTTCGGCACAGGCCACCGCGGAATCCATCGTGTTGCGGTCGCGGATCTCGCCCATGAGGATCACATCGGGCGCCTGCCGCAGCGTGTTTTTCAGCGCGATCTCCCAGGAGTCCGTGTCCACGCCGACCTCGCGCTGCGTGATGATGCAGCCCTTGTGATCGTGCACAAACTCGATCGGATCCTCGATCGTGATGATGTGGCCCTGACTGTTTCTGTTGCGCTGATCGACCAGGGCGGCCAGCGAGGTGGTTTTTCCGGTGCCGGTGCCGCCGACGAAAATCACCAGTCCGCGCTTGACCATGGCGATGTCCTTGAGCACCGTGGGCAAGCCCAATTCGTCAAGCGTCGGAATCGACTGGTTGATGGTCCGGCAAACCACGGCAACGCGCCCTTGCTGCACCATCGCGTTGGCACGGAAACGCCCGATGCCCGCCGGCGAAATGGCGAAGTTGCATTCCCTGGTCGCCTCGAATTCGGCGGCCTGCCGGTCGTTCATGATCGCGCGCGCCAGCTCGGCGGTGTGCTGGGGCGACAGCGTCTGGTTCGATACCGGCGTCACCCGTCCATCGACCTTGATCGCCGGAGGGAAGTTGGCGGTAATGAAAAGGTCCGACCCGTTCTTCTGCGTCATCAAACGCAGAAGATCCTGCATGAATTTCAATGCCTGATCGCGTTCCATGATTGTCCTTGCTTGCTAATTCACGCCCGAAGCTCACGCCCCAGGGAAAACATCCTTGTTCATCGCCCGGGCTCGAGCCTCATGCGACGACACGATGTTGCGCTTAACCAGTTCAAGCAGGCTCTGGTCGAGCGTCTGCATGCCGAGCTGGGCGCTCGTCTGGATGACCGAGTACATTTGCGCCACCTTGTTCTCGCGGATCAGGTTGCGGATGGCGGGCGTGCCGATCATGATTTCGTGAGCCGCCACCCGCCCCGTGCCATCCTTGGTTTTGAGCAGCGTCTGCGAGATGACGGCGCGCAGCGATTCGGAGAGCATCGAGCGCACCATGTCCTTTTCGGCCGCCGGGAAGACGTCGACGACGCGGTCGATGGTCTTTGCCGCGCTCGATGTATGCAGGGTGCCGAACACCAGGTGGCCCGTTTCCGCTGCCGTCAGCGCCAGGCGGATCGTTTCCAGGTCGCGCATTTCGCCGACCAGGATGACGTCCGGATCCTCACGCAGCGCGGAACGCAAGGCATTGTTGAACGACAGCGTGTGCGGACCGACTTCGCGCTGGTTGATCAGACACTTTTTCGACTGATGCACGAATTCGATCGGATCCTCGACCGTCAGGATATGCGCATACTCGTTCTCGTTGAC
>JAVBSG010000094.1:0-11934 GCA_031547245.1 Propionivibrio sp.
CACGCGCACCACGTCCAGCACGGAGTTTTCCGGCAGCGGCGCCAGCACGACTTTTTTGCCCTGGTAGAGATCGGCGCGCGCCGCCGCGGCGCCGCTGTTCTCCGCGCCGGCAATCGGATGCGCCGGCACGAACTGCCCGACACGCTCGCCGAAATGCTCGCGCGCCGCCGCCACGACGTCGCTCTTGGTGCTCCCGCCGTCGGTCACCAGCGTCTGCGGCCCCAGGTACGGCGCGATGCGCCCCATGATTTCCGGCATCTGCGCCACCGGCGTGGCGATCAGCACGAGGTCGGCGTCGGCCGCCTCCTGCCCCGGATGGATGCCGATGCGGTCGATGATGCCAAGATCCAGCGCCTGTTTCAGCGTCGCCAGGCTGCGGCCGAAACCGACGATCTCCGCCGCCTGCCCCGCCGCCTTGAGCCCCAGCGCGAAGGAACCGCCGATCAGCCCGACGCCGAAAATGACGACCTTGCCGAACTCGCGCCCGCTGCTCATCCACGCGCCTTTTCGAGCGCCTCGAGGAAGCGCGCATTTTCCGTTTCGGTCCCGATCGTCACGCGCAGCCATTCCGGCATGCCGTAACCGGCGATCGGACGGACGATGACGCCCTGCCGCAGCAGTTTTTCGTTCACGGCCGCCGCATCGCCCGCCTTGAAGGTCACGAAATTTCCGTACGACGGAATATAGGCAAAATCGAGCCGCTTGAATCCCGCGGTCAACTGCTCCATGCCCGCCAGGTTCACGGCGTAGCTGCGCTCGAGGAACTCGCGGTCGCCCAGCGCCGCGGCGGCAGCAGCCAGCGCCAGGTTGTTGCAGTTGAACGGCTGGCGCACGCGGTTGGCGAGATCGGCGACTTCCGCCGACGCCAGCGCATAACCGACACGCAGGCCGGCAAGGCCGTAGATCTTGGAGAAGGTGCGGGTGATGACGAGATTCGGAAAATCCTTCAGCCAGTCCTTGGTATCGACGCGTTCGGTCTGCGGAATGTATTCGTTGTACGCCTCGTCGAGCACGACGATGACATTCTCCGGAACCGCCCGCAGGAAGACCTTGAGCTGAGGATAAGGCACGAAGGTGCCGGTCGGGTTGTTCGGGTTGGCAAGCCAGATGAGCCGCGTATCCTGCCGGATGGCGGCGAGCATGGCCGTCAGGTCGTGGCCGAAATCGCGCGCCGGCACGGCGATCAGCTCGGCGCCGACGGACATCGAGGCCAGCGGGTAAACGGCAAAGGCATGCTGGGAATAGATCGTCGAGCGGCCGGGCGCCAGGAATACGCGCG
The DNA here is from genome assembly GCA_031547245.1 of Propionivibrio sp. Classification (GTDB taxonomy): domain Bacteria; phylum Pseudomonadota; class Gammaproteobacteria; order Burkholderiales; family Rhodocyclaceae; genus Propionivibrio. The sequence goes on from JAVBSG010000094.1 coordinate 1,280, forward strand.
CCAGCATGTCGAGCAGATCGTTCGAGCCGTTGCCGAGAATGACGCGCTCCATGCCGAGGCCGGTATGCGCCGACACGGCGGCTTTCAGTTCGTAATCGTCCGGGTAGCGCTCCAGCGAGCCGACCGCCTCTTCAAGCGCGGTTTTCGCCTTCGGGCTCATGCCAAGCGGGGTCTCGTTGGAGGCACGCTTGATGATCTTTTCCCCGGGAATTCCCATCTCGCGCGCAAGTTGCGTGATCGGCTTGCCCGGCTGGTAGGGAGAAATGGCGCGGATATAAGGTAAGGCCTGATCGCACAGCAACATAAACAACCCCTCGATATAAGATGATTTTTAGTAAACGGCAACCGGATACGAACCGAGCACCTTGAGATAGGCGGCACGGCGCTCCAGTTCGGCCAGCGCCTGCTTCACGCCGGCCTCTTCGCGGTGGCCCTCGATGTCGACGTAGAACACGTATTCCCACAGCGTATGCTTCGCCGGCCGGGATTCGAGCCGCGTCATCGACACGCCGCAAGCCGAGATCGGCGCCAGCAGTTCATAGAGCGAACCCGTGCGGTTCGGCGCGGACATGATCAGTGAGGTCTTGTCGCACCCCGACGGGCCGGTCTCCTGGCGTCCGATCACGATGAAGCGCGTGGTGTTGTTCGGCTCGTCCTCGACGTTGCTGGCCAGCACCGGCAGGCCATAGCGCTCGGCTGCCGCTTCGCCGGCTAGGGCCGCCGATCCTGCCTCCGCCGCCGCCTGCTGCGCGGCCTGCGCATTGCTGCCGACCGGGATGCGCTGCGCATGCGGCAGCGTGCGGTTGAGCCATTCGTGGCACTGCGCCAGCGATTGGGCGTGAGAATAAACTTTGACGATGCTGTCCGTGGACGCTTCTTTCGACAGGAGATGCTGGTGGATGCGCAGGACGACCTCGCCGCACACCTTCAGCGGCGACTCCATCAACAGGTCCAGCGTGCGGCCGATCGCCCCTTCGGTCGAATTCTCGACCGGCGCCACGGCGAAATCGGCGTGCCCGGCCTCGACTTCGCGGAAGACATCGTCGATCGATGATTTTGGCATAAGCTGCGCGGCATGCCCGAACTGCTTGACGGCCGCGCTTTCCGAGAAGGTGCCCAGCGGACCGAGGAAGGCCACGCTCAGCGGCTTTTCCAGCGACAGGCAGGCCGACATGACTTCGCGGAAAAAGCGCGCCACGAAATCGCCGGGCAAGGGCCCCGGGTTCATCGCCTGCACCCGGCGCAGGACCTGCGCCTCGCGCTCTGGCCGATAGATGAAGCCAGCCTCGCCGTACTCGGCCTTGATCTCGCCCACTTTCTGGGCGCAACGGGCGCGGCGGTTCAAGAGGTCGAGCAGTTGCGCATCGATGGCATCGATCTCGCCGCGCACGGCGCCAAGCGCCTGGTTCACATCGCCGCTCATCGCCGCCAGCCCCGACGTGTTTCAGTCCTTGGCCGGATCCGGCTGCGGATCGCTCCCGCCGCCGTTTTCGTTGCCGCTTTCGTTGTCGTTTTCGCCGCCGTTTTCATGGCCGTCTTCGTGTCCATTTCCTTCGCCGTTCCCATTGCCGTTGCCGTTCTCCGAATCGTCCTCGGTTTCGACGACTTTTTCCAGTCCGGCCAGCGTTTCGCCCTCGTCCAGCGAGATCAGGGTCACGCCCTGCGTCGCCCGGCCCAGCTCTCGTATTTCCGCCACGCGGGTGCGGATGAGCACGCCGCCGGTCGTGATCAGCATGATTTCATCGTCATCCTTGACGAGGCGCGCCGCCACCACCTTGCCGTTGCGCTCGCTGGCGGCAATGGCGATAACGCCCTGCGTGCCGCGGCCCGAATGGCGGAAGTCGGCCAGCACCGTGCGCTTGCCGTAGCCGTTCTCGGTCGCCACCAGAACGGTTTCCTGGTGATTCTCGGCAACCAGCAGCGACAGCACCTGCTGCCCCTCGGCGAGCTTCATGCCGCGCACGCCGCGCGCCGTACGGCCCATCGGGCGCACGTCCTCCTCGTCGAACCAGATCGCCTTGCCGGCGTCGGACACCAGCACGATGTCCTGCGTGCCGCTGGTGATCTCCGCGCCGATCAGGAAGTCATCCTCGTCCAGCGCCACGGCGATGATGCCGGCCTTGCGCGGATTCGAGAAATCCGACAGCGGTGTTTTCTTGACCGTTCCCTGGGCGGTGCACATGAAGATGAAACGATCCTCGACGAATTCCTTGATCGGCAGGATGGCGCTGATCTTCTCCCCTTCCTCGAAGGGGAACATGTTGACCACCGGCCGGCCGCGGCCGGTCCGCGTTCCCTGCGGCACTTCGTAAACCTTGAGCCAATAGACCCGGCCGCGGTTCGAGAAGCACAGGATGTAATCGTGCGTGTTGGCGGTAAACAGATGGTCGACGAAATCGTCGTCCTTGACCGTCGCCGCCTGCTTGCCGCGGCCGCCGCGGCGCTGCGCGCGATAGTCGCCCAGGGGCTGCGCCTTGATGTAGCCCGAATGCGACAGGGTGACGACCATGTCCTGCGGCGCGATGAAATCCTCGATTCCGAGGTCCTGCGTGTCGAGCACGATCTCGGAACGGCGCTTGTCGCCGAACTGGGCGCGCACCACGTTCAGATCCTCGGCAATGATATCGGTGATCCGTTCAGGACGCGCCAGGATGTCCATCAGGTCGGTGATGCGGTCCAGCAGCTCGGAGAAGTCGGCGACGATCTTGTCGCGCTCAAGCCCGGTCAGGCGCTGCAGGCGAAGTTCCAGGATCGCCTGCGCCTGCGCCTCGGACAAGAGGTAGCCGCTCTTCGACAGCCCGTATTCCAGCCCCAGCCCTTCCGGCCGCGTGGCGTCCAGCGAGGCGCGCTGCAGCATCTCGCCCACCGTCGTCGACGGCCACAGGCGCGACATCAGCCCCCGGCGGGCATCCGCCGGCGTCGGCGAAGCCTTGATCAGGGCGATGATCTCGTCGACGTTGTCCAGCGCCACAGCCAGGCCTTCCTGGATGTGCGCCCGCTCGCGCGCCTTGCGCAGTTCGTACACCGTGCGCCGGGTGATGATCTCGCGCCGGTGCGACAGGAAGCAGTCGATCATCTGCTTCAGGTTGAGCAGGCGCGGCTGGCCGTCGACCAGCGCCACCATGTTCATGCCGAAGGTATCCTGCAGCTGCGTCTGCTTGTACAGGCAGTTGAGCACGACTTCGGGCACCTCGTTGCGCTTGAGCTCGATCACCACGCGCATGCCGGACTTGTCGGACTCGTCGCGCAGATCGGCAATGCCCTCGATCTTCTTGTCGTTGACCAGCTCGCCGATCTTTTCGAGCAGCGTCCTCTTGTTCACCTGATACGGCAGCTCATCGATGATGATCGCCTGCCGGTCGGCGCTGCCCTTGATGTCCTCGAAGTGCGTGCGGCCGCGCATAATTACCCGGCCGCGGCCGGTACGGTAGCCTTCGCGCACGCCGGACACGCCGTAGATGATTCCGGCCGTCGGGAAATCGGGCGCCGGAATGATGTCGATCAGCTCGTCGATCGTCATCTCGGGATTGCGCAGCAGCGCGAGGGACGCGTCGACCACTTCGTTGAGGTTGTGCGGCGGACTGTTGGTCGCCATGCCCACGGCGATCCCGGACGAGCCGTTGATCAGCAGGTTCGGGATGCGCGCCGGCATGATCAGCGGCTCCTGCTCCGATCCGTCGTAGTTCGGACCGAAGTCGACCGTCTCCTTGTCGATGTCGGCCAGCAGCTCGTGGCCGATGCGGGCCATGCGCACTTCGGTGTAACGCATCGCCGCGGCGTTGTCCCCGTCGATCGAACCGAAATTGCCCTGCCCGTCTACTAACATATAGCGCAGGGAAAAATCCTGCGCCAGGCGCACGATCGTGTCGTACACCGCCGTGTCGCCGTGCGGGTGGTACTTACCGATCACGTCGCCGACGACGCGCGCCGATTTCTTGTACGCCTTGTTCCAGTCGTTGCCCAGCTCGTGCATGGCGTACAGTACCCGGCGATGCACGGGTTTCAGGCCATCGCGCGCGTCCGGCAATGCCCGGCCGACGATCACGCTCATGGCGTAATCGAGATACGAGCGGCGCATTTCGTCTTCGAGGCTGATGGGGAGTGTTTCTTTAGCGAAGGTATCCACGTTCTGTTCCATTCCTAACCGGCCAACACTGCAACACCGGCAAGACCTTGATTTTCAGGTCGGTATTATCGTTTGGGCGAATAGCGCATTCTAACATGCCGCCACCCCCCGGTTTCGTGCAACGAACAATTGAACAATTGGCGAAAAGCGCGCAATTCAAAGTAAGCTGGCGGCTGCCCGGCCGAATCAGCCGATTCCGTGAAACTTTCGTTAACCTTTTGCCCCTTTTTTAAAAACAGGTCCGCATCATGCCGATTCCCATCGACCTCCTCATCGAAGCCAAGTGGACCATTCCGGTCGAACCGTCCGACACCGCCCTCGAAAACCACGCGATCGCCATCGACAAGGGGCAAATTGTTGCAATTTTGCAACAGACCGAAGCGCGAATTCAATTTAATCCCAAGGAAACGAGAAAACTGCCCGATCACATCGTCACGCCCGGCTTCGTCAACCTCCACACGCATGCCGCAATGTCGCTCCTGCGCGGGCTTGCAGACGATTTGCCGCTGATGGACTGGCTGCAAAAACACATCTGGCCGGCCGAGGCGAAACACCTCTCTCCCCAGTTCGTTTATGACGGGACGCTGCTCGCCTGCGCCGAGATGCTGCGCGGCGGAACCACCTGTTTCAATGACATGTACTTCTTCCCGAAGGAAACCGGCAAAGCCGCTCTGGCGCTGGGAATGCGCGCCTCCGTCGGACTCATCGCCGTGGACTTTCCGGGCCTCTACGCGACCGATGCCGACGACTATCTGGCCAAGGGACTGGCCGCCCGCGACGAACTGCGCCACGAACCGCTGCTCTCCTTTTGCCTGGCGCCGCACGCCCCTTACACGGTCAGCGACAAGAGCTTCGCGAAGGTCCTCACGCTCGCCGAGCAATGCGACATGCCAATACACCTGCATATCCACGAAACCGCGCAGGAAATCAGGGACAGCCAGCAGCAATGCGGCATGCGGCCGATCGACCGGCTTCTCCGCCTCGGTCTGCTTAGCCCGAATCTCATCGGCGTCCATGCCGTACACCTAAATGACGAGGAAATATCGCTGCTGGCCCGGCACGGCTGCTCGATCGCCCATTGCCCTAGCTCCAACCTGAAGCTGGCGAGCGGCATCGCCCCCGTCGCCGAGCTTGCGGAGAGGGGCGTAAACATCGGTTTGGGCACCGACAGCGCGGCCAGCAACAACCGCCTGGACATCCTGCACGAAATGCGTCTGGCATCACTGCTGGCCAAGGGCGCGAGCGGCCGCGCCGACGCCGTCACGGCTCACCAAGCGCTGCGCATGGCAACGCTGGGAGGCGCACGGGCACTGGGATTGGACACCCGGATAGGCAGTCTCCAACCGGGCAAATCGGCTGACCTGTGCGCCATCAAAATAAATGACTTGGCGTTGACCCCGTGCTACGATCCAGTATCGCTTCTTGTCTATTCGGCAGGACGTGAGCATGTTTCAGATGTATGGGTAGCCGGAAGGCCGCGTGTTTGCGAAGGAAAGCTGCTGGCGCCGGACGAAATTGAGTTGAAAAATCTCGCGGCTTTATGGCAAAATCAGATCCGTCCGTAAAATGCTTGAGTTTCAGTAATTAACAATGTAACAATGAGTCGTAACAAGCCATTCGGATAAATCCAACTGGCGCTACTCTAACTAACGAGGTGAATCAAGATGAATAAAACAGTAAAACATTCCATGATGGCCTTGGTGGCTGCAACTCTTGGTCTCTGCGCCTCGTTTGCGCAAGCCCAGGCTACCAATGTTGACCGCGTTTATGCGATCGACCAGCGCGGCGAAGTCGTGATGGATCCGTTCGGCCTGTGCTGGCGCACCGGCTTCTGGACCCCTGCCGCCGCCGCCAAGGACCCCGCCGGCTGCAAGTGCGACAAGGATCTCCTGCCGAAGGAAGTTTGCGAGCCGAAGGCTCCCGCTGCTGTGACCCCGGCCAAGCCGGCCATGCCTGGCGTCACCCCGGCCAAGGATAAGATCACCCTCGCCGCCGACGCCCTGTTCGATTTCGACAAGGCCGTTCTGCGTCCGGAAGGCAAAGCCAAGCTTGACGACGTCGTCGCCAAGTCCAGCCGCCTGAACCTCGAAGTCGTCATCGCCGTTGGCCACGCCGACCGCATCGGCAGCGCCGCCTACAACCAGAAGCTGTCCGAGAAGCGCGCCGCCGCCGTCAAGGATTACCTGGTCGCCAAGGGCATCCCGGCCAACCGTGTTTACACCGAAGGCAAGGGCAGCAAGCAGCCGGTTACCAAGCCGGGCCAGTGCAAGGGACCGAAGAGCAAGAAGGTCATCGAGTGCCTGCAGCCTGACCGCCGTGTTGACATCGAAATCATCGGCACCCAGAAGTAATTCTGCCGAAATCAAAAAAAGCCCTGCTTCGGCAGGGCTTTTTTATTGGGTTTTGCTATTCTTACGCCATTCGTCACCAACGCCTCCTCCAGCGCCATGCAAAACGCCGACACGCACGAACTCGAGAAATTCAGCCAGCTCGCCCACCGCTGGTGGGACCCGCACAGCGAATTCAAGCCGCTGCACGAAATCAACCCGCTACGTCTGGAATGGATCAAACGGCACGCGCCCCTGGCCGGGAAAAAAGTCCTGGACGTGGGATGCGGCGGCGGCATCCTGGCCGAAAGCATGGCGCAGGCCGGCGCGATCGTGACGGGAATCGACCTCTCGGCCAAGGCCCTCGGCGTAGCCCGGCTGCATCTCCTGGAAAGCGGGCAAAAAGTCGATTACCGAATGATCTCGGCGGAAGAACTGGCCGTTCAGGCAACCGGCAGCTTCGACGTCGTCACCTGCATGGAAATGCTCGAACACGTGCCGGACCCGGCCAGCGTCATCGTTTCCTGCTCGGCGCTTCTGAAACCGGGCGGCCACGCCTTCTTTTCCACGCTCAACCGGAATCCCAAGTCCTACCTGTTCGCCGTCATCGGCGCCGAGTACGTGCTGAAAATGCTCCCCAAGGGAACGCACGACTACGCGAAATTCATCAGGCCGTCGGAACTCGCGCGCTGGGCAAAGAACGCCAGGCTCACGCCCGACGAACTCATCGGCATGACGTACAACCCGCTCACCAAGGTCTACCGGCTCGGCCGCGACACCAGCGTCAACTACCTGCTGCACACGACTCTCGATACCTGATCGCCGATCCGCAAGCGGTTAGCTGCAGCTCCTGCCTTCCTATCGCGCGCTATGCGCGCACGGCGTCGGCCCAGCAATTCGGCGTCTCATAGAGGCGGACGCGTTCGAGCCGCAACTGGTTGCCGTAAGTGTCGCAATACACCGCATCGAGCACCCGGAACGCCTCTTTCGCCAGATTCTCGGCCGTCGGAATGCAATTCAGGACCACCGTCTTGTGCCCTGGCAGCGTATCGAGGAACGCCACGACCTGCGTGTCTCCGGCATAGACCAGAAAGGCGTGGTCCCATAGATCGATCAGCTTTTGCCGCGCCAGGGATTTGATTTCCGAAAAATCCATGACCATGCCGTTGGCCGGATCGCCTTCTTTTTCAATGACGTTGCCCGCAAGCGTAATCTCGATCACATAGCGGTGGCCGTGCAGATGCCGGCATTGGCTCTTGTGATCGGGAATGCGGTGGCCTGCGTCGAACTCAAGGCGGCGGGTTACAAACATGTCAGACTCGAAAAAAACCGGGGTTTGATTATATCATTGCCCCATGCCGCCCATTCCTGCGCTTTGCCCAACGATGAAACCACAACCCACCCACCTCCCCATATTCCTATGCTGAGCATCCGCAATCACAGCCGGGACAGCGCCGGCATGACATATGTTTACCCCGTCATCTCGCGCCGGGCTGGGGGCGTATCGGTCGGCATCAACCTCAACGTCAACAACGCCTGCAACTGGGCATGCCGCTACTGCCAGGTCCCCAACCTGAAACGGGGCAAGCCCCCGGCGATCGACCTTGCGCTCCTCGAAGCGGAACTGGCGGGTTTTTTGAATTCCGTCGTCTCCGGCGACTTCCTGCAGACGCACACACCGCCGGAGGCGCGCAAACTGGTCGACATTGCTTTTTCGGGCAACGGCGAACCGACGAGCGCTCCGGAGTTTTCCGATGCCGTGGACATCGCGGGAAAAGCGATGCGCGCATTCCACCTGACGGGCGAAGTGAAACTGCGGTTGATCACCAACGGCAGCCTGATGCACCGCGCCTATGTCCGGCAGGGAATCGCCAAAATCGGCAGGCTGAATGGCGAGGTCTGGTTCAAAGTCGACCGCGGTTCGCGGGCCGGGACCGAATTTGTCAATGGCATTTCCCTGGAGCCGGAGAAAGTCCGGAAATCGATTCGGACCTGTGCGGGCCTCACCCCCACGTGGCTGCAAAGCTGTTTCCTTGCGATCGACGGCAAGGCCATGGACGAAGCGGAATTCGCCGCCTATCTCGACCTTGTATCCTCGGTGCGCGACGCGATCAAGGGAATCCACCTGTACGGCCTTGCGCGTCCTTCGCTGCAGCCAGAAGCAGACAGGCTCTCTGCACTTAGTGCGGAGAGCCTGTCAGATTACGCAAAGAGAATATCGGTGCTAGGGATTAACGTTGTCATCAGTCCCTGATTAAGGGGGACAACTTATCCGGCCCGTCTCTTGGCCTTGGCTGATTTCTTCAGCGTCTTGTAAAGTTCCGAGTCTTCGGACTTCAAATAGTCGACGATATCGATATCTTCCCGTTTGATGCGCTGAATATCGATCTGCTCGACATGAACGAGGCGAAGCAGCTCGCGGACCGGGCGCGGCATATTGCGGCCACTCTCGTAACGAGAACCACCACTTTGCGTCACACCGATCTTCGACCAAAATTGCTGCTGATTCAACCCCAGTTTACGACGAATTTCACGCGGCTCGCCGGTCTTGTCACTAACTTTAGTACTGATCATCTGAATCCTTTCATGCGGTAAATGCACCGTTTGTCTCTGACCTAGCTTCGTGAATTTCGGCTGTTGATCGCGCAGCTCTTACGTACAAATTGTAGAACATAAACTTACATAATTGCAAGCGGCATTTAGTTGATTTTCATGCGCTTAAAGGACGATGTCTTCGAAAGGAACTTGAAAGGATCTGTGCTGTACCTTAAATAAATGTTGCGATAGAATGCCCCGTTTCCGAAACTCATATTCTCTTGGATTTTGAATGGCTCTGATAGTTCAGAAATTTGGCGGCACATCGGTCGCTTCGACCGACCGGATCAAGAACGTCGCCAAGCGGGTCGCCCGTTGGAAGGCCAAAGGGCATGACGTTATCGTGGTCCCCTCGGCCATGTCGGGGGAAACCAATCGGCTGATCGCCCTGGCCAAGGAGATTTCCGCCTCGCCGGATCCCCGCGAACTCGATGTCGTGGCGTCCACCGGCGAGCAGGTGACGATCGGCCTCCTGGCCATGGCGATGAAGGAAGAAGGGCTGAAGGCCAAAAGCTATACCGGCGCGCAAGTGCGCGTGCTGACGGACAGCACCTTCACCAAGGCCAGGATTCTGCAGATCGATGACGAAAATATCCGCAGGGATCTGACCAGCGGACACGTCGTCGTCGTGGCGGGGTTCCAGGGGGTCGACGACCAGGGCAACATCACGACGCTCGGCCGCGGGGGTTCGGACACCTCAGCCGTGGCGCTGGCGGCGGCGCTGGGCGCCGACGAGTGCCAGATATACACCGACGTCGATGGCGTCTACACCACGGATCCCCGTGTCGACCCATCGGCCAAGAAGCTCGACACCATCACTTTCGAAGAAATGCTGGAAATGGCCAGCCTGGGATCGAAGGTTCTGCAAATCCGCTCCGTCGAGTTCGCCGGCAAATACAAAGTCAAATTGCGCGTACTTTCCAGCTTCCAGGATGAAGGCGAAGGTACTCTGATCACTGTTGAGGAAGACAACCAAATGGAACAACCGATCATTTCCGGGATCGCCTTCAATCGCGATGAAGCCAAGCTGACCGTGCTCGGGGTTCCCGACCGCCCGGGCATTGCCTATCAGGTGCTGGGGCCGATCGCCGACGCGAACATCGATGTGGACATGATCATCCAGAACATCGGCCACGACGGCACCACGGACTTCTCGTTCACTGTCAACCGCGGCGAATATGCCAAGGCCATGGACATCCTGAAAGCCTCCGCCGAGAAGATGGGCGCGCGCGGCGTCGTCGGCGACAACAAGATCTGCAAGGTTTCCGCAGTCGGCGTCGGCATGCGCTCCCACCCGGGTGTCGCGAGCAAGATGTTCAACGCGCTCGGAACGGAAGGCATCAACATCCAGATGATTTCGACGTCCGAAATCAAGATATCTGTCGTCGTCGAAGAGAAATATCTCGAACTGGCCGTCCGCGTTCTGCACAAGACGTTTGATCTCGCGGCAAGCTAACCGCTGCTGCCTGGTTATTTGACCAAGAAGCGTGGAAAGGCTATCATCCCGCCCTTCCGGAGACGTGGCCGAGAGGTCGAAGGCACTCCCCTGCTAAGGGAGCATTCGGGCAAAACCTGAATCGAGGGTTCGAATCCCTCCGTCTCCGCCA
>JAVBSG010000036.1:0-9022 GCA_031547245.1 Propionivibrio sp.
GACGCCAACTTCGTCGCCGCTGCCGGCTGCACGCTGACCAACGGCGTCAATGCCTGCATCGCCTTCCCGTTCGGCTACGGCCTCTCCTATACGTCGTTCTCTCTGACCAACCGCTCGGTGACGCAAAACGGCAGCAAGTACGACGTCAAGGTCAAGGTGACGAACACGGGTACGCGAAAAGGCGCCGAAGTGGTTCAGGTCTACCTGCAGCTGCCCAGCTCGGCCAATGCCGGCCGTCTGGCGCAGCCCCCCAAGCGTCTGGTCGGTTTCACCAAGGTGGAACTCGAATCGGGCGCCCAGCAGGACGTAACCATAACCATCGACCCGGCCGCCAGCAACCACCCGCTCAGTGTCTGGGACAAGACGGCGAACGCCTGGGTCACTCCCTCCGGCAGCTACACCGTGCTGGTCGGCAACTCCTCGTCGCCGAGCGACCTGGTGCAGGCCGGAAGCATTTCCCGCTGATTTTCGGCATCCCGTAAAGGTTGCTCCGTCGCTGGAGCGGCCTTTACGGCGGAAATGAGCGCGTTCTCCTGACGATGAGTTTCATTGTCCCTCCAGTGGGGAGCCGGCCCGGTATCAGCAGGGGCTCCCCCATTTTTTCCCGAACTCCCGGCCGCTCAGGCGGCAGCTTCTTCGCGATACTCGCGGATGACCTCGAGCAGCGCCTGCACTTGAGAAGTCGCCTCCTTCTTGAGATACATGCACTGGATGGTGAAGGGAAAATCGAACGCCGAGTCCGAATACGGGCGAAAAACGATATTGGGGAAATTGAGCCGCCGCAGGCAAAGCGGCGCGAAGGCGATGCCCAGGCCGAGGTCAACCAATGCCAAAGCGCTCAACGTATCATCCGCCCGGTGGGAGGAATCGAGATTGAACGAGAAAAACTGTTCCAGGCCCTCGAACAGTTTTGCGTCGAAATTGGCGCCGATTATCCTTTCCTTGTGTATTTCTTCCACCGGAATCGCGTCGAGTTGCGCCAGCGGATGATCCTTGTGCAAAACGACATAGATTTTTTCGTCCTGCACCGGTTCGTAGCAAAAATCTTCCTCGCGGGGCAGAAAACCATCGAAGGAAGCGTCGATTTTCCCTTGCCTCAGCCATGCCATCTGCTGATCTTTGCGGATGTTGTACAGGCTCAGAATGACGTCAGGATTCTTTCTCGCAAAACGCCCGAGAATATTGGGCAAAACCTCGACAAGCACCGAACCGAAGGCGCCGACATGCAGTTCCGCGAGAGGCTGGCTGAGCGGCCGGCGCGTCGATTCCCTGGCTTTGTTCAGCTCGGCATCGATACGGCTGGCATGGTTCAGGAGCAGTTTCCCCTTTTCGGTCAATTCCATACCGGCAGGGGTACGGGTAAACAGCGGCGTGCCGATTTTCTTCTCCAGCGCCTGGATGCGCATGCTTAGCGTGGAAAGGTTGATATGCAGCCGCTGCGCGGCGAGATTGAGTTTTTTCTCTTCAGCTATGGCAATGAAGCATTTGAGCGAGCGCGTATCCACCGATAGCTCCGAAGCGACCCGATTGATCAAGGACGATCACTTTAGCAAAGATGCGTTGGCAATAACTGAACGAGTCATGCCATTTTTTGATGACGTGTACAAAAAACAGCATTGGAACAAATCCTTGATGACTGCAATACTACTATACAAACAAGATGATTATTGCATAAAAGATCTCGAACGAAGAGCCAAGGGAGGCAGGATTGCTGGTCGATTTTCATCATTCCGTAAAAGCTGTCGCGCCGCGTCAACGGGGCAGCTTTTGCGGCAAGCCGCGGATACTTCTCCCGACGGTGACTTCGTCATTGTCCCTCCAGCGGGGAGCCTCTGCTGTCACAGAGGGGTTCCCCCATTTTTTTACCGTTGTTTGCTGATTTCCCGGAGTAGCCCATGGACGTCAATCCGCTAACGGTCGAGCTGCGTCAGTTTGTGCTCGAGTATGCCGAACATGACATCGATTGCCAGGGGATCGACACCAACGTGTGGGAAGAACAAAAGCAGGTCTGCATCTGCGGACTGGCCGAAAAACTCGAAGAGCTGCTTGAACGGCTCGACGTAAAACTAACGTAACAAAAATTTCTCGTTGCTCCATCTAACCATCAGGAGGGTCAAATCATGAATACGCAGGGTCAAAAGTTCAAACTCACCATCATCGCCTTCAGCGTGGCATTCGCTTTTGGGCTGGCCGCCTGCGGCGGCGGTGGCGGCCACCACGGCGGCATCGTGGATGGCGGCGGCAGCGGTGGTGTTGTCGACGACGGCGACGCCGTCAACACGATCGAGCTTCGCCAGACCACCCCGCTTATGCAGGACTGGCGATTCGTTCAGGACGATGCGCTGACCGACGCCGATGCGCTGATGAACGATGGCAACAGTTGGGACAACGTGACCCTGCCGCATTCCTGGAATGAGACGGATGCCGCCACGATCGCCCAGACCAGCCCGACGACGAAAGACTACAAACGCGGCAAGGGCTGGTACCGACTCGAATTCGACGGCTCCAATGCCGATCCGCGCATGACGCAGTGGCTGCAGTTCGACGGCGCCAGCATCGTCGCCGACGTTTGGCTGAATGGCGAAAAACTCGGGCAGCACAAGGGCGCGTTTACCGCCTTCCGCTTCGACGTGACGGGCAAGCTGCTCGACCGGAACGTCCTGCTGGTCAAGACCGACAATTCGTCGGCCGCCGCCAATAACTCGTTGACAGCTATCGCTCCGCTCAGCGGCGACTTCAACATGTCCGGCGGACTCTATCGCGGGGTTTCGCTGGTGGCCACCAGCGACAAGGCGCACTTTGCCTTGAACGAAGCCGTCGCCTCCAGGGATGTGGCCGGCAACGATATCACCCGACTGGTCGCCGGCAGCGGCGTCTATGCGCGGACGACCCTGCTCAGCGGCAGCGCCGCCACGGTCAACGTCCTCGCCAAGCTCAGCAACGATTCAACGGCCGACGGCCGCTACACGGTGCAGGCGTCCTTGCTGGAAGCGGACGGCAAAACGCTGAAAAAAACGATCTCCCAGAGCGTCAACCTCACGGCCGGCGCGCAGGATCAAGCGTCCGTCGACTTGCTCATCGACCAGCCGCACCTGTGGCAAGGGCTGGCGGACCCGTACCTGTACAAACTCGTCGTCGAACTCAAGGACGAGTCCGGTTTCACCATCGACAAGGTGGTCCAGGACTTCGGCATCCGCCAGATGGTCTTCGACCCGAACAAGGGATTCATCCTGAACGGGAAATCCACGCCCTTGCGCGGCGTCAACATGCACCAGGACTTCCTGGGCAAATCGTGGGCCATCGGCGCCGCCGAGACGGACGCTTCCTTCGCCATGATCAAGGAGATCGGCGCCAACACCCTGCGCCTTGCGCACTACCCGCACGCTTCGTACACCTACGAGCAGGCGGACAAGCTCGGCCTGGTCGTGATGGCCGAAGCGCCTTTCGTCAATGGCAGTTCAACGTTCTCCAATTGCCGTGCCGATCCCGAAACGACGGGGTTTGCCGACAACGTCCGGCTGCAGTTGCAGGAACTGATCCGCCAGCAGTACAACCATGCCTCGATCGGACTGTGGTCGATCGGCAACGAAACCACCACCTACGGCTCCTATTGCGGCCAGACGGCGGCGAGCAACAACGTGGTGGCCCTGCTGCGCACCATGCAAACGCTGGCCAAGGCGGAAGATCCGGGGCGTGCGACGACGCTGGCGGACCAGATCACCCGCAGCGGCGACGATGTCGCGCCGGACCTCATTCCGGTGACTGGCATCACGGATACCTATAGCGTCAACCGGTACTTCCAGTGGTATTACGGCACCTCGGAGACCCAGTTTGCCGAGCACCTGGACGCTCTGCACGCGCAGAATCCCACGCAGGCGCTGGGCATCGGCGAGTACGGCGCCGGCGCGGCGCTGACGCACCACACGGACAACGTCTACGGCGGCCGCGTCTGCAAGCGCGACGCGACCGGCGCGGCGCGCATCTGTTACCAGCCGGAAGAATATGCCGGCTACGTGCATGAGAAGGATTACGCCGCCATCGCCAGCAAGGAATATCTCTACGGCACCTATATCTGGAACATGTTCGACTTCGGTTCCGGCATCCGCCACGAGGGGGACATCGGCGCAACCAACACCAAGGGCCTGGTGACCTTCGACCGCCAGACCAGGAAAGATCCGTTCTTCTTCTACAAGGCCAACTGGAGCCAGGAGCCGGTCACCTATATCGCCGGCCGCCGCTATACCCAGCGCGCTTATCCGATCGCGGACATCAAGCTGTACAGCAACGCCGATCAGGTCACGCTGAGCATCAACAGTTCCACGATCGGCACCAAGGCGGCGGCGGACTGCCCGCTGAAGGTCTGCGAATTCAAGAATGTGGCCCTGGCCGCCGGCACGAACAGCATTTCCGCTGTCGGGTCGCATGCCGGGAAGACCGTTACCGACGCCGTCAGCTGGAACCTGTCGGCCGACAACGCCAGCAACATCTATATTGCGGCCGGGCAGCTCACAACGGGGTTCAAGTCGACCGACACCTTGCTGGGCAGCCACACCTACGGTTCGGACAACTTTTTCTCGGGAGGCGAAATACCTTCTTCCTTCGTGAATAGCGTCATCGCCAACATCGGCAGCAGCACCGTTCCCGAAACCGGCCGCGTCTGGGATGCCTATCGCGAAGGCAGTTCGTTCAGCTACCAGATCCCGTTGGCCAACGGCAACTACCAGGTGACGCTGGGCTTCCTGGAGCCGACGGCAAGCGCGGCAGGCGCGCGCGTGTTCAACGTGGATGCCAACGGCCAGAACCAGATCGCCAGTCTCGACGTGTTCGGCGCAACCGGCGCCAAGAATGCGGCGATGGTTCAGAGCTTCAGCGTGACCGTCACCAATGGCGCGCTAAGGCTTGACTTCACGGGAGCCACGGGCAAGGCCATCGTGTCCAATATCGCCGTCGTCAAGCAGTAGAACTCTTCGCCTATCCCTTCTGCGTTTTCCCCGGGTCTTGCCGGCCCGGGGTTTTTTATCGGCGAGCGAGACTGCCCTGGTCATCCGCTCCGGCGATACGTCACGGATGCCTGCCGAAACTGTCGCAGTTTTCCTCTTGCGGCGAGGTGTAGCTCATCGCCGCGATATCGAAGCAGCGCGGGTGGACGCCCAGCACCTTCCCCTCGTCGGATACGTGCAAATCACCGAGCGTTCCGCACAGGTGCTCTTCCCCCTTCAAGTCCGGCTCCGTGATTCCGAAACCGAACTTGCGCCAGAACGCCTTCCGGTCCTCCTGCCGCTTCACTCTTTCGGTGTCGGGGAGATCCGCATCGCCGGCATCGAAAATATGCCCGTGAAACTCAACGGCCGGATCGCAGGTTCCCTTCAAAAACTGGATCGCCACATTGATGGCCAACGCGCCAAGGCCCATTCGGTGGAAACGGTTCCCCGATCCCGAACCGTAGCAGTCGACGACCTCGACGGAATTTCTATAAAAATCGAGCTTGAGGAACAGTTTCACCACCGGCAGCGTGAAATCCCCGTAAGCATAAGCCAGTACTTCCAGCATCGAGCGGCGGACCAAAACCACCTTGACGTCGAGCTGCGGTGTGTCGGGGAACGTAATGGAGTAGCTTCCGTCCTTGAGGGGAGTTATATCGACCACTTTTTCATCGTTTCGCTCGTTCATAATCGTTGAAACCCGTGACCTTTATTTCAGCATAGAACAATCGCTGTGCATTATCTGCCCAGCCGAGCCGACCTGCTTTCGGAGATAATAACGGATAAACACGTAAAATGGCCCACTCGCTCATCAATCCGGCCGGACTTTGAGCGCACCGGCCGATCCGGAAATCGGGCAAAAACAATGAAGCGTTACTGGTACGAATGGCTCGTGATGGCGTCCTCGGCTGCCTTTTCGGCATTCGGTTTCTGGATGTTTTACTCCTCGCCCGCCCCGCTCCCCGAATCGACGCTCGCCGTGGTGGGAACGGTCGAATCGGTGACTGTCACCCGCCGCCACAGCCGCCTCAACAACATCCGATTTACGGTGGCGCCCGGCGGCCAGAGGTTCGAGTACCCAGCTTATCTGGCCAACGCCGAAGAGGCCAGCGGCAAACTGCGCCGGGGCGTGTACGTCGAAGTGCGGTACACCCGGCCGGACGATCCGCAGTTGTGGGAGCTTCGCGTTGCGGGGGAAAAGCTGATCACGCCGGATGCCGCCTACGCCTCGCGGCGCGTGGCCAGCTACATGGGGCTGGGGCTGGGCATCCTGTGCGCAATATGTTTCTCGTTTTTCCTGGTCATGCACTTGCGGCGCAACGCTCCCTGACTGCCCGCGCAATGCGTTGAGTCAGTCCTTCCGATACGTCCCGATCAGTTGCGCCTCCGCAACAACATGTCCGCGCATAGCCTGCTCCAGCTGCGCCTTGTCAGGCTTGCCCAGATCGGGCAGCACGATGTCCAACGCATACAGTTTGTGGAAGTAACGATGCCGCCCGATCGGCGGACACGGACCGCCGTAGCCCGTCCGTTTCCAATCGTTCAGCCCCTCGAGGCAGCCCGCCGGCAACGACTGAACTGCTTCCGCAAGCCCCTGGCTGTCGGCCGGTAGGTTGTAGAGCACCCAATGCACCCATGTCATGCGCGGCGCCTCAGGGTCCGGCGCATCCGGGTCGTCTACGATCAACACCAAACTCTTTGCATTGGGCGGGATCTCTCCCCAACCAAGCGGCGGCGAGACATTGCTCCCCTGGCATGTGTACTGCTTGGGAATCGGGCCATCAGGGACGAAAGCTTCCGAAATCAGAATCATGGCTCATCCTTTCCTGAAATGCTCCAAACGGCTGGAGTATTGATTTTATAACCGATCCCGAAAACAAAAACACCATTCGATCTGCATTGAAAACGTGATACGTGGCTAAGCCACGAACAGCGCTGCACGGCGAAGCGAAACCGGCGAAGTATCGTTGATGCAAATTTCGGCACAATTCGGTTCCGAGCGCGCGGCACGTACACCGTTCACCTCTTCTTCCGCTACCCCCAAAACCGGCAGTCAAGCCCGAACGGCAAGCTCAAGCCTCTATTTAAAATGAGTTTTCCGGAATGGCCGCGAACGAAAATCGTGGCGTGATCGACAAAAATGTCACTTGCCTAAGTGCTCGCCCCGGTTATTCTGGTCGCGTACCAGCGGCGATGCCTGTTGAACGCAGGCGTCTTTCCCAAGCAGCCAAAACCACCACCGAGCAAGCTTATTATGAGCGCCGACCACTGCAAGCACTCGCCTGCAAAACGAGCAAAGCGCTGTTTTTCTGGCTTGGCAATTCTTTGCGTCGTAATCGCCGGTTTGGCTTACGCGGGTTTTTTCACGTTCGGAGGGGAAGACACCGGCGCAGCCACCACCGCTGCCGTAGAGGCATCGGAGAACAAACAACCCGCGCCCGTGGTTACGAGCAGCGAATCAGACGGTCAATCCGTGTCGTTTACGCAATTACGCACGCAAGAGATTATTCCAAAAGCATTAGACGAGAAGGTTGAGAAAAGCGTCGAGCCCATCATGCCGGAAGAATTGGCGATACAGGAAGCAGCATCACAAATTCTGGAGCCCGTTCACGACCTTTCACTCGAGGCCCTCGGTGGCGAAAAGAGCGGCACGATAACCGGAGTCCATGGAAATAACTGATGGCAGGCTCTACCGCCCCCAAGGCGGTAGACAATAGAAATATAACGTTCTCCCATCGACTGGTACAGCACCAAACGTTGCATGCTATTTCCACATTCATGGATACCAATTCCAGCGGATAAATGAGTCTGCCGGTGGTTCTGCTTCCGCTATCGCGATCGGAGCTGGCTACCCGTTCGCCAACCACGCGCCCCAACCCAATGAGCGTCGTACATAATGAACATGACGTGCCCTTGCCCCACCATCGCATTGACTCGCTCCGGCTGGTAACATAATCGGTTTTCCGGCCACCCGGCCGAAACCGGCCTCCGGACTGCTGACGGCACTGCGAACGCGGCGATCCGGAAACAAGGTTCGGCTTTCCACCGGAACGGCAGCAGCATTCCGGCACAAACATCGAGCAACCCTTACGCCTTATTCCCCATGCAGACAAAACAGGCAGACGCCCCGGCAGACCTGAAAAACCACACCCCCATGATGCAACAGTACCTGCGCTTGAAAGCGCAGCACCCCGGACTGCTGCTTTTCTACAGGATGGGGGATTTTTACGAGCTGTTTTTCGACGATGCCGAAAAGGCCGCCCGCCTGCTCGACATCACGCTGACCACGCGTGGCCAGAGCGCCGGCACGCCGATCAAGATGGCTGGGGTGCCGTACCATGCCGTCGAGCAATACCTGGCGCGGCTTGTCAAGCTCGGCGAATCGGTGGTGATTTGCGAACAGATCGGCGACCCGGCGACCAGCAAGGGGCCGGTCGAGCGAGCGGTGTCGCGCATCGTCACGCCCGGCACGCTGACCGACGCGGCGCTGCTCGACGACAAACGCGATTCCTTGCTGCTGGCGCTGACGCTGCAGCGCCAGACGGCGGGGCTGGCCTGGCTGAATCTGGCGAGCGGCGAGTTCCGCGTGAGCGAAACGCCGCTGGAGAAGCTGGCGGCGGCGATCGAGCGTATCCGGCCGGCCGAAATTATTCTGCCCGACAGCCTGGAGCTGGCTTTCACGCCGGAAGCCGCACTGACCCGCCAGCCCGATTGGCATTTCGACGCCGAGGCGGCGGCGCGCGAATTGTGCGCGCATTTCAAGACAGCCTCGCTCGCCGGTTTCGGCGCCGACGGGTTGCGCCCCGCCGTTGCGGCCGCCGGCGCCCTGCTACGCTACGCGCAGGCCACGCAGACGCGCGCGCTGCCGCATGTGCAGGCGCTGACCGTCGAGCGCGACGATATATTTCTCGGCCTCGACACGGCGACGCGCCGCAACCTCGAACTGACCGAAACGCTGCGCGGCCAGCCGGCGCCGACCCTGTTCAGCCTGCTCGACGCCTGCGCCACCTCGATGGGCTCGCGCGCCATGCGCCATGCCC
>JAVBSG010000188.1:0-25552 GCA_031547245.1 Propionivibrio sp.
ATGCCGCGCGGCAGGACGTCGTTGCGATACGGCGCATCCTGCTGATCGAACACGAAGCTCGACGGCATCGACACGACGCGCACCGGCACGCCTTTTTCAGCCAGGGCCTGCTGCGCGGCAATAGCCAGCGCCACTTCGGAGCCCGTGGCGATGATCACTGCCTTCGGCGCGCCGGCGCAATCCTTCAGCACATAGCCGCCGCGCCGGATAGCCTGCAATTGCGCGGCATCTCGCGCCTGGTGCGGCAGGTTCTGGCGGGTCAGGATCAGGGCGGTCGGCGTGGCCTTGTGCTCCAGCGCCACCTGCCAGGAAACGAAGGCTTCGACGCTGTCGCACGGACGCCAGACGTCGAGATTGGGCATCATGCGCAAGGTCGCCGTCTGCTCGATCGGCTGGTGCGTCGGTCCGTCTTCGCCGACGCCGACCGAGTCGTGCGTAAACACGTAGATCGGGTTGATCCGCATCAGCGCTGCCATGCGGATGGCATTGCGCGCATATTCGGAGAACATCAGGAAGGTGCCGCCATAGGGGCGGAAGCCGCCGTGCAGGAGCAAACCGTTCATGATCGCCGCCATGCCGAATTCGCGCACGCCGTAGTGGATGTAGTTGCCGCCTTCGTTCATCGCCTCGGGGCGTACGTCGCGGCAGCCCTTCCACTGCGTCAGGTTGGACGGCGCGAGGTCGGCCGAGCCACCGACGAATTCGGGAACCAGCGGCGCCAATGCCTGGATGGCGTTCTGCGAGGACTTGCGGGTGGCTATGGTTTCGCCCTTCTCGACGACGGCCTTGAACGCCTCGGCGGACTTGCCGGCATAATCGGCGTGCAATTCGCCCTTCATGCGGCGCTCGAATTCGGCGGCGAGTTCTGGATACGCCTTGCGATACGCGGCGAACAGCGCATCCCATTCGGCCTGCCGTTTGGCGCCCGCGCTACGCGCATCCCACGCCGCACGCACTTCCTGCGGCACTTCGAACGCGCCTTCCGTGATTCCCAGGGCGGCGCGCGTTGCCGCCACTTCGTCCTTGCCAAGCGGCGCGCCATGCACGTCGTGCGTGCCCGCCTTGTTGGGCGATCCTTTGCCGATCACGGTCTTGCAGCAGATCAGCGTCGGCTTGTCTTTTTGCGCCTTGGCTGCCTGGATGGCGCGATCGACGGCATCGACATCATGGCCGTCAACATCGCGGATGACGTTCCAGCCGTAGGCTTCGAAGCGTTTGGGCGTGTCGTCGGCAAACCAGCCGGTGACATGGCCGTCGATGGAGATGCCGTTATCGTCGTAAAAGGCGATCAGCTTGGAGAGTTTCCAGACGCCGGCCAGCGAGCAGGACTCGTGCGAGATGCCTTCCATCAGGCAGCCGTCGCCCAGGAAGGAGAAGGTGTAGTGATCGACGACGGGATGGCCGTCACGGTTGAACTCGGCAGCCAGCAGTCTTTCCGCCAGCGCCATGCCCACCGCGTTGCTGATGCCCTGGCCGAGCGGGCCGGTGGTCGTTTCGATGCCCGGGGTGTGGCCGTATTCCGGGTGCCCTGGCGTTTTGCTGTGCAACTGGCGGAATTTTTTCAGTTCATCGAGCGGCAGATCGTAGCCGGTCAGGTTCAGCAGCGAGTAGATGAGCATGGAACCGTGTCCGTTGGACAGGACGAAACGGTCGCGGTTGGCCCATTTGGGGTCGACAGGATTGTGTTTCAGGTGACGATTCCACAATGCCACCGCAATTTCGGCCATACCCATCGGCGCACCCGGATGTCCCGAGTTGGCCGCCTGTACTCCATCCATGGACAAAACGCGTATGGCGTTTGCCAGCGAAGCCTGAGAAACCATGAGAATTACTCCTGAAACAAGAAAGAAAAAATTGGCGCTACGCTTTCAACAACCAATAGCGAGCGTCTCCCCCATAAATCACGCCGTACAAAAGTATTTCATTTTATCCAAATGTTACGACGATGTCAGTACGAATCGATACAAAACGTCGGCAATGGCATCGCTGTCGTTCGTTCCGGCCACCCAGTCCGCGTGTTTCTGCACTTCGGGGCGGCTGTTGCCCATGGCCACGCCGAAGCCAACCAGTTCCAGCATTTCCTTGTCGTTGTCCTGATCGCCGAAGGCAATGACTTCCTGCGGCGAAATGTTTTTCAATGCGATGAATTCGGCCAGGCGATGCCCCTTGGAGTTGCCGCCATGCGCAATATCGATGCGGTTGCGCGCCGACCAGACGCTGCTCAGATCGAGATGCTCTGAGACCTCATCGTCGAAGGCATGCAACGCCTCCATATCTTCGCCGAAAGCCAGGAACTTCCAGAGCATTTCACCTCCGTCGAGGAAACGGTCGAACGACGCCACGCGCTCGATGCGCGGCCGCAGGTCTTCAGGCAAGGTCGCCGACCATTTGAGCAGGTTGCCGATATGCGGGCTGTCGACCTCGTAGCCCATGACGTCGTCGACATAGACCATGAGGTGAATGGCATGCCTGCGCGCCAACGCCAGCAACTCGCGTGATTCCTGCAGGGTCATCGGATTGCCGGCCAGCGGACGCTTGCCGCAAAAATCGTAGAGGTAAGTGCCGTTGCAGCAGATGGCCGGCAGTTCCAGGTTCAGTTGATGCCAGTAGGGATAGACGGCGGTGTGGTGGCGGCCGGTGACGATCATCACCTGAACGCCTTTCTCCCGGACACGCTGCAGGGTTTCAACAGTCTGGCGGCGGATCTGCAACTGGCTGTCGAGCAGAGTCCCGTCCAGATCCAGCGCAACCAGGCGGTACTTCATTGATTTCTCCAGAAACTTGAGGGTAGAAGGTAGGAATGGGCTATGAAAAGAGACTCGGTTCGAAAGCTCGCCAGCCTGTTTTTCCTGGCCGAAAAACACCGCGAGCGAATGACTTTTCGCGACAAGTATACTGGGGAACCGTGCCGATGGCGGACACAAACGTTATCACACCTGCTTTTCCCCTTCGCGCGCACCTTCCAGCCCGGAAACAAGAAGGGCGGGATTCCACCTCTCCCGTGTGGAATCCCGCCCCTTGGACTACTGTTTATTCGATTGCCAGCGGTTACTTTTTGGCGCGTACCTTGTCAAGTTCAGCCTGCAGTTCCTTGACCAGATCCGGCCCCACGTTAGCCGAGTACTTGTCGATGACCGGCTTGATCTTCGTCCGGATCTTGGCGATTTCCTCCGGTGGCAGGACGTTTACCTGCGACGTCTTCTTGATGTTTTCCAAAGACGCTGCGTTCATCTTGCGCGCGTTCTGGCGCTGCCAAGTGCGTGCCTCGTAGGCCGTTGTCTGCAGAAGATCTCTTTCTTCCTGACTCAGCTTATCCCAGACTTTCTTGCTGGCCATCAGCGACTGCGGGTTGTACATGTGGTTGCTGACCGTCAGGTATTTCTGGATTTCGTTGAGTTTGCTCGTTTCGATCACCGCTACCGGGTTTTCCTGGCCATCGATGATCTTTTGTTCCAGTGCGGTATAGACTTCCGTGAAAGGCATCGGAACAGGATTGGCGCCAAGTGCGCTGAAGGTGTCGATATAGATCGGCGACTGGATTACGCGGATCTTCAGGCCATCGATGTCTTCCGCCGTGTTGAGCGGACGGCGGCTGTTGGAGATCTGCCGGAACCCCAATTCCCAGTAGATGACGTTGACCAAGCCCTTGGCAGGCAGCAGATCCGAGAGTTTCTTGCCGAAGGGGCCGTCCAGAACCACGTCGGCTTCCTCGCCGCTTTCGAACATGAAGGGGAAGTCGAAGATGGCGTATTCCTTGATCTGGGTCTGCAGAATCCCGGAATTCATCGAGGTGAAGTCGACCGTGCCGCCCTGTACCGCCGACAGTACCTGCACGTCACCGCCCAGCGTGCTGGGATAGACCTTGATCGTGATCTTGCCGCCGCTCTTCTCCTTGACGATCTCGGCCCATTTCTCCGCGCCGACGACGATTGGATGCCCCGGGGCACCGGCAACGGCCACACGCATCGTGCGTTCCTTGATCTGTGCCTGGCTCGTTGCTGCAACCAATAGCGCCCCTGTCGCCAGCGATAATCCAATAACATGCTTCAGCTTCATAGGTGATTCTCCTAGTTTATGTGTTTTGACCCAGAGTCAAACAAACAACCGCATCACGTACCGGCCCAACTCCAACCACGCGAGTCTTCTTCCAGAAAAGCCGGCGAGATTCTTCTTTCATTCCTCAACGCGCCTGGAATTCCACAGGATACTATCAGTGGAACCGGATTGTTGATTTACGTGAATCCATGTACCCTCATTTCGGAAACAATTGCGTGGCGCCTACATAAGCTTTTTGAATCGGTTGAAATACGGAAGCGCTGTTTGCGCAGCATAATAGGCAGCTTGGCCTAGAGGGAAGGACCCAGCGGTGAAAATTGAATTAACCCACAGGAAACAATTTTTTCCATAAAGCCGAACCCTTGCTGGAATCGGGCTTTGGGCGGCAAACCAATATACCTAAGTCAGGCAGAAAAGCCTCGATGCGCAGAGCCATGACGAAGCCAAACCTTTCAGAATTCATGGATTGACGATGTTCCGTTCCAACTCAACCTGGTCAAATTTATTGAGCACCGACAGGGGGCAGGGAATTGCTCTCATCCTGGTGACCATGGTGCTGTTCGCGGCCCATGACGTAACGTCCAAATATCTCGCGCGCTACTACCCGGTGCCAGAGTTGCTGTGGGCACGCTACCTGACGCACGTGGTCTTCATGTTGATCATGTTCGGACCGCGGATGCGCACTAATCTCGTCCGAACAAGCCATCCATTCATGCAAATCATTCGGGCAATGATGCTGTTGTTCACTTCCTTCACGTTCATGTACGGATTGCGCTACATCCCGGTGGCCGAAGCAACCGCCATCACTTTTCTCTACCCCCTGCTGGTAACGATACTGTCCGTGCCGCTGCTTGGCGAAAGGGTGCCGCGAAACAACTGGGTGGCGGTCATAATAGGATTTTTTGGCGTGCTCGTCATCGTGCGTCCAGGCAGCGCGGCATTGCACATCGCCGCTCTTTGCCCGTTTCTTACCGCCGTCGGAAACAGCCTCTACCAGATACTTACGCGCCAGTTCAAGGAATCGGAAAATCCGGTGACGACGCACTTCATCACCGGACTCTTCGGCGTATTCGCGATGAGCCTTGCATGGCAGTCCGATTGGCTGATGCCCGGATGGCGCCATGCTTCTCTCATGATATGCCTGGGCCTTTTTGCCGGCATCGGCCACTATTTGCTGATCGAAGCGCTGCGGCGCGTGGGGCCGGCAATAACCGCTCCGTACTCTTACACCCAACTGCTGTGGGTGACGCTGTTTAGCTATCTGGTCTTTGGAGAGGCGCCGGACTTCGTTTCGTTCCTGGGATTCTTGATAATTGCCGGCAGCGGACTATATCTTGCGAACAATCAGAGAAAGAAACGGTCGATACCGGATGCAAAAAAAGAATCCGATTGAGATGACGTATAAATGAGTTCCCAAGAAACACCCTACACGCTTTCCGCGTCTACTCGCAAAGGCTTGCCCTGGGTGGCCGCGGTTGCCATGTTCATGCAGACGCTGGATGCCACCATCCTGAATACCGCGTTGCCTGCCATGGCGAAAAGCATGGATCGTTCGCCGCTGGCGATGCAGGCCGCCGTGGTCAGCTACGCGTTGACGGTTGCCCTGCTGATTCCCGTCAGCGGCTGGCTCGCCGACCGCTTCGGCACCAAGCGCGTATTCCTGTTCGCCGTCGGGCTGTTCATGTTCGGTTCGTTGGCCTGCGCGCTTTCTCCCAACCTGCCTCTACTGGTCGTTTCACGCATCCTGCAGGGGGCCGGAGGGGCGATGATGATGCCCGTGGCGCGTCTTTCGTTGATCCGGGCGTTTCCACGCGCGGAGATGCTGGCGGTCATGAGCTTCGTAACCATGCCGGGTCTGGTCGGGCCGGTGGTCGGCCCGCTTTTGGGAGGCTGGCTGGTGGACGTGGCAAGCTGGCATTGGGTATTTCTGATCAATCTTCCCATCGGCGCCTTCGGCATTTGGTACGG
This sequence comes from Propionivibrio sp., assembly GCA_031547245.1. GTDB lineage: Bacteria > Pseudomonadota > Gammaproteobacteria > Burkholderiales > Rhodocyclaceae > Propionivibrio. The sequence goes on from JAVBSG010000188.1 coordinate 6,025, forward strand.
CAGGAAGATCATGCCCAATTTCACGATGCATGTGAGTCCGCTCGACAGGAAGGGCATGGCGCTGTTCGGACTCGGACTCGTCCTGCTGTCGCTGGGGGTCGAACTGGCCGGCGAAGGGCTGGGCCACTGGTATTACGATGCGGTATTTCTGCTGCTCGGCATCCTGTTGTTCTGGCTATACGTTCGTCATTCCGAGATACACGCGACGCCGCTGATCGATCTGAACCTCCTGCGCATCCGCACGCTGAACATCAGTATATCCGGCAGCCTCGTGGCCCGGCTCGGAACCGGCGGCATTCCTTTGTTGCTGCCGCTAATGATGCAAGTGGCATTCGGCTACCCGGCACTGACAGCCGGTCTGATGATGGCGCCCGTGGCAATTGCCGCCGTCAGCGTCAAGGCTCTGGTCACGCCGTTGATCAACCGTTTCGGGTATCGCCTCGTGCTTATCTACAATACGCTGTTATTGGCGCTGTGTACCGCGCTGTTCGCCTTATTGACGCCGAAAATGCCTTTGTCTTGGATGGTGCCACTGCTCCTGGCGTATGGCGCCATCAATTCGATACAGCTCTCCGCCATGAATACCCTGGCAATGGCCGATCTCAAACCTGCGGAAGCAAGCATGGGAAACGGATTGATCGCGATCGCGCAGCAACTGTCCATCGGCTTCGGCATTTCCTTTTCCGCAATGCTGTTGCGAGGCGTCAGGGATATCGACTGGCTGAGCGGCGGACGCCTCGAAACGGCTTTCCAGATCACCTTCGTCCTGCTTGGCGTACTGACCGCGCTGTCAACGTGGCTGTTCTTCCGGTTGAGGAACGATGACGGTTCCGCCATGACGCAAACTGGCGCAGTTAAGAGCTCGCGCGATTGAATGTGGGGCGAGCGCCAGGCAATTCCCGGCGCCGCTGATTTCGCGACGGTTTTATCGGCGGCTCCCGATCCGTGGATTCTCCTATGGAAGCGTCGAAACGACCGTCCCCGTTCTCGCCGCTTCGACGACGGCTTCGGTTACGCGCAAGTTCTGCAATCCGTCGCGGGCCGAGACCAGCGGCTCGGCATTGCCGCGAATGACATCGGCGAAATGCGCGATCTGCTCGGCAAGCGGATCCTTGCGCTCGACGTACAGCGTTTCGCAGAAGAACGGTTTATACCAGGAGCGGTCGTTGTCCTGCTTGTAGTACTTCAGGCGCATGGTCGGCACAGCCAGCGAGCCGCGGTTGCCGATGATCGTATAGCAATCCTCATCGGGGTAGGTCGGATACTGCTTGTTCTCCTGCGACGTCTGCTCCCAGCTCTTGGCGCTGCCTGCTGCGTCGGAGAGCAGAAAACTGCCGAGCGCCCCGTTGGCGAACTGGATGTTGATGGCAGCGGTATCCTCGACCTTGAAACCGCGTGTGGCGTTCGAAGTGAAGGACTGCACGGCGACGATTTCGCCGACCATGGCGCGCAGGTTGCCGATTTCGTGGATCAGATTGAGCAGGATGGGGCCGCCGCCGGGTTCGCGCCGCCAGGCATTCAGGCCGTCGTAATAGCCTTCGCTGTCCGGTTTGTAGAATACGGCGCTGCCGATGACGCCGACGATCTTGCCGAGGACGCCGGACTGCACGACTTCGACGACCTTGTGCAGAATTGGGCTGTGCCGGCGATGGTGCCCCACCAGCACCTTGGCGCCGCTTGCCTCGGCGGCCTCGCAAACGCGTATGCCGTCGGCCAGCGTGTGCGCCACGGGCTTCTCGACGAATACCGCGACGCCGGCCTTGATACATTCGATCGCCTGGTCGGCATGCAGTTGGTTGGGAGTGGCGAGCACCACGCCGTCCGGCTTGTCCTTGGCCAGCATCTCGGTCAGCGAGTCGTACACGGGAACGCTGCTGCCCGCCGACAGGGCGGCATTGGCGCCGAGGCCGGCAATCTTGGTGGGAGGGTGCGGATCGACGATGGAAACCAACTCACAATTCGGGTTTTTCTGGATTTCTTCAATGTGGCGGTAGCCGATCAGTCCGGCCCCCGCGACCGATATACGTATTTTTTTCACGTCATGCTCCATGGTTGGTAATCTTATGTTCCTCGGCGCGCAGGCTGCATGGCAGTATGTCCAAAAGCGGCGACCGGGAACAATAGGAACATTACTGGAAACAAATCTCGATATAATCAGTCATTCCATGAAATTACAATTCACCTGCCGTGAATAATATTGAGCTGATCGATCTGCGGGTTTTTTGTTGTGTAGCGCGTCTGTCGAGTTTCGTGGCGGCAGCGCAGGAACTCGGCATTTCGCCAGCCTACGTCAGCAAGCGGATTGCCGAACTGGAACAGTGCCTCGGCGTCAAATTGTTCCATCGCACGACGCGGCAGGTGCGGATCAGCGAGCAGGGTGAGATCGCCTATACGTGGGCGCGCAAGATACTCGACGACATCGAGGGTATGACGAATGAGGTATCGAACACGAAAGTCGAACCGTCGGGGTCGTTGCGCGTCAGCACCACGCTGCGCCTAGGACGGAACCACGTGTCGCCGATTCTCTCCATGCTCGGCAAGCGTTTCCCCCATCTGGACATCTGGCTGGAACTGGTCAGCACCCGCATGGACATGATCGACGAGGGCATCGATATCGACGTGAGGGTCGGCGAAGTCCATGAGCCTCACCTCATCGCCCACCGCATCGTCAAGAGCGAACGCATCCTTTGCGCGGCGCCCGAATATATGGAGAGCCACGGTGCGCCGACAACCGTGCAGGAACTGGCGCATCACGAATGCCTGCTGTTCCGTGGCCGCGATCAGGCATTTGGCGTTTGGCGCTTGAACGGTCCCAGTGGGATGGAGTCCATCAAGGTGACCGGCCGGGTCGGTTCAAATCAGGGAGACATTGTGCGCAACTGGGCGCTGGACGGGCATGGCATCATCATGCTCTCGGACTGGGATGTCGCCGACGATCTCAATGACGGCAAGCTGGTCCGGGTTCTCCCCAATCATTCGCAACCGGCGGACGTCATGGCCGTTACCACCAGCCGGCTGGCCAGTACGGCCAAGATCCGCTACAGCATGGAGTTCCTCATCAGTCAGCTGCGCGAAGGACCGTTTGCGCTGCAGGGGATGGGATTTTAGGATTGCCAGCGACGAACGAAATGCTTCAAAATCCAAAGCAACGCCGATCCGCGGTATTGCATTGGCGAATAGCCTAAACGAATATGCCTATAGTTTTGCGCTGAGCGTTCAGGCGACATTCCTCGGCGGGCGGAGACTCAGTCTGCGCAAAGTTCAGCCAACTCGCCAGTCCGCGAAAGCGCCGAGAGAATGGCCTGGTTGACGGCTGCGTCGGAAAGGCCGAGTTCAGCCGCAAATGCCGCGATCGCCGCCGGATCGTCCGCTTCGCAGGCCTCGGCGAGCGTGAGAAAAGCAGCCAGTTGCCCGGTGCGATCGATGAGCGCCGCCGTCACATCCTGCGGCAGCTGTATCTTGCTGACGAGCACCGGGAGCGGTTCGCCGAACAATTGATCGAGCAAGGAAAAGAGCCCGGTGAGAAACATCGCGTCGAGTTCCCGCCGCTCGGCCGCGCGTCCCAGGCATTCCATCAGCGTTGCTCTCGCCAGCGCCTGCTCCATATAGGCCCATTCGCGATAACCAGGATCGGCCATATGAAACAAAAGCAGCGATAACCAGCGGTAGATGTTGTCCCTGCCCAGGATGGTCAGCGCCTGATCCAGCGTATCGATCTGGTGCTGCAGGCCAATCGCCGGAGAATTGCAGTAGCGCAGCAAGCGGTAAGAGAGCATGGGGTCGTGTTTGAGTTCCTGCACGAGCTTCAGGTTTTCGGCATTCTGCCGGATGTCGTTCATCAGTTGCATGATACGCAGGCGATTGATCGAACTTCTTGGAGGTTTCCAGTCGTCGCGATTGTTGATGAACGAACCCTGGAAAAAGTCAAAGCCGATTCGATAGCACAGGCTGAAATCTGCAGGGGTCGACAATTCTCCGGCGATTAGGCGCAAGGAAGCCGCCTGTTCTTCGTCATGAAGGCCACGTTTCCCTTGCCGCAACTTGCCGACAACCTGAGACAGTTCATACGCAACGGATTCTTGGACAGGCGAATTGCCCTCCGAGCCAAGAAAATCACGTAGCGGGAAATAGACGAAATCGGGTTCCGGCATCCACTCCGGGACTTCGCCTTGCCGCTGCCACCTCAAGCCTATCTTGGCACCTTGCTCGCGCAGCGCCGAGAGGGCGGCGCGCATGGACTGCCCGTCGATGGATTTCGGCGATCCGGCCAAGGAAAGCAAAAGCGTGAGGTTGCGCTTCGGCAGTTGTGCCAGGAGCGGGTGAAGAAACGAGGCTGGAGACAGTTCGATTACGCAGTGCCTCGTGCCAAGAAGTGCATCGCCCTTTAGGGCGGCCAGGTTCCTAATGAGAGCGTCGTCATAAAATCGGCGAACCGCAGCGCGCTTCATCAAGCGCGATTGCACCTGCTGGGAATGCCGGAATTCGTAGCCGGCAATTCGTTGATTTCGCCCGAGAATCGCTTCGCGGCAAACGAAGACATCCGGCACTTCGCTGTTTTCTCCGATTCCCGTCGAAGTATCCGGCAGTTCCTTGGTTTGCACCGCGGAAAGCGGGCGAGATACGGCGGGAGGCGGGACCTCAGCCGAAGAAAACAACTGTCGCAAGTGCTTGAACATGGCAAAAACCTTCAGCGCAAGGATAGAAGCATGTTTTTACGGACTGCAGACGCCACCGAAATTCCCGAGCGTGGACGACGTGACGGCCAGTGATTCTGATGCATGTTGCTTGGGTTATCGGATTCTTTTATTGGCTGCTTTGGACGAGCATGGAAACAATGACTGCTAGTGTCGGGTTATCTTACATGTGAATAGCGTGTTGATGAAGGGGATAACTCTCCGTTCGGAAATCGATTAGAATCCGAAGCTCGTAGAACAAGGGCTGTGCGCCGATCCGGTTTTGCGTTTCCATCTGCGCAATGCCGTTTTCAGGAGTAGCCAGCCGAACAAAATCCGCCCGTAGCTCATATGGATAGAGTACTTGGCTTCGAACCAAGGGGTAGGGAGTTCGAATCTCTCCGGGCGGGCCAGAAGATGTGGATGGCTCTGAATTGGTCGTTTGTGAAGCTTCCTATCGCCAAGGCACGGGCTTCAGCGCGGCTTTGGCCGCCTCGATGAATAGGCGGATTCGTGCGGAAACGCCTTTTCGCGAGGATACGAGGGCCATGATCGGTGCTGCTTCCAGGTGCCATTCGGGCAAAAGGCGTACGAGCGCTCCGGCGGCAATCAATGGAGCCGCTTCCCACTCGGAGCGCACGATGATCCCGGCACCGTCGATGGCCCATTGTGTAATGACGGCTCCGTCGTTGGAGGAGAGCACGTCATTCGCGCGCACGCAGACCGCTTTACGCCGAGTACTTGGTTTGTGGCCCTGGCGGCTTGCGAATTGCCACCGGGTCATCGTGTCATCGTTTTCCCTGAGGCAGAGGCATGGCAGTCGCTCCAGTTGCGACGGATGGGTCAGTTTCTCGGTCATCTCCTGAACGAAAGCCGGGCTTGCGCACAGGAGGCGTTCGTTGGGTGCGAGGACGTGGCCGACCCATGAAGAGTCTCTCACCGCGCCGATGTGCACCACCACGTCGTTCGTCGCCGTATGAGCCATCGGGTTCTCGGCCAGCGTCAGCATGACCGACAGGCCGGGGTGCGCGAGATGCAGGTTGCGAACGATGGCTGCGACGTACTCCCGGCCAAATCCGAATGGCGCCACCACACGCAGATGCCCTCGCAATGCATGCGATTCGACGGCGACGCGCTCCGGCAACGTTTCGATTCGTTCGAGCACTTCGAGGGCTTCGGCGAGGAAGCGTCGGCCTTCGTCGGTCAGATTGATTCCGCGCGCGCCGCGTACGGCCAGATGCGCGCCCATCTTTTCCTCCAACCGGCGCAGGCGGACGGTCAATGCGGGAGGCGTCAAGCCCATGGCGCGTGCTGCGCCGGCTAGCGAACCGGCACTGCCGAGCGCACGGAACATCAGCAGGTCATCGAGGTTAAGCATTAATTCAAATTAAATTGTGTATTGTCCGAGCATTAAACACAATTAAGGTTCTTGGCGCTAGAGTAGGCATTCCTCAACCATTTTGCGATCGTGCGCCATGACCCGGATAACCGACCTCGATACGCCTGCAGCCATCGTCGATACGCGCTGCATGCAGGACAACATTCGTCGGATGCAGCAGCGTATGGAAGCGCTGGCCGTGAAGTTTCGTCCCCATGTGAAGACATCCAAGTGCCTGCAGGTGGTACACGCCCAGCTTGAAGTCGGAGCACAGGGGATCACGGTATCCACGCTCAAGGAAGCCGAGCTGTTTTTTGCTGCCGGAATTACCGATATCCTGTATGCCGTAAATATCGTTCCGTCCAAGCTGTTGCAGGTGTTTGCGCTACGCAGACAGGGCTGCGACCTGAAAATTGTCACAGACAACGTTGCTGGAGCGGAGGCCATTGCGTGTTTTGGCAAGGAGCATGGCGAGGCGTTTGAAGTCTGGATCGAGATCGATGTGGATGGGCACCGTTCGGGCATTCCGCCGGAAGGGGAATCGCTGCTCGACGTCGGTCGTATCCTGCACGAACGAGGTATGCGTCTTGGCGGCGTCATGGCGCACGCCGGGTCCAGTTATGACTACGATAAACCCGAGGATTTATGCAGAATCGCGGAGGTCGAACGTAGCGGCACCGTCCGCGCCGCCGAACGCTTGCGCCAGGCCGGTTTGCCCTGTCACGGAGTGAGCGTCGGGTCGACGCCCACGGCGCTGTCGGCCAGGGATCTGGCGGGCGTTACCGAGGTGCGCGCGGGCGTATATGTATTCTTCGATCTGGTCATGCATAACGTGGGGGTCTGCGACATCAAGGATATCGCGCTCTCGGTTCTCACTACCGTCATTGGCCATCAGGAAGAAAAGGGCTGGGCCATCGTGGATGCAGGATGGATGGCCATGAGCCGGGACCGCGGTACTCAGAAGCAGAAACGCGATTTCGGCTACGGACAGGTGTGTTCGGTCGATGGCCAGCCCATTGCCGGGTACCTGCTCGACAGCGCCAACCAGGAGCACGGCATCCTGTGTCATGCCGATGGCGTCGATAAGGACATCGCTACAAGGTTCCCGGTCGGTACGCGCCTGCGTATTCTTCCGAATCACGCCTGCGCCACAGGCGCACAACATCCCCAGTACCAGGCGCTCCTTCCGGACGGGGAGGTCGATACCTGGGCGCGCTTCTACGGCTGGTAGAGTGAGGTGAAGAGCAGGAGAAAAACCGATCCTTCAACGAAAAACCGATCCTTCAACGAAAAACCGGCAAGCAACGAGCATAACTTGACCTCAAAGGAGCATCCATGAATACGACAGCCATCCGATCCATTAACCCTGGCGAAAACGCCCTGCCCGGAGGGCACTACTCGCATGGCACGGTGGCTAACGGCTTTGTATTCGTCTCCGGCCAACTGCCTATCACCCCTGCCGGTGAAAAGCTGTCCGATGCGAGCTTTGGGGAACAGGCACGGCAGACTCTCGCCAACGTGAGGAATGTATTGGAAGCGTGCGGCAGCGGCATCGAGCGGCTGGTCCAGGTTCGCGTCTATGTCGACGATATGGCCAATTGGGCCGAGTTCAACGCCATTTATGCTGCCTGGGCGGGTGACAACCGCCCGAGCCGCGCGGTTGTTCCAACCGGCGCACTGCACTTTGGGCTCAAAATCGAGGTTGAGGCGATCGCGGTACTGGAGAACTGATTATGCCGTTCGGGCGCAGACCTTGCCCCTCACGCTGACGACCCATAGAATGTAAGGGGGCTTTGGAGAGTAGGCCGTCGACGGCAAAACAGGGCGACGGCGGTTTGCCTTGCGTTGGTGCGGCCATAGTTACGAAAAAGCGGCGCCGAGCTAACGGAATCATGGGCGCATCTCTTTGGCAGGCGGATGGCTGGTGCAAGGCAAAATCTTCATCAGCGTTTTTCATTGGGCTATGTGGTAGGCGCACGAATATGCTTCGATGGGTTAGAAATATTTTTATCGCTGCCATACTGTTTCTTTCGCATGGCGCCAGTGTTTTTGCCGATGCGATGGACTCCATACGCACGCTTGCCGAGCAGGGGCATGCCGGCGCGCAATACAACCTGGCAATAAAGTATCTGGAAGGGGGCGATATCCCCCAGAGCAAGGAAGAAGCCGTGAAGTGGTTCCGCAAGGCGGCGGAACAGGGGCATGTCCGGGCCCAGTACAATCTGGGCGTGATGTATGCCAAAGGCGACGGTATCGAGCAGGATGCGGCCAAGGCCGTGGAATGGGTCCGCAAAGCGGCTGAACAGGGCTATACAGCCGCCCAGCTCGCTCTGGCTGTCGCCTATAGCCAGGGAGACGGTGTCGAGCGGAACGCCGAGGAGGCGGCGAAGTGGTTCGGAACAGCTGCGGAGCAGGGCGACGCGATGGCGCAGTATTTTTTCGGCATGGCGTATGTCAATGGCAGCGGCGTTGCCCAGAACAAGGCGGTGGCCGCCGGCTGGTTCCGCAAGGCGGCGGATCAGGGAATCGCCATGGCCCAGAACAACCTCGGTGTGATGTACGAGAAAGGCGAGGGGGTGGCGCAGGACAAGAGCGAAGCCATCAAGTGGTACCGCAAGAGCGCCGAGCAGGGGTATGCCGTGGCCCAGAACAATCTCGGCACCATGTATGCAAAGGGCAACGGCGTGGCCCGGGACAAGGCCGAAGCCACGAAGTGGTTCCGCAAGGCGGCAGAGCAGGGGTACGAAGACGCGAAATATAATCTTTCGCTGATGCAGCAATAGGAGGGAAGGGCATTGCCAGGGGCTTCGCGATCAGAGGTGCAAGGGCGGGGAATGCGGGGAATTGCCTACCGCCACTGGAAAGTCCCTGCCACCCTTCTGCTGCTGGCAATAGTTTTGCACATCGTTTCCGGCTGCGCGCACAATCTGTTCTATTACCCGGACAATGACGATCATGGCGATTCGCCAGCTGCCTCAGGGCTGAAGCATGAGTTCGTCACTTTTGCCAGCACCGACGGTACGCGGCTGACGGGCTGGTTCGTTCCCGCCGCCGGGGTTGCCGAACCGCGCAACGCCAAGGGAACGGTCATCCAGGTCCATGGCAATGCCGGCAACATGACCGCCCACTGGGCGTTCGTCAGCTGGCTGCCGGCGCGCGGTTTCAACGTCTTCATGTTCGACTATCGCGGCTATGGCGAGTCGGCCGGATCACCCAATCTGCAGGGGCTGTTCGAGGATACGCGGAGCGCCATCGATTACGTGCGCAAGCGGCCCGACGTCGATCCGCGGCGCCTGGTGATTCTTGCCCAGAGCCTGGGCGGCAACAACGCCGTCGCCGCCGTCGGCGAGGGGAGCCGGGAGGGCATCCGCGCCATGGTGATCGATTCGACGTTTTCTTCGTACTCCGCCATTGCCAACGACAAACTGCCGGGCATCGGCCTGCTGGTCGACGACCGCTACAGCGCCGACCGCTATGTGGCAGGACTTGCACCGATTCCGCTGCTGTTCATTCACGGCATGGAAGATCGGGTCATCCCATACCGCCATTCGGAAAGGCTGTTCGCCTTGGCGGGCGAACCGAAGTGGTTGACGCTGGTGCCGGGCGGCGCGCACATCGACGCATTGTCCGGCCGCCAGGGCGAAAAGTACCGGGATATCGTGGCCGATTTTTTCACGGCGTCGCTGATGGGGCCATAGCGGGGATTTTTCGCACGGGGTGCATTGGCACGCCTTGCCGGATTCGGGAGCACATCCTTTCAACTGCGCTCCTGAACCATTTATAAGTGACGATAGCCCTTGGGCAGAAAAACCCACATTTGCCCCTGCTGTTTCATCCGCCCTGCCTGGGCGCCGGCATTGGCGCCGAATCCCCAGAAGAAGTCGGCGCGCACCACGCCGCGGATCGCTCCGCCCGTATCCTGCGCCAGCATCAGCCGGTTCAGCGGTTCGGCCGAATTGGGGCGGGTCGTGGCGAGGAAGACCGGGGCGCCCAGCGGGATGTTGCGCGGGTCGACGGCGATGCTGCGTTCGGGGGTCAAGGGCACGCCCAACGCGCCCTGCGGCCCTTCCTGAGCGTTTCCCTTGCCGGGCACTTCGCGGAAAAAGACATAGCTCGGATTGGCGTTGAGGATGCCGTCCAGCTTTTCGGGATTGGCCCTGGCCCAGGCCTGGATTCCTTGCATGGAGGCCTGCTCGATGGGTATTTCCCCGCGGTCGGCGAGCACGCGTCCGATAGCCTTGTAGGGGTGGCCGTTCTGGTCGGCGTAGCCGATGCGAACCATGTTGCCGTCGGGTAGCCTGACGCGCCCCGATCCCTGGATCTGCAGGAAGAAAAGTTCGACGGCGTCGTCAACCCACAACAGCACCTGATCCGCCGGGTTTTTCGCAGGATTCTGGCCGACGATTTCCGCGCGTGAATAATAGGGAATTACCTTGTTGCCCTGCAGCCTTCCGCGCAGCCTCAGGTTCTTGAGTTCGGGCGCCACCTCGGACAAGTCGATGGTCAGGAGATCGGAAGGCACTCCGAGCACCGGCTGGGAATACTGCGTGGTCTGTTTGCGCGAGCCGCGCAGAAGCGGCTCGTAGTAGCCCGTGATCATGCCCGACGTCGAGCCGTCGGCATTGGTCAGCAGGAAGGGCTCCATGCGGGTTTCCAGGAAGCGGCGGACGGCCTGGCTATCCTTGGCCGGCACGCTTTTGGCATCTTCGCAGACAGCGCTCCACAGCGGCCAGTAGGACTTTCCGGCCATGCCGCGGCAGGATTGCAGGAAACCCGGCCAGACGGCTGCCGGGTCGTCCTCGCTCCAGCCCGGCAGATCGCCCCAATTGGCCTGCTGCAAGGGCTTGGCCGGCGGCGGTGTCTCGATGGTCGGCTGTACCGTGCACGGCGGGCAAACGGGGCAGACGGCGGGCGGTTCGGAGACGGAACTGCAGGCGGCGAGCAAGGTGCTGCATAGCAGCGCCAGCTTCAGCCGACGGGGAAAAATTTGGCTTTTGGTCATGGTTTGGCTAAAGTTCAACGTTTCTCGACTGGCCGAGTATACCGTCCCATGAACGATATCAGTCTTCATCTCGCTTCTTTTCTGGCGCGTGCCGAGCGGCTGCTCGAGCGTATCGAACCGCTGCTGCCGCCGGCCTCGCCGCTTCCCGACTGGAACGCGGCGGTGGCCTTCCGCTGGCGCCGGCATGGCACTTCGCGCTATCTGCAGCCTATCCCGAGGCCTTCAGTCATCCGCCTGAGCGACCTCCAGGACGTGGATGACCAGAAGGCGCGCATCGACGCCAATACGCAGCAGTTCGTCGGCGGCCAGCCGGCCAACAACGTATTGCTGACGGGAGCCCGCGGCTCCGGCAAATCGTCGCTGATCAAGGCGTTGCTGAACGAATATGCGCCGCGCGGCTTGCGCGTCATCGAAGTGGAGAAGCACGATCTGGTGGACCTGCCGGATATCGTCGATCTGGTCGAGGGACGCCCGGAGCGGTTCATCGTTTTCTGCGACGATCTCTCCTTCGATGCCGGCGACGCCACCTTCAAGGCGCTCAAGGTCGTTCTCGACGGTTCGATCGCCGCTGCGCCGGAAAATGTGCTGATCTACGCCACCTCGAACCGGCGGCATCTGATGCCCGAGTATTTCGAGGAAAACCTGGAGACACACCGCGTCGGCGAGGAGATTCACCCAGGTGAGGCCATCGAGGAAAAAATCTCGCTTTCAGAGCGTTTCGGGCTCTGGCTGTCCTTCTATCCTTTCGACCAGGATGCCTATCTGAATATCGTCGCGCACTGGCTGCGCTCCTTCGGCTGCAAGGATGCCGAGATCGCGCGGGCCGAGCGCGATGCGCTGAACTGGGCCCTGATGCGCGGCTCGCGCAGCGGCCGTGTGGCCTGGCAGTTCGCCAAGGATTGGGCGGGAACGCACAAAGCGCCGAGGGCAAAGCGCGGCAAATGAATCGGAACGGTACGGACAGGATCGTCGAAGTCGCCGCGGCCATTCTGCTGCGCGATGTGGAGGATGGCTGCGAATATCTCCTGGCGCAACGTCCGGCGGACAAGGTCTACGCCGGCTACTGGGAATTCCCGGGCGGCAAGGTCGAGCCGGGCGAGTCGTTCCGCGATGCGCTGGTCCGCGAGTTGCGCGAGGAGCTTTGCATAGGGATCGAGCAGGCCGCGCCGTGGGTGTGCCGCGAGTTTGTTTATCCACACGCCCATGTGCGCCTGAAGTTCTTCCGCGTCACGAGCTGGCACGGCGAAATCCATCCGCACGAACACACCGGCGCCGCCTGGACCCGCCTGGGTGAGACGCCCGCCGTCGATCCGGTGCTGCCGGCCAACGGCCCGATTCTTCGTGCCCTGGAGTTGCCGGCGACGTATGCCATCACCAATGCGCAGGATAACGGCATCGAAAACGAGTTGGCGCGTATCGGCCGGGCATTGGGCAATGGCCTCCAACTGCTGCAGATTCGCGACAAGGCGCTGCCGGGCGGCGAGCGGCGCCGTTTCGCCCTGGCTGCCATGGCGTTGGTCCGGAAATTTTCCGGCGTGCGCGTCCTGGTCAACGATGACGAAATCCTCGCCAGGGAAATCGGCGCCGATGGCGTTCATCTTTCCTCCCGCAGCCTGCATACCCATGCGCGCCGACCGGATTTCGAATGGGTGGCAGCTTCTTGTCATAATTGCGGCGACCTTGAGCGGGCCGTGGCGCTCGGGCTCGATTTCGCGGTCCTCGGACCGGTCCTGCCTACCCTCAGCCATCCAGAAACGCTGGAAACGGGAAGCCTCGGCTGGGATGCCTTCGAGCGGATGACCGAACATCTGACGATACCCGTTTATGCCTTGGGGGGGATGCAATCAGAATTTGTCGGATCAGCCCAGTCGCATGGCGCTCATGGCATAGCGCTGATGCGCAGCTGGTGAGACGCTTCCCTGTTTCGCCTTGCTCGAAATCGTGCAAAAGGCCTGCTGGTCTGGCGATGCGGCGCATCAGAGCAGGCGTTAAAGGATTGTTTGACCCTCAATGCCAAGTCTTGCCCTATAATCAATAGCCATAGCCATGTTCAATGGCGGGGAAAAACCGCAGGTTGCGGGGTGACGCATCGGGTTGCGCATTTTGCGGTCCGCTTTCGCGTTTCTTTGTTTTTCTGAATGGCTGTGACCAGGAAAACTCATTAGCATTCATCGGGCTTCGTATGCTTTCGCGTTATATCCATGTCGATATCGACCGCCGGTCTCTGGAAGAAGTGTTTTCTTCCTGGCGATCGGAAATGCCCAACCTGGGGGTCATGGCGCTTTTGCCTGAGGCCGAGAAAGCCAACTTGCCTTTGCTGCAGAGTCTTTGCCGGGAATTGGCCGTTCCGCTGGTCGGTGCCATCTTTCCAGCGCTGATCGATGGCGGCGCTTTTTGTACCCATGGCGTTTTGCTGATCGGGTTCAAGTCGATGCCGCCGCATTTCTTGCTGGCCGACATCAACGGCGATCCGGGAAATGCCCACGTGCCGATTTGCGATGCCGCACTTGCGGCCTGCAGGGAAAGCCGGCTGGAGAGCGCTCCAACGCTTTTCCTGATTTTCGATGCCATGGTCCCCAACATCGGCTCGATTCTCGGCGCGATTTACCGCGTATTGAACGACCGCGTCAGGTATGCCGGCGTCAATGCCGGAAGCGAGACATTCCAGCCGATGCCTTGCCTGTTCGACAGCGAGCGGCTAGTTAATGGCGGGGTGCTCGGCTTGATTCTCGAAGACGCCGAAGTGGCGGTGGAGCACGGCTATCCGGTGGCGAAGACACTGATGCGCGCGGTTTCCACGACCGGCAACCGCATTCTCCAGATCAACAACCGACCGGCGATGGAGGTATATCAGGAAGTCATATATTCCGAATTCGGAATTACCCTGACCCAAGAGAATTTCTACGATTACGCCGTGCATTTTCCCTTTGGCGTCGTTCTTGCAGCGGATGTCGTCGTCAGAATTCCGGTAGGTTTCGGAGACGACGGGTCGGTTATCTGCGTCGGCGAAGTGCCGCCCAACTCAATGCTGCGCCTGATCCGCGCCCCGTCGCTCGAAGCCAGTCTATGCGTCTGTTCGATCGTAGAGCGCTTGGATGCCAGGCATAAAGCGAACAACAGTTGTTCCCTGCTGACCTTCTATTGCGCGGGGAGGCGCATGCACTTCGGCGATGCGGCTGCCGACGAGTTGCTTGAACTGCAAAGAGGATCCCGTGTTTCACGGCTGTTCGGCGCCTTATCGCTTGGGGAAATCGGCATGCTGGAAGAAATCGACATGCCGGAGTTTCATAACGCCGCTATCGTCTGCCTGTGATGAGAGCCGGCCCCGCGCCGTTTCTGTTCCGCTGGAAAACCGCCGTTTTTGAGGCGGACGGGCGTGAGGGCGTTGAAGAATAATTTTTCCGTAATGGTTTTAAAATTATCCAATGAGTGAAGAGCAAGTTCACGTAAACGAGGAGCGGGAGAACGAATCCTCGAGGCATATCCGCAGCTTTGTGCTGCGCCAGGGCCGTGTGTCCAACGCACAGCAACGCTACCGCGAAGAGATGATGCCGAAGATCGGCATCCCCTATGCGACCGCGCCTCTGGATCTGGATGCCGTGTTCGGGCGCACTGCGCCGCGCATTTTCGAAATCGGTTTCGGCATGGGGGAAACATCCGCGGCAATTGCGCAAGCCAACCCGCATAACGATTACATCGGCATCGAAGTGCACACGCCCGGGGTGGGCAGCCTGTGCAAGCTGATCGGCGAGAACGGACTGGCGAATCTGCGAATCATCCAGCATGATGCGGTGGAAGTGCTGCGCCACATGATTTCGCCGGCATCGCTCGACGGAGTGCATGTGTTTTTCCCCGATCCCTGGCCGAAGGCGCGCCATCACAAACGGAGGCTTCTCCAGCCGCCGCTCGTGGCTTCGCTTGCCGAACGGCTCAAGCCCGGCGGCTATATCCATTGCGCGACAGACTGGGAAAACTACGCGGAACAAATGCTGGCGGTATTGTCGGCCGAACCTCTGTTGGAAAACACAGCGGAAGCGTATGCGCCGCGGCCGGCTTATCGTCCGCTGACCAAGTTTGAGCAGCGCGGGCTGCGCCTTGGCCACGGGGTGTGGGATCTGGTGTTCCGGCGGCGTATCGCCTGAGCGGTTTTTCGGACGCGGCCCGCATGCAGGCCGCGTCAGTCCAGGCGGAATTCGTAGCCGAAAGGCTGCGGCATTGTATTTGGCATGCTGCCGATAGCGTAAACACCCTTGACGGCGGCATTGTCGAGGATGGGAAATCCGGAACTGCTCACCACATGGACGTCCTTTACGCGGCCATCCTCGGTCAGTTCCACGAATAGCCCCACCGTTCCTTCGAGGCCGAGTTTTATCGCCTGTTCCGGGTAGTGGATATACTTTGACAGCTTCCTCTGAAAAGACTGTATTTCCTTCCGCTCAGCCACGTTCTTTGCCGGGGCATCCCTTTTTTTCGGCAGGGGGGGCGGAGGCTCTGCCGGCTTCTTGTCCTGGGCCTCTTCATCGATGGTGTTCTTGATCAGCGGATCGAATTCCTGCGGCGGCTGCGTTTCGGGCGGCGGTTCCGGCGGCAGGCGCAATGAAGCGCGCAGCGCTGGAGCGGCAGGCGGCGAAGAGAGTTTCAAAACGTCCGTGAACAGCAAAGCGCCATGCAGGACTAATGAAAGCGTAAGTGCGATAATCAAGCGTAAAGGCATGTGGCCGCTATTTTGCAATAAGTGCGGGAATTTCGCTGGATGGATGAAGGAGAGTATGTTCGATGGGTGTTTGCGTGAGAAGCTGCAGGGTGCTGTTTTTCTGTCTTTGCCTGTTCACAGGTTCGGCATTGGCGGCATTGCCCGATCCCATAAGCTTCAGTTGGGCGATCGAAAGCGGAGACATCAAGAAAGTGCAGGCCTGGCTGGACGAAGGCCTCGATCCGGAATTCCAGGGCAGCCAACTGGGCAGCGGGCTGTCGAATGCTGCCTGGCATGGCA
Organism: Propionivibrio sp.; assembly: GCA_031547245.1. Taxonomy (GTDB): domain Bacteria; phylum Pseudomonadota; class Gammaproteobacteria; order Burkholderiales; family Rhodocyclaceae; genus Propionivibrio. The sequence goes on from JAVBSG010000188.1 coordinate 22,071, forward strand.
ATATCGAAATGATGGAGCTGTTCGTGGCGCACGGCGCCAACCCGAGGCGGGTCAATCGGAGCGGAGAACAGCCGTTGCAGCTGGCGGCGTGGAATGGGCACATGGAGGCGGTAAAGTGGCTGCTCGATCATGGCGCGGTGCTGAACCGCGAGGGCAATAACTGGGGAGCTTTGCACTACGCGGTATTCAACGGCCACATGGAGCTGGCCAAATACCTGATCGAACGCGGTGCCGACGTCAATGCGCGCTCGCCGAACGGTTCCTCGCCGCTGATGATGGCGGCCCGCGAGGGGCGGGAGGATATGACGACGCTGCTGATGGAGTCCGGCGCCGATACGCGATTCAAGAACGATTGGGGGGATTCGGCACTGACACTGGCTATGCGCTACGATCATTACCGTTTGGGGAAAATGATCTCCTCGCCGGAAGAATTCGAGATCGCCGTCAGGGCGCCGAAGGAGGACTTCGGCATTCCGGCACGTTCGGTGGCGGCACCGAATCAGGTCGAAGAGCTGCTGGCCAAGATCCGCGAAGCGGAAGCTCAAGGATTGCCCAGCGAAGAACTGCACGCACAATTGCGGCGAGTGGTTAACGAGATTCGCCGCAGTGCGTTCGCCAGCCGGGATGCGCGGCGGACGATGCCCGTGCCGTATCAGTCGTCGATCGTGGTTACCGCCAAACGCAATCAGTTCGGCGGTGAGCGCGTGCAGATCGTGTCCAACAAGCCATCGGGAAAGCCCCCCGTCAAAACGGCCGCGGCTCCGGATCGGCGAGTCGCCCAGCAGGCGCGCATTGCCGAGTTGATGCGGCAGATCCGTCTGACCGAGGCGCAGGGGCGGCCGGCAGACTCGCTCAGGCGTGAACTGTACGATGCCGTTGAAGCGTTGAAATGACGGCATGTCGACTGTGACAAAGTCGGCACCGGCATGTAAATAGGCAAAAAGCGCGAGGAGTATTTAACAACTGGCCCAAAGAAAGGTGAATAACATGCAGCAACAGAAAACCTCATTTGGAGTCAGATGTCATGAAAAAACTATCCCTGCTTGCCTTCGCACTGGCGGCGGTGTTGTCAGGACCAGCCATTGCCGGAACGACGCCTGTCAGTACCGGCATTGTCGTCGACGGGAATCTTGCCGACTGGCAGATCAATAAAACGACTTTTGCATCATCGCTGTCGGGCGTCACTTATACCGTCAAGGATTCGACCGGAAACATCAATACCTACCTGAATCCGGGGTACGGCGGACAGGCATACGATGCCGAGGCGCTTTATACCGTGATGCAGGACGGCAAGCTCTATATCGCCCTGATTACCGGCCATAATCCCTTGACGCCTGACAATCCCGCTGCCAACAGCTATGGAGCGGGCGACTTCGCCATCAGTTTCGGCCAGAACGGGGTTTATGATCTCGGAATCAATATAGGCAAGGGTTTCGGTGTGGAAGGCGGAGTGTATGCCAATCCGACCTGGGCTTATGGATTGTGGGATGTAAACGGCAATTCGACGACGGTGAATCCCGACACGTCGCATCCGACATCTTTGATCAGCGGAACGAAAATCGGCGATGCCGAGCTGAGCTATACCGCGACCGGCGTGAAAGGGTACGGAACCTGGCTGGACGATCTGCACTACTTCTACGAAATTGCGCTCGATATGTCGGTCCTGGAGTTGGGCGGCTGGGATGGTTTTTCTTCCTTTGACATTCACTGGACCGAGAACTGCGCCAATGACAATATCCTGGTGAGTACCAATGCCCTATCGTCAGCAGGTTCCAGCGGAAACGACGTGCCGGAACCCGGTTCGCTGGCGCTGATCGGTCTCGGCATGCTTGGTGTCGTGGGCGGCGGATCGCGCCGCTGGCTGGTTCGCAGCAAGGCTCAATAGAAAAGCTGGAGTGTTCGCGGCTATGCCATTAACATTTCCAGAAGCCGGTTGAGGAAACGTTGCCCCTGTTTTGTCGGGGCAATTTTTCCTTGATCGTAGGTAAGCAGTTTTTCTCCGACGGCCCTTTGCAGGACGGGGTCGATGACGTGCAGCGGCTGTGCGGTGCGTGCAGCGAAAAGCGAGCCGTCGAATCCCTGATTCAAGCGTAATGCGTTCATCATGAATTCGAAGGGCAGGTCGCTGGAAGAGACCGTGAATTCCTCCTGCAATGGCCGGCCCTCGGCCACTTTTGCCAAATATTGCTTGGGCTGCTTCCATCGGACCTGTCGACGGACTTGCCATTGCCCGCCGTCGAAAACGGTCAGTTTGCTGTGGGCGCCGGCGCCGATGCCGAGGTAGTCGCCGAATGTCCAGTAGTTGAGGTTGTGCCGGCAGAAACGTTCGGGAAGGGCAAAGGCCGACGTTTCGTAGTGTACGAATCCGGCGGTGGCGAGTGTGGCCTCGATGGCTTCCTGCATGTCTGCGCAGTCATCGGGATCGGGAAGCGCCGGGGGCGAGGCGGCGAACGCGGTGTTGGGTTCCAGGGTGAGCTGATAGCACGAAAGGTGCGTGGGCGAAAACGACAAGGCCTCACGCAGGTCGGCAAGCGCCTGTTCGATGTTCTGGCCTGGCAGTCCATACATCAGGTCGAGATTGAAATTGTCGAAATGCTCCCTGGCCATGGCGATGGCCTGCCGGGCTTCACTGCCGTCGTGTATCCTCCCCAGCGCCTTGAGATACCCGGAATCGAAGCTCTGAATGCCAAGCGACAGGCGGGTGATTCCAGCGGCGCGGAAGGCGGCGAACTTGCCGGCCTCCGCCGTGCCAGGATTGGCCTCCAGCGTGATTTCCGCGTTGGGCAGGATCGGCAGACGCATGCGCAGGCCGGTCAGCAGTTTATCCACGCCGGAGCCGGAAAGCAGGCTGGGCGTGCCGCCGCCAAAGAATATGCTGACGATTTTGCGCCCCCAGATCAGCGGCAGCGCCGATTCCAGGTCGGCGATCAGCGCGGCGACGTATTCCTCTTCCGGTATGCGTTCGCGCGTGGGGTGCGAGTTGAAGTCGCAGTAGGGGCATTTTTGTACGCACCACGGAATGTGGACGTACAGCGAGAGCGGCACGGCTTCGTGAAACTCCAGCCCGGGAGTTGCTTGCTGCGCCTTGCCGGCGGGGTGAATCGGGATGACGCGTGCCGGCTTGCGCAGGGTCATGCGGATTTTGCTTTCAGGCGCTCAACCAGCTGCCGCAGCGCCTGGCCTCGATGCGAGCGGCGGTTTTTCTCGGCAGCGTCGAGTTCGGCGCAGGTGACGCCCATTTCGGGGAGGAAAAAATAGGGGTCGTAGCCAAATCCGCCTTCGCCGCGCGGGGTGTCCACAATTTCACCGTGCCATTCGCCTTCAGTGATGATCGGCTGCGGATCGTCGGCATGGCGGACGAAAACCAGCACGCAGACGTAATGGGCTCGTTTGTCGGCCTTGTCGGACAGGTCGGCGATGAGCTTCTGGTTGTTCCGCTCGTCGGATTTCGGTTCCCCGGCATAGCGTGCCGAATGAACGCC